>NZ_JBHEEE010000002.1:367645-571208 GCF_041929865.1 Pseudochrobactrum lubricantis
GCTGGTGAACCGGCTTATAGCGGCATGATATTTATCGTGCAAGTGGGTAAAATAAGAAATTTGCAAAAAATGCAGATTTTTTTCATTTGGCAGTGCTCTGCCTGTGAATAAAGCCACGGAAGCGCTGCTTTTGTCGTGTGGAATTAAGTGTTTAGCGCTGAATGACGGGAGCTGAGGCGTGTTTGGGTGCCATTTTGCCCTGCAAATAAATGCAAATCTGCCGCACAAATCACCAGAGCGGTTCAGAAAATGAAGACAGGCCGGAATCAGATAGCTGATCCGGCCTGTAAAATGATTTGTCTGACAGTATTTTTTAGCCGCGACGGCAGCGCCAGTTCCAGTCGCGCTCCGGACCGACATCGATATGTACCGATTCTGTATGGCAATAGGTGCCGACACCGCCGCGACTTGGCCATGTGCGTACCTGACGGGCGATCTCCCATTTGGAAACGCCTGGAATCTGCAGATCAGCCGCTGAACACGACATATGCAATGAGCGTTTCGCACCTCTGACCGAACGGTTGTGCGCCGGACTGCGGTAGCCGGAGGTGATGACAACCGGTTTGCGGTAGTGGCTTTCAAGGCGTTTAATCATTGAGACCAGCTGCGGTTTCAGGCAGGAAACCTGCACTTTATCATGCTGGGTGCGCAGGCCGTTCGGCGCAAGACGCGCCATGCCGCCAGCGGAGGCGAGTGTTACCGGCGCGCTGAAATCGTCTTCATCAAGATCAATATCGCTTTCGTCGAACACTTTATTACTGTGACGAATCTCTACGCCGCCATTCGCACGCACACCCGGCAGCGTATAATTATAGTCGCTTGCTCTTTTAGGAGTGGCAGAGGCTGTAACCGTAGCTTCCTGTTTTCCGGTGCCGCGCACACTGTTTTTTCCCGGTGAGAAAAGACGGGCTGCCGCGCCTGCGCTCTGGCTTGTTCTGTCAATTGCAGGAGTTTGTGCGGTATTTGCGCTTCCATCCGGCTTGGCAGTTTCGGCCTGAGCAGCATTATTCTGCGGCTTTGTCTGGCTTGTCGCCGGTGTTGCTGCTTCTGCCTGCGGAATCGCTGCTAAAGCAGCAGTAGGCTTGTTTCGTGTGCCGAAAAGTGCAGCCAGAGTGCTCGGTTGTTCGGCAGGGGCTGCGGTTTCCGGTGTCTGTACAATCTGATTGGTTGCGGCGGCGGCTGTATCAGCCAAGGCAACCTGTACCGGTTTTTCCGTTTGTGCTTCTGCTGTCTGTTTTGCGGCTTCTGCCGTTATAGCAGAGGCCGGAGCAGCTTTTGTCGCAGCGGTTGCTGTATTTGACGCCGGAGTATCAGAAGCGGAATCGCCGGATTTATTTTCGGCCAGAGTCGTATCATTGGCGACGCTTTCCAGCAGGGATGTGCCGGAAGATGTGGTGCAGCCACTGATGCTTAAAGCGAGAATGATAGCTGAGCCGCAGAAAAGCTGAGCGTTTTTTTCTCGTATACGTTTTATCGTATCGAACAAAGCAGACCCTTCATTATGCTGCGACTTGTCTGAGTGCATCTGCGGAAACTGAACTCAAATCAAAGGTTTCCTGTGCAACTGCTGGCACAAAGGGCTGTAAAGAGGCTCCGTTTGTGCAAAATTCTGGCTATTATTAATATATGCGGAATGACTGTTTTCGTCGCAAAAATTGTTAATTCTTTATTAATTGGGGCGCAAGTTATGCCCTGTAACAATTCTTTTCAAAACAATAACAATTGTTACATTTCGTGTTCGCGGGCAGACTTGGCAGTATGACGTAAATAAGAGTGTTTTTCACGGCGGAAATGAAAGCTTCCTGTTGCGAAATGCGTCTATACGTTTATTGTCCGGTTATTCGGCCAGAGTTACGACCAGAATTCGATATGCAGGGAATTTCCTCTATGAGCGCACAACAGACACATCACTTCGCAACGCTGCGTAATGCAATGTTTGCCGTGGCTGCTGTGGCGCTCGCGGGTTGCACAAGCGGGCCTTCTGCCGGTGTGCCGCAGGAAGGTGCGCTGCGTACCGGAGCTTATCCGAATTTCGGGATTATGCCGCGCGGTGAAACCAAGCAGCTGACCTTTGAGGAAAAAGACCGGATTACCGGTAGCCTCAGCAGCGCCAAGGCGCGTCAGGGAAGCGCACCCGCAACCGGATCGAGCCGAGCGGAAATCGAAGCCCGCAAACGCCAGTTGCAGGCGGAAACCGATGCCACATTAAAGGCAATCGAAGCCACTGAGTAACAGGCTGATCTGACGACAGGCGTTTTGATACGCCATAAATTTATTCGCATTTTAGAATTTACAGATCGGAGTGCTGTTTTGGCACTCTGGATTCGGGTCGTACTGATCCGGACTTTTAACAGCCGTGCAGTTTTACAAGATTATGCTGCATCGCATTTTAATTAAACGGAAGAGAGATATGTCGGAACAATTCCATAAAATCCGTCGCCTGCCACCTTATGTCTTCGAACAGGTTAACCGCCTGAAGGCGAGTGCGCGAGCGGCGGGTGCCGACATTATTGATCTTGGCATGGGCAATCCTGATCTGCCGACACCGCAGGGCATTATTGATAAGCTCTGTGAGGCTGTGCAGGACCCGCGCACCCATCGCTATTCCTCATCCAAAGGGATTCCTGGCTTACGTAAAGCGCAGGCCAATTATTATGCGCGTCGTTTTGGTGTGAAGCTCAATCCGGATACACAGGTTGTTGCCACGCTTGGTTCCAAAGAAGGCTTCGCCAATATGGCGCAGGCAATTACTGCGCCGGGTGATGTTATTCTGTGTCCGGATCCGACCTATCCGATCCATACTTTCGGCTTTGTCATGTCCGGCGGTGTCATCCGCTCCATCAGTGCAAAACCGGATGACAGTTTCCTCGTCTCGCTGGAGCGCGGTGTTAAGCACTCGATCCCGAGCCCGATTGCGCTGATTCTGAGTTTTCCGTCCAACCCGACTGCGCAAGTGGCGACACTCGACTTCTATAAGGAAGTGGTGGCCTTTGCCCGTAAGCATAATATTATCATCCTGTCAGATCTGGCCTATTCGGAAATCTATTTCGATGAAAACAACCCACCGCCATCGGTGTTGCAGGTTGAGGGTGCAATGGATGTGGCGGTTGAATTTACCTCTATGTCCAAAACATTCTCGATGGCCGGCTGGCGTATGGGGTTTGCGGTTGGCAATGAAAGGCTGATTGCGGCGCTCACACGGGTCAAATCCTATCTCGATTACGGTGCTTTCACGCCGGTTCAGGTGGCTGCAACGGCAGCGCTGAACGGCGACGGCAGCGATATTGAATATGTGCGTAATGTTTATAAGACACGCCGCGATGTTCTGGTCGAGAGTTTTGGCCGTGCAGGTTGGGAAATTCCGTCTCCTGAGGCGACAATGTTTGCGTGGGTTCCGATCCCTGAACGCTACCGTGCCATGGGCTCGCTCGATTTTTCCAAACTATTGATCGAAAAAGCTGATGTAGCTGTTGCGCCCGGCCTCGGTTTCGGTGAACATGGGGATGAATTTGTGCGCATTGCTTTGGTGGAGAACGAACATCGTATTCGTCAGGCCGCGCGTAATATCAAACGCTTTCTGGGGAATGCTGACGGAGCTGCCTGATAAAAAGGCGGCTTCAGGGGAATGTCCTGAGCCAAGCGAATAAAGTGAGGCGGGAGCATACAGTTCCCGCCCGTTGAATTAAGTATATATTGCTGAGGCACAATAATGAGTAATGCATTGCGGATCGGTGTCGCCGGACTTGGCACCGTAGGAGCATCGGTTTTGCGCATTCTGCGCGATAAAGCCGAAATGATGACAAGGCAATGCGGACGCGAAATTGTAGTGACTGCGGTCAGCGCACGTGACCGTACGCGTGACCGTGGTGTTGATCTCAGCAATATTGAATGGTTCGATGATCCGGTCGCACTGGCAAAATCAGATAATATTGATGTTTTTGTTGAGCTGGTTGGCGGCTCGGAAGGTACTGCACGTGCTGCTGTTGAGGCTGCACTCAATTCCGGTCGTCATGTGGTGACTGCCAATAAAGCCTTGCTGGCCTATCATGGTGTGGAACTGGCTAAAATCGCGGAAGCCAAAGGCGTGTTGCTGAATTTTGAAGCAGCGGTTGCAGGCGGTATTCCGGTGATTAAGGCGATGCGTGAATCGCTGACCGGTAATACTGTGTCGCGCGTTTACGGTATTATGAACGGCACCTGTAACTATATCCTGACCCGTATGGGTGAGGAGGGGATTTCCTTCACCGAATGTCTGAAAGATGCACAGCGTCTTGGTTATGCAGAAGCTGATCCGACCTTTGATATTGAAGGCAATGACACGGCGCATAAGCTGGCACTGCTGACCAGTATTGCCTTTGGCACGCAGATTGCGGCTGATGATATTTATCTGGAAGGTATCAGCAATATTTCGCTCGCGGATATCCGTGCAGCGGAAGAGCTTGGTTATAAAATCAAGCTGCTGGGCGTAGCGCAGAAAACAGAAACCGGTGTGGAGCAGCGTGTGCATCCGACATTGGTGCCAACCTCTTCTGTTATTGCGCAGGTGCATGGCGTGACCAATGCGGTGGCGATCGAAACCGACCTTCTCGGCGAATTGCTGCTCTCAGGTCCGGGTGCCGGCGGCAATGCCACGGCCTCTGCTGTGATTGGTGATATTGCTGATATCGGTAAGAGCCGTCCGGGTTTCCAGCACGGGCCGGTCTTCGGTACGCCTGCAAAAGATCTGAAGCCGACAGCGCGCGCGAAAATGCGTTCTCATGCCGGTGGTTATTTCATTCGTCTGAATGTGCATGATCGCGCCGGTGTGTTTGCAACCATTGCCAAGCGCATGGCGGAAAATGATATTTCGCTGGAATCTATCGTACAGCGCGGCACGGGTGCCAATGTCGAAGAGGCTGTGATTAAGACAGTTGTTCTCGTAACCCATGCAACCACGGAATCAGCGGTTAAGCAGGCTTTGAAGGCGATTACCGAAGATGGTGATCTCTTCGACAAGCCGCAGATGATCCGCATTGAGCGTGCGGGGTAGGGCATAATTCCTTAAACTTGGATCAGTTTAAGGTAAAATTATGCTCGCATTTTAAAGTGTTAGAGCGAGTTTTGTGTGCCAAGTCTGGCACACGGCGCTCTAATAAAGACAAGAGTTGATAAAAACCGCCGGAATTTCCGGCGGTTTTTTGTTGCGGATAGCTCTTGTCAGCAAAAAATCTATTTGATAAATTTCTGAACAGCTCAACGCAGTTTAGGAAAGGAGGGCCGTAAGATGTTTTCTCTGCGACATCAGCATCATCACACATTCGGCCCTGATTACGCCCTGTCTCATTAATTTGTGCAGGGCCGATTAAGACTGTCAAATCTGTCTTTATCAGCCTTTTCTGAAAGGTGCAGTTCTGCTTGGAGTATGCTGCATCTGATTTGAGCCATCCCGTTACCAGTTCGCATCTATGCGATGTTCTGTACGGCTATGGCAAATTCTGAGCTGATCTTATGTCCTACCTTAATCTTCAAAATCTTTCTCTTACTCTGTCCGTTGAACTGTTTCGCAATTTAAGCCTCGTTGTCGGTGAGGGGGAACGTCTTGGTGTGGTTGCCGCCAACGGTCGCGGTAAATCCAGTCTGATGCGTATTATCAGCGGTGATCTGGAGCCAACGGATGGTCTGGTGACCCGTGCCCGTGGTCTGAAAACCGGCGTGGTGCCGCAATATGTGCCGCAGGACTGGCTGGATATTTCCTTATATAATGTGGTGCTGAGCGGGCTGGATGAAGATGCGCAGCTGAATGAAAGCTGGCGCGTTGATATTATTCTCGACGATCTGAGTGTGCCGCAGGATATGCGTGACCGTGCAATGCGGCAGTTGAGCGGAGGCTGGCAGCGCCTTGCTTTGCTGGCGCGAACGCAGATTGCCGAGCCCGATCTGTTGCTGCTGGACGAGCCGACCAACCATCTGGATCTGGAAAAAATCCACCTGCTGGAAGGCTGGTTGAATGATCTGCCGCGTTCAACAGCGGTGCTTATGTGTAGCCATGACCGTGCTTTTCTCGATGCTGTGACCAAGCGTACATTGTTTTTGCGGCCTGAAAATTCGCAAATCTATGCTCTGCCTTATAGCCGTGCCCGTGTCGCATTGGATGAGGCTGATGCTGCCGATGCGCGCCAATATCAAAAAGATATGAAAACCGCACAGCAATTGCGCAAACAGGCGGCCAAACTCAATAATATTGGTATCAATTCGGGCAGTGACCTGCTGGTGATAAAAACCAAACAGCTGAAGGACCGTGCGGAGAAGCTGGAAGATGCTGCCAAGCCTGCGCATCTGGAGCGGTCTGCCGGTGTTATCAGGCTGGCAGGGCAGAGCAGTCATGCCCGTGCACTGGTGGTGATTGATAATCTTGATGTGGTCACACCGGATAATCGCATTCTCTATAAAACTGGCCGTTTATGGATCAATCCCGGTGACCGTATCGTGCTGCTGGGTGCCAATGGTACCGGCAAAACACGGTTGCTGACCATGGTACGGAATGTGATTACGGGTGTTGAGCCGGAAAGTTCGGCACTTAAAGCCACGCCGTCACTGGTGCTGGGCTATAGCGATCAGGCATTGTCGGAACTCAATGACAAGCATACGCCGCTGGAAACCATCATTCGTCGTTTTGATATAGGCGATCAGAAAGCGCGTTCGCTGCTGGCAGGGGCGGGTATGAATATTGATATGCAGGGGAAGGCGGTTGCACGACTTTCCGGCGGACAAAAAGCTCGGCTTGCCATGCTGGTATTACGGCTGACACATCCGAATTTCTATATTCTCGATGAACCGACCAACCATCTGGATATTGAGGGGCAGGAGGCGCTGGAAGCGGAGCTGCTGAACAGCGATGCCGCCTGTCTGCTGGTGTCGCATGACCGTAGTTTCGTGCGCAATACCGGCAATCGTTTCTGGCAGATTGTGAAGAATAAGCTGGTTGAAGTGGAGTCACCGGAAGCATTCTTTGAAGAAGCCGGACAGCTTGCGGGCTGAATAGTCTGATATATAACAAAAGATACCGGCAGTGTAATTTTATGAAAAATACACTGCCGGTATCACTCGTTTTCAAATGTGATGGTTTTTCAACCGAGTATAATCGATTTACTTTTTCTCCCCGCGCTTTATCCCTTGCAGGGAGAGCCCGACTTTGCCAAAAGATGGCGACCATGTCTGACAATCCCCTGTCATCATAATCGGCTACAGCAGTTTTGTATCCGTTGCGCAGCGATACTATTCCGGATTGCAGGCATATCTTTCGATAACGAATTTAGGACTGTTTAAATGGCCAATTCTGCAGATCAGACCCCGCAGGGTCTCGACCGTATTCTGACACTCGAGCTGGTTCGCGTGACCGAGCGCGCCGCTGTGGCTGCTGCCCGTCTGCGTGGCCGCGGTGATGAAAAAGCTGCGGATCAGGTTGCTGTTGACGCCATGCGTAAAGAGCTGAACCGTCTGCCGATCTCCGGTACTGTTGTTATCGGTGAGGGTGAACGCGACGAAGCGCCGATGCTTTATATCGGTGAAGAAGTTGGTACCCGCAACGGTCCTGAAGTCGACATCGCGCTCGACCCGCTGGAAGGTACCACCATCTGCGCCAAGAACCTGCCAAACTCGCTGGCTGTTGTTGCAATTGCTGAAAAAGGCAATCTGCTTTACGCGCCGGACGTTTACATGCAGAAAATCGCTGTTGGTCCGGGCTATCCGCGCGGCGTTGTAGATATTGACGCTTCTGCGACTGAAAACCTGAATGCGCTGGCAAAAGCCAAAGGCGTTAAAGTCAACGAAATCACCGCCTGCATTATGGATCGTCCGCGTCACGCACGCCTGATCGAAGAAGTCCGCGCAACCGGTGCTGCAATCCGTCTGATCGGTGACGGTGACGTTGCCGGTGTTATGCACACCACCAATCCGGATGAAACCGGCATTGATATCTATCTCGGCATTGGCGGCGCGCCTGAAGGCGTTCTGGCAGCAGCAGCTCTGCGCTGCATCGGCGGCCAGATGCAGGGTCGTCTGCAGTTCAATTCTGATGACCAGATCGCCCGCGCTCTGAAAATGGGCGTTACAGACCCGAACAAAGTTTACCTGATGGAAGAAATGGCCAAAGGCGACGTGCTGTTTGCAGCCACCGGTGTAACCGACGGCAACATGCTCTCCGGTGTTAAATTTGCCCGCGACTACATCCAGACCCACACCATCGTCATGCGTGCTCAGTCCCAGACTGTGCGTGAGATTAAGGCGCGGCACCAAGACCTCTCCAAGTTCGCTTAATAAAAACCATCAGGATTGGTCTGCAAATGGCGATTTCTGTGCTTCCGGTGCTCACGTACTATCAGTACGCTCCGCTCCGGTTCTCGAAATCACCATTTTCGCCGCAACCTGATGATTTTTAAACTCGGCGCTAGTTTGCCTGCTAAGACAATAGCCCAAAGAGTGGCACCACAATTAAATTCTGCTATAAGGCGACATTGAAAAATGTCGCCTTTATTGTTTCGATCAAGCTCTGAAATGACAAAGAGCGACATTTTCTTATTTATGCGCATAATCTTGTCCGAAAAGTCATACAACTTTTCGGGATTATGCTGATATCGCCTTTGTTGTTTGTAAAAACAGGAGTTGCCCGCGTGGATATGAATGAGCGTTTGTTTCTCGGAATACGTTCTTCTGCAACGGGCATGAAATGGGTTGATCGTTTAGGTCTGCGGGAAGCCAATACCGCACTGGCCATCGCCCAGAATTACGGCATTCCCGATCTGGTGTCCCGCGTTATGGCCGGTCGTGGCGTTGGCCTTGAAGCCGCCGAAGAATTTCTCAATCCGAGCATCCGCTCCCTGATGCCTGATCCGCTGACCCTGACGGATATGAAACAGGCTGCTGTGCGTATTGCCGATGCTATTCAGCGCCGTGAGAATGTTGCAATCTTTGGTGATTATGACGTCGATGGTGCCTGTTCATCTGCGCTGTTATCCCGCTTTCTCAATGCCTATGACATCAGGAATGTCATTTATATTCCGGATCGCATTTTTGAAGGCTACGGCCCGAACCCCGATGCCATGCGCGAGCTGGTTGCCAAAGGTGCATCGCTGATTGTGACCGTCGACTGCGGCACTAACAGTGCCGTGTCGATTACCGCTGCGAAAGATGCCGGTGCCGATGTTGTGGTTCTGGATCACCATCAGCTTGGTGGTGCCTTGCCGGAAGATGCCGCTGCGATTGTTAACCCGAACCGTGAGGATGATATTTCAGGGCAGGGGCATCTCTGTGCTGCCGGTGTTGTCTTTATGACTTTGGTGCAATTGGCACGGGAATTGCGTGAGCGCGGTATCAAAGCGGCAAATGGTACGCCGGATTTGCTTAGGTTTCTCGATCTGGTGGGCTTGGCCACGGTTTGCGATGTGGTGCCGCTGATCGGTGTGAACCGCGCTTTTGTTGTCAAAGGTTTGCTTGCTGCCCGTAATCAGAGCAATGCAGGTTTAGCGGCTTTGGCGCGGGTGTCGCGTATCGGTGAGCCGCTCAATAGTTTCCATTTCGGCTTTCTTATCGGCCCCCGCATTAATGCAGGCGGGCGTATCGGCAATGCTGCTTTGGGTAGCCGTTTGCTGACACTGGATGATCCAGTTGAAGCCAATACCATTGCGGAAGAGCTAGACAGGTTGAATGCCGAGCGTCAGGCGATGGAAGCGGTGATGTTGCAGCAGGCGGAAGCGGAAGCCTTTGCTGAGCTTTCCGGTAAATCGGGGCCTGCGGTTCTGGTCACTGCGAATGAAGACTGGCATCCGGGTATTGTTGGTCTGCTGGCCTCCCGCCTGAAAGATAAGGCGAAACGCCCGACTTTTGCCATTGCCTTTAACGGTAATGGTGTGGGCACAGGATCGGGGCGCTCGATCAGCGGTTTTGATCTTGGCAAGCTGGTGCGCAAAGCCGTTGAACAGGGCTTGCTGGTCAAAGGCGGTGGTCACGCTATGGCGGCTGGTATCACGGTGGAGAAATCCAAACTCGGTGCTTTGCGCGCATTTTTTGAAGAGCAGGCTGCCGAGCAGGTGGATGAATTGCGCGCTGAGCAAAGTCTGGCGATTGATGGTGCGGTTTCAGCCACCGGTGCCACGGTTGCGCTGTATAATGCCCTGGAAAAAGCAGGGCCTTATGGTGCCGGTCATGTGCAGCCGCTGCTGGCACTGCCAAACCATACAATCGCTGATGTGCGTGTTGTCGGGCGCGATCATGTGAAAGTTGCCCTGAAAGGACTGGACGGCAAACGTGTCGACGGTATTGCCTTCCGTGCTGCTGACAGTGATCTTGGGCGCTTCCTGTTCGATCAGGCCGGACACATGGTGCATGTTGCCGGCCATTTATCGCTCAATCACTGGAATGGCTCTGTTTCAACACAGATCCGCATTGTGGATGCCGCGAAAGTTGATCTCTCGCGCCAATAAGAGGCAGCTTAACAGCTTGCTGAGATTAGTTTACCAGCTGCCGGTATTTTCCATAGATGCCCATGGCTCCTGCGGTGCCAGTCTTTCGCCTTTTTGCAGAATTTCAATGGAAATACCGTCCGGTGATTTCACAAAAGCCATGCGGCCGTCGCGTGGCGGACGGTTAATGACAACGCCTTTGTCTTTCAGATTTTGGCAGACGTCATAAATATTATCGACCTCATAGGCGAGATGGCCGAAATTGCGTCCGCCGCTATAGGTTTCCGTATCCCAGTTATAGGTCAGTTCCAGCTCCGGCGCGCGGGAGCTTTCTGCATTCGCCTGATCTTTCGACGCGCTGAGGAAGATCAAAGTGAAACGTCCCTGTTCACTTTCCGTGCGGCGAGTTTCCACCAGTCCGAATTTTCCAACAAAAAAATCCAGTGACTCATCAATGTCACGAATACGGATCATGGTGTGCAAATAGCGCATGTTTGCCTCCTGTTTTACCCTGTTTGATCCTGTCTGTTTTAGCAGGTGTCATATTTAAAACAGGGCAGATTTGAAATAGTTCACCGCTGTTTTAGCATGCCTGCTCATAAAGTCTGTGATCGAAACAGGAATATTGAAAGTTTGCTCTTGCCGGATACGGTTAAGGAAGTGTTATCTTGAAGATGAGAATCAACCTGATTTGCCCGGCAGATGAAAGGAGGAGCGTGCCATGACTGACAAGTCTTTGTCCCATGAGTTTATGGATGGTACCAACTCCGCTGAGGATGCAACCGATATTGTCGAGATTTCCGGCGTCATTAAATGGTTCGACGTCGCGAAGGGCTATGGTTTTGTTGTTCCCGATCAGGACGGCTACGGTGATATTCTTGTTCATGTGACGACATTGCGCCGTGACGGTTTTCAGACCGCACAGGAAGGTGCGCGTGTTGTTTGCGAAATTCGCCGTGGTGAACGCGGCTGGCAATGTTTCCGCGTTTTGTCTCTCGACCTTTCCGATGTTGCGCATCCTTCAACTCTGCCGCCTGCACGCACCCATGTTGTGGTTACGCCGTCGAGCGGGCTGGAGCGGGCAATTGTCAAATGGTTCAACCGTACCAAAGGTTTTGGCTTTCTAAGCCGCGGTGAGGGGACGGAAGATATTTTTGTTCATATGGAAACGCTGCGTCGCTTCGGTATGATGGAACTGCGTCCGGGACAGGTGGTTCTGGTGCGGTTCGGTCATGGTGATAAAGGGCTGATGGCGGCAGAAATTCATCCGGATATCGGTTCGCCTTTTACTAATCCGCATTAAAACCGGTCTCTGACCGGTTTTTTTATATTTGCTATAATGGTCTGCACGTATATTTTCTCTCAAATATGTTTTGAAGTATGGTTTGCCCGATGAAACAGTGGTTTGCTTATTTGGTATTTGTGGCCGCGCTTTTGGGTGGCACTTTTGCGGTATCAGCGCAGGAAGAGCCGATGCGCGTTCCTTTGGATGCGCAGGCTTTGAAAATACAGACCGCATCGGGCGAGAAAAGTTTCGGGCTGGAAATTGCCGATACGGATCAGAAACGCAGTGCGGGACTGATGTATCGTAAGGATTTTCCGGCTGACCGTGCGATGATCTTTGTTTTCGGTGAAGAGCGTCCGGTGATGATGTGGATGGCCAATACGCCGCTGCCACTGGATATGTTGTTTGTCCGTAATGACGGATCAATCGCGCGGGTTGCTGAAAATACGGTGCCTTTTTCAAAAGATATTGTTGCTTCCGGCGAGCCTGTGGCTTTTGTCATTGAAGTGAATGCAGGCATTGCCGCTAAACTTGGCATCAAGGCTGGTGATACAGTCAAGCACCGGATAATATGCGGGCAATGTCAGTGAATTTGAGTCCTGTTGCGCTAAACAGGGCGGAAAATAAATCTCGGAAGTGAACTATGGTCGTGAATGTGAATGAAGTCCGTTATTTTGAGCATGACGGATTAAAGCTGGCTTATCGTGATGAAGGACAAGGTGAGCCGGTTTTATTGATCCATGGTTTTGCATCTTCCGGTATGGTCAACTGGCTCAATCCGGGCTGGATTAAAACACTGACCGATGCCGGTTACCGCGCGATTGCAATTGATAATCGCGGCCATGGCCGTTCTGACAAGCCGCATGACCGTGAACTCTACTACCCGTCATTAATGGCGGCTGATGCTATTGCCCTGCTGGATCATCTGAATATCGATAAAGCCCATGTTATGGGGTATTCCATGGGCGCGCGCATCAGTGCTTTTGCGGCGCTGGAACACCCAAAACGCGTGCATAGTCTGGTCTTTGGGGGCTTAGGCATTGGTATGGTCACCGGTGCCGGTGACTGGGATCCGATCTATGATGCGCTGTTGTCGGAAGATGTGGACAGTATCACCCATCCGCGCGGTCTGATGTTCCGTAAATTTGCAGATCAGACAAAGAGCGACCGTTTTGCGCTTGCAGCCTGTGTTATCACCTCCAAAGAGCTTATTCCCGCACAGGCAATGGCGATGATTAGCCAGCCTGCACTGGTTGCTGTCGGCACGAAGGATGATATTGCCGGTGATGCGCAGGATCTGGCCGATCTGATGCCGCATGCAACGGCAGTTGATATTCCTGACCGCGATCATATGCTGGCGGTCGGAGATAAGGTTTACAAGCAGGCTGTGCTGGAGTTTCTGAAGGCGCATCCGATTGGCTGAGTGCTGCCGGACAGGTTTTCTATGAAAATGTGACGATCCGCTCAGGTAATTTTACCGCAATAGCAGCAGAGGGATTTTCATCTCTTGTAATGCGGTTTAAACTCGCCCAGATAAATGCCGGAAGCAGCAATGTGAAGGACTGGCGAAAATAATCGGAAATATTTGTTTCCGGTAAGATTTTCTAGCCATTTCAAAGCATTTGGCGGCTTCCGGTGATTGAAGAATAAGTGAATGCTGTAAAGCCAGGAGTGATGCAATGGCCGCACATGGTTCTGTTCCGGTGAGCAAGGTCGTCGATCATATGGATCCGATCTGGTATTCCGTGCGTGCTGAGGCCGAAGCTGCAGCCGTGAAAGAGCCGTTGCTGGCGGCGTTTCTGTATTCCACAGTGCTTAATCAAGGCAGTCTGGAAGATGTGGTTATGCATCGCATTTCTGAGCGTCTCGGTCATGCCGATGTGGCTGCTGATCTGCTGCGCCAGACTTTTGTAACGATGAGCAAAGCCTCGCCGGAATGGTCGCAGACTTTGCGCATTGATTTGCAGGCGGTTTATGACCGTGATCCGGCGGCAAACCGTTTTCTTGATCCTCTGCTTTATATGAAGGGCTTCCATGCCATCCAGACCCACCGCTTAGCGCATTGGCTGTGGAAAGAGGGACGCAAGGATTTCGCCTATTATCTGCAGAGCCGTTCTTCATCGATTTTCCAGACCGATATTCATCCGGCGGCGAAATTCGGCAGCGGTATTTTTCTCGATCATGCGACCGGTGTGGTTATCGGTGAAACTGCGGTGGTCGGCGATGATGTGTCGATCCTGCATGAGGTAACACTGGGTGGTACCGGTAAGGCTGGGGGTGATCGTCATCCGAAAATCGGCCGTGGGGTGCTGATCGGCGCGGGGGCAAAAATTCTTGGCAATATCACGATCGGTGAATGCTCAAAAATTGCTGCCGGTTCCGTGGTGGTTAAAGCCGTGCCGGATAATGTGACGGTCGCCGGTGTTCCGGCGAAAGTGATTGGCAGTTGCGATTGTGCTGAGCCTTCGCGCGCGATGGATCAGCTGATTAATGCTGCTGAATAAAAGCACGCCCTGAAAAGTGTAAGCGGTTTTCGGGTAAGGCGTGCGTAAGAATAAATGCACGCCCCGAAAAGTGTGAGCGGTTTTAGGATAAAGCGACATGTTGCCCCTTTACATATCGGGCACAGGGGCGCATGAGACAGCCCCGTAAAATGAAACAGGAGAATCCGTTTGAAACCCGAAGAAATCAAGAAACTGGACGCCTATTTCAAGCGGACTTTTGATAATCAGAACCTGACTGTTAAGGCGCGTCCGCGTAAGGATGACTCCTGCGAAGTCTATATGGATGATGAGTTTCTGGGCATCATCTATAAGGATGAAGATGAGGGCGAACTGTCCTACAACTTCTCCATGGCCATTCTGGAAATGGATCTGTAATTTTAGCAGCCCTGTTTGCTGAAG
Source organism: Pseudochrobactrum lubricantis (assembly GCF_041929865.1). Classification (NCBI taxonomy): domain Bacteria; kingdom Pseudomonadati; phylum Pseudomonadota; class Alphaproteobacteria; order Hyphomicrobiales; family Brucellaceae; genus Pseudochrobactrum; species Pseudochrobactrum lubricantis. The sequence goes on from NZ_JBHEEE010000002.1 coordinate 382,270, forward strand.
TTAAAAATCTTTTGAATTACAAATATTTATGGCGGCTTATGCATGAAGAGATTCATTCGCATCAGCCGCCGTTTTTATATGTAAGCCTTCAATCTGTGTAATCAGGTCGCAATAGCGTAAAATCTCTTGTGATGCGTTATATTATAACATATCAATGTCGCCTTTCCGATAATGACGGGCTGTGCGCTGAAGCGCGCATGACCCGTAACATGGTGATATTCAGGAGATGAAATGGAACAACGTTTACCTGTCACGGTTTTGTCCGGATTTTTGGGCGCCGGAAAAACCACTTTGCTCAACCATATTTTGAACAATCGTGAAGAGGTGCGTGTTGCCCTGATCGTGAATGATATGAGTGAAGTGAATATTGATGCGGCTTTGCTGCGTGATTGTGGCGCCAATCTGTCCCGCACACAGGAGCAGTTGGTTGAGCTGACCAATGGCTGTATCTGCTGCACTTTGCGCGATGATCTGTTGCAGGAGGTGACGCAGCTCGCAAAACAGGGGCGGTTTGATTATCTGCTGATTGAATCGACCGGTATTTCCGAGCCTTTACCGGTAGCCTCGACTTTTGAATTTCGTGATGAGGAAGGTTTCAGCCTTTCTGATGTGGCGCGGTTGGACACGATGGTAACTGTTGTCGACAGCGCTAATCTGCTGCGCGATTATGCATCGCAGGATTTTCTGAGCGATCGTGGCGAGACAGCCGGTGAGAGCGATGAGCGCGGTATTGTGGATTTGCTGGTGGAGCAGATCGAGTTTGCCGATGTCGTGGTGCTGAATAAGATCAGCGAAGTTTCGCCCGCACAAAGACAAGATATTTATAAAATTATCCGCGCACTCAATCCGGACTGCGATGTGGTTGATGCTGATTTCGGCAAAGTGCCTTTGGCGAAGATCATGAATACCGGCCGCTTTAGTTTTGAAAAGGCCGAGCAACATCCGTTATGGTTTAAAGAGCTCTATGGTTTTAAAGATCATGTGCCGGAGACAGAGGAATATGGCATCCGCTCTTTTGTCTATCGTGAGCGCCGTCCGTTTGATCCGGCTAAACTCCATGACTTCATCCAGCAAAGCTGGGCGGGGCTGATCCGCTCGAAGGGTTTTTTCTGGCTGGCCACCCGCCCGCGCTATGTGGGTGAGCTAAGTCAGGCGGGGGCATTATTGCGTACAGGAAAACGTGGTCTGTGGTGGGCATCTATCCCGAAACAATACTGGCCGGAAGATGAGGGCTGGCAGCAATCTATGCAGCCTTATCTTGATCCGTTCTGGGGCGACCGGCGGCAGGAACTGGTTTTTATCGGTACAGCTGCGATGGATGAGGGGGCAATACGGGCTGCTCTGGATAATTGTCTGGTTGAAGCCGATAATTTTGTGCCTGATGAATGGGCGTCGCTTTACGATCCGTTCGAGCCATGGGATCAGCGCGCAGCATAATTTATTATTTTAAAACAATATTATACGCCTTTGCGTGAAGAAATAGATTCACGCAAAGGCATGACGCTTTTAAATCCCGATTGCCGAGGTTTCTTTAACCTCCTCCATCACCGGATAGGTATGGGTTTCACGCACGCCCGGCAGCGAGAGCAGGGAGTCTGCCAGAAAGCGGCGATATTGCTCCATGTCCGCTACACGCGCTTTCACCAGATAATCAAAACCACCGGCCACCATATGGCATTCCATCACCACCGGATTGTTTTTTGTGGCCTCGGCAAAGGTTTCAAAAACCTCCGGTGTCGTGCGATCGAGCTTGATCTCAACAAAGACAAGCATGGAGCGGTTGAGCATTTTTGGTGAGAGCTTTGCCGTGTAGCCCAGCACATAACCATCGCGGGTTAAACGCTTGACCCGCTCGGCCGTTGCGGTCTGTGACAGGCTGATTTTCTCGGCCAGTTCGGCATTGGTCAGCTTGCCGTCCTCCTGCAATGCACGGAGAATCTTTTTGTCCATAGCGTCAATTTGCTTCATTTTAGCTAAAATTCCGATTTTTGCAGTGATATCCACCGAATAAGGCGCTTTAATTAGTGAGATAAACTATATGAGATAAAATATACAGTTAAAAACCCGTCGCAAGACTCTACAGGAGCCTTTTTATGACACTGCCCAATACAGCCCTTTCAAACGCCCCTCAGGTTGTTTCTGAAAAGGCTCAGAATACAACCCTGCCACTGCCGCCTTTTACCGCGCCTTATGCACCGGATGACCATGAACTGGTCAGTGCATTGCTGGCCAGCGTAACATTCGATGATGCCGCCAACCGCCGCATTGATGCGCGGGCTTCGGAATTCATCACCAATATCCGCAAGCAGTCCAAAGGGATTGGCGGTGTTGAAGACTTCCTGCGCGAATACGGTCTTTCCACCCGTGAAGGTCTGGCGCTGATGGTTCTGGCTGAAGCTTTGCTTCGCGTGCCGGACAGTGCGACACAGGACAAGCTGATCGAAGATAAGCTGAAACAGGGCAACTGGTCTGAGCATCGTGCGCAGGGTGATACATGGTTTGTATCCGCTTCCGCATGGGGGCTGGGTCTGGCAGCTAAAGTTATCCGTCCGGGCGAGACACCGGAAGGCGTTCTGTCTTCGCTGGTTAAGCGTATGGGCTTGCCGACAGTTCGCACAGCCACCAAACAGGCAATGCGCTTTCTCGGTTCGCATTTCGTGCTGGGTGAAAATATTCACGATGCATTGAAGCGCGCCAAAGTCGCTGAGAAAAAAGGCTATCGCCATTCTTTCGATATGCTCGGCGAAGGTGCCCGTACGGCAGAAGATGCCAAGCGTTATTATAAATCCTATTCCGATGCGATTGATGAAATCGGCAAAGCTGCAGGCAATGGCAAGCTGCCGGATCGTATGGGTATTTCGGTCAAACTTTCGGCGCTGCATCCGCGTTATCTGGCAACCCATCATGCGCAGGTGATGCGTGAACTGGTGCCGGATGTGCTGGCGCTGGCTCAGAAAGCCAAATCCTATGATCTGAACTTCACCATTGATGCGGAAGAAGCAGACCGTCTGGAGCTGTCGTTAGATCTGATCGACCGCGTTTTCGCTGATCCGTCACTGGCTGGCTGGGATGGTTTTGGCCTGGCTATTCAGGCCTATCAGAAGCGCGCTCTGCCGGTTATCCAGCATATTGTTTCCCTGTGCGAAAAGACCGGCCAGCGCATGATGGTGCGTCTGGTGAAGGGTGCTTACTGGGATACAGAAGTGAAGCGTACGCAGGAGCGCGGTCTGGAAGACTATCCGGTCTTCACCCGCAAAGCTGCAACCGATGCGTCTTATATTGCTTGCGCCCGCTATATGCTGGATCAGCGTAAGCATATTTTCCCGCAATTTGCCGGACATAACGCCCTGACAGTGGCGATGATTCTGGAAATGGCCGGAAATGATAAGAGCGGTTTCGAGTTCCAGCGCCTGCATGGCATGGGTGAAAGCCTGTTCAAACAGGTGACAGAAGCCGGTGAAAAGATTGCCTGCCGCGTTTATGCGCCTGTTGGCGGCTATCGCGACCTGCTGGCTTATCTGGTGCGCCGCCTGTTGGAAAATGGTGCGAACTCGTCGTTTGTTTCCGTTGTGGGCGATGAAAATGTGCCGGTTGCAAGCCTGCTGAAGCGTCCGGTTGAAATTTTGAATGATGGCAGAGGCATGCGGAATGCAAATATTCCGTATCCCGTTGATATGTATGGGCAGCGTCGTAACTCTGCCGGACTTGAATTTGGTGACAGACTAGTATTGGGGACTTTTATGGACGGGATCGTTAAGGCGCGGGCGAATGTTGATGCAGTGCCATTATTTGCCGGTTTTGCTAAAAAAGGCTCAGGTCAGCCTGTATTGTCGCCGGTAGACGGTTCTCAGGTGGGCACAGTTGCTGAAGCAACTGCTGAAGATGCTGCAAAAGCTGTTGAAGTTGCACGCAAAGGCTTTGCCGGCTGGTCGCGCATGGGCGTTGAAGACCGCGCGACAGCGCTGGAACGCGCCGGTGATCTTCTGGAGAAGAACCGCGACCGTTTCATCGATCTTTTGTCGCGCGAAGCCGGTAAGACAATGGATGACGGTATTGCCGAAATCCGTGAAGCCGTTGATTTCTGCCGTTACTATGCTGCGGAAGCCCGTCGTCATTTTGCCAATGAAACCATTATGCCTGGCCCTACAGGTGAAGATAACCGTCTGCGTTATCGCGGTCGCGGTGTGTTCGTTTGTATCAGCCCGTGGAACTTCCCGCTGGCAATCTTCCTTGGTCAGGTGACCGCTGCGCTTGCTGCCGGTAATGCGGTTGTCGCCAAACCTGCGGAACAGACCCCGCTGATCGCCTATGAAGCAATCAAGCTGCTTCACGAAGCCGGTGTACCGCAGGATGCAGTGATTTATCTGCCGGGTGACGGTTCCGTTGGTGCTGCTCTGACCTCACATGCCCGCATTGACGGTGTGTGCTTCACCGGTTCGACCGATACTGCATGGGCAATCAACCGTACATTGGCGGCCAAGAAGGGCCCTATTGTACCGCTGATCGCTGAAACCGGTGGTCTGAACGCTATGATCGTTGATGCGACTGCTCTGCCAGAGCAGGTTGCGGATGATGTTGTTATGTCGGCATTCCGCTCTGCGGGCCAGCGTTGTTCGGCTCTGCGTATTGTTTATCTTCAGGAAGATGTTGCTGACGGCATGCTGAAGATGATCGAAGGTGCAGCGCGTGAAATGCATCTCGGCAATCCGGCTCTGGAAACCACAGATATCGGCCCGATCATTGATCGTGAACAGCAGACCATGCTGAACGACTATGTTGAGCAGATGAAGGGCAAAGCCAAAGTGACCAAGGTTGGCGTGACACCGGAAGGTGAATTGCAGGCCGGTCATTTCTTTGCACCGCATATTATCGAACTGAAAGATGCATCAGAACTGACACGCGAAGTGTTTGGTCCGGTTCTCCATGTTGTACGCTGGAAGGCATCTGAACTTGATAATGTTCTCGATCAGGTTGCCAATTCGGGCTTCGGTCTGACCTTTGGTCTCCATAGCCGTATTGAAGCGGTTGTGGCTCGTGCGGTTGAGCGTCTGGATGTGGGTAATATCTATATCAACCGTAATACAATCGGTGCGGTTGTCGGTACGCAGCCATTCGGCGGTTCCGGCCTGTCCGGCACCGGTCCTAAGGCTGGTGGCCCGAACTATCTGCTGCGCTTTGCGCTGGAGCAGGTTGTGTCAGTTAACACCGCAGCAGCCGGTGGTAACGCTTCGCTGATCGCGATGGGCGAATAATATAGCCAACGCGATTGCCCTCAATCAGGGCAATATGTTGCGTTTTATCGAAAAAGAATCGCCTGCCGCATAAAATGTGGCGGGCGATTTTTTATTTTCTGTTTTGCACAGAATTTCGTTGACGGAAAATACAACCTGAGGTAGTTTTTATCTTGTACTGAAAAGCATACTTCACTTAGTTATTTTAGATCTGAGCATAATATTTTTTTGAAATTAATTGCTTTTGAAAAGCGGGACGGGCAAATCTTCCCCATATGATCGCCTGCCTGACAGTTCGCATATCGGACATTTTAACCCGGATCTTTTTGCTGATCCGGGTTTTCTTTTTGGAAGATTTTGATTGATGGCTTGATATAAGCTTCTGTTATTGTGCTGTTATATGAAAATGTGTTCTTTACCGGATGGGGTGGTTCTCAGAGGTTTGATGTGGTGAAAAGGGCGTAAGTGTTTGAGCATTTGCACGCGGTGGCTCATTGTGCAGACTCATATTGTGTGTTGAATGGGCTTGATCGGCGTTTATTCGAATGAAATTTAAAATGCAATTTTAAGATGTATGTATTTGTTCTGCGCAATAATATCTTTTCCGCAAAATGATAAAACAGAAGAGCTTGCAAGGTCTGAAAAACAGAGCTAAAAATAGCGCATGACTAATTTTACTTTTGCATCTCTTATTTGGTGGTGGGCTCGCTTCTAGCGGCCAACGCAGACATTTGCATAAGTGTCATTCAGGTCGCTCAGGGTTCACCGGGCGGCCGTTTTTATTTTCTGCCCTGAAATCCTGAAACGCCTGAGTATCTACTTAAAATCAAAGCAGAGATGCTTTGTTGAAAAACAGGTGCGAAACCGGCCGTTTGGCAGTATAGGGATCGCAGCAACAGGAGCAGAGCGATTATGGCAAAAACTGCCGATCAGGATCAGCACGATCATATCACGCAGGGCGGCATTACTGTCGCACGCCGCCGTCATCTGGTGGATTATAAAACGGCTATCGACAAGCGCATTGATGCGCTGGATACAAGACGCGGCGCTGTCTTTTCATCCAATTATGAATATCCGGGTCGTTACACACGCTGGGATACAGCAATTATTGATCCGCCGCTGGTGATTACCTCCAAAGGCCGCTCTATGCGCATTGAAGCGCTGAATGCCCGTGGTGAAATTCTGCTTGGCGGTATCCGCTCTGTGATCGGCGCTTTGCAAGAAGTGACGATTAATGATGAAACAGAGCAAAAAATTCAGCTGACGATTGCTGAGCCCACACGCCAATATATGGAAGAAGAACGCTCGCGTATGCCGTCGGTATTCACCGTGCTGCGTGAGATCGTTTCTCTGTTCTATTCCGAGGAAGACAGCAATCTCGGTCTTTACGGTGCTTTCGGCTATGATCTGGCCTTCCAGTTCGAGCCAATTACTTACAAGCTGAAACGTCCTGAAGATCAGCGTGATCTGGTCCTGTTTCTGCCGGATGAAATTCTTGTCGTTGACCATTATTCTGCAAGAGCCTGGGTGGATTCTTACGATTTCACTGTCGGCAATAAGAAAACAGACGGCTTGCCGCGCGAAACACCGTCTGATGTATTCAAAGCAGCTGAAAAATTGCAGGCAAAAGGCGATCACCAGAAGGGCGAATATGCTGCTCTGGTTGAACGCGCCAAAGAAAGCTTCAAATGCGGTGATCTTTTTGAAGTGGTGCCAGGGCAGATTTTCTATGAAAAATGCGAAAATCAGCCTTCAGCCATTTCCCGCAAGCTGAAAAGCATTAACCCGTCACCATATTCTTTCTTCATCAATCTGGGTGAGCAGGAATATCTGATTGGTGCTTCACCGGAAATGTTTGTGCGGGTGAATGGTCGTCGCATCGAAACCTGCCCGATCTCCGGCACCATTAAACGCGGTGAAGATGCGATTTCAGATTCCGAGCAGATTCTGAAACTGCTCAATTCCAAAAAAGATGAATCTGAACTGACAATGTGTTCTGATGTGGATCGCAACGATAAAAGCCGTGTTTGCGAGCCGGAATCGGTGCGTGTAATCGGTCGTCGCCAGATCGAGATGTATTCCCGCCTGATCCATACGGTTGACCATATTGAAGGTCGTCTGCGCGATGGTATGGATGCATTTGACGGTTTCCTCAGTCATGCATGGGCAGTCACTGTGACCGGTGCACCGAAGCTCTGGGCAATGCGTTTCATTGAAGAAAATGAACGCAGCCCGCGTGCATGGTATGGCGGTGCGGTTGGCATGATGCATTTCAACGGCGATATGAATACCGGTCTGACACTGCGCACTATCCGCATTAAAGATGGTGTGGCGCAGGTACGGGCAGGGGCGACTTTGCTCTATGATTCAAACCCGCAGGAAGAAGAAGCCGAAACCGAGCTGAAAGCATCGGCAATGCTGACAGCAATCCGTGAGGCGCATATCAAGCCGGAATTGCAGGAGAAGGCGCAGTCTATGAAAGCAGGAACCGGAATTTCTGTTCTGCTGGTCGATCACGAAGATTCCTTCGTGCATACGCTTGCCAATTATTTCCGCCAGACCGGCGCCAATGTGGCGACTGTGCGTTCGCCGGTGAGTGACAAAATCTTTGACCGCTTTAAACCGGATCTGGTGGTACTGTCACCGGGGCCTGGTACGCCGAAAGATTTCGATTGCACGAATACAATCCGCAAAGCGCGTGACCGTGATCTGCCGGTCTTTGGTGTATGTCTGGGCTTGCAGGCGCTGACGGAAGCCTATGGCGGCTCGCTGAAACAGCTGGAAATTCCGATGCATGGCAAGCCGTCACGGATTAAAATCCTGAAAAACGGTGTGGTCTTTGATGGTCTAGGGCAGGAAGTCACAGTTGGTCGTTATCATTCGCTTTATGCGGATAAAGCGACATTACCAGCGGATTTCATCATCACTGCTGAGACAGATGACGGCGTTATCATGGGCTTTGAACATGCAAAAGAGCCGGTGGCTGCGGTACAGTTTCATCCGGAGTCAATCATGACACTCGGCGGTAATGCCGGTATGCAGATGATTGAAAATGTGGTGTCAAAGCTCGTAAAGAAATAACCGCAAGTGATGTTTAAAAGAAAAGCCGCAGGTGAAAATCTGCGGCTTTTCTTGTTTTTACGTATGTCGTTATCGGATAACCAGCGCCCGCTTTTCCGTGATATGCTTTAGTTTAAATCCACGCTTCGTCGCCGGTGAAACTCACAGTAATCCAGCGTTGTGGACCTGCACCGCCGATTTCCTCACCGATCTCTTCGCGGATTGCATCCAGCGTTGCGATCGATGTTATCGGGAAGTTAGCGGGCAGAACGATGTGAATTTCAATGAAACGTGCGCGGCCGATCTTGGCTGCATAGCTGGCATATTTTTTGAAGCCATGTTTGGCCTTCATTCTATCCATGATCTTGCGCACCCGCAGGTCCATGCGCTCCGGTGTGACCAGCAAAATCTCGCGAAATGCACCCAGAACTGTTTTGAGCGGCACAAAGATAAGACCTGCCGACAGAAACAGCAAAATGGCGGGGTCTGTATAGACCGTCCATGGCTCAAAGGCCGTGCCCTGTAACAGCCATGCCAGACTGAAGGCGATCAGAAGAGCCAGTGTAATCAAAGCGGTCATCAGCCAGCTTTGCGTATCAAGCGTGATAAAGTTCGATTTGAGCCGTTTATTGATCTTGTGCTGATAGGCCATCATGACAAAACAGATGATACAGACAATGACGGCGTAGAGAATTGCCCAGTCAAAATTCAGTTCTGTGCCGCCTTGCAGCAAGGTGCTGACAGCGTTGATGAAAGCATAGAGACAGAACAATATCAGCACGATGCCGTTAAAAGCGAGAACCAGCGGTTCAATGTGCCAGAAACCATGCTGGAAGCGGCGCGTTCCTTCGCTGGTCAGGAGCCGCGCGACAAAAAGGGCAAGTATCGACATGACAGCATCGGTTGAGGAGAACATGCCGTCAAAAATGACTGCGCTGGAACCGGAGAGTATGCCGAAGACTATTCCGAAGAGGCCGATAAAGATTGTGACAAATATTGATCTTCGTAAAATCAGTTGTTCAAAACGTGCGAGACGTTGCATTTTAAAGGGTCTGCCTTTGTAGAAAGAACAACCATCTGTGAAACCGAAGGGCACAAGTATTTATGCCGTGAAAACGGTTTAGCTGGCTGCTTTTTTGTTTTTAGCACTTTTTCTGCGCTGATCCGGACAGATATTGTCTTATTACTGCTGTGCGTAATTTCGGATCGGGATGTTAAGCTGCGCATTTATGCATAGGCACTCTATATATTATTATTATGAAAATTAAAAGAGATGCCGTTTTTGACTGTTTGGCACGTCAGTTTCGGATGGTTGTCTGATTCGAATTTCTGGTTTTTGCTGGCCGGTATTTGCAAATGATTTGCAGTTAAACCATATGTAAGTCTATGAATTTGCTTATTTATTAAAAGTACAGCGCTGAGTGAAAACCAGTTGCAACTGGACGGCAGAAATTAGCGAAAAATGTCAGTTACGGTACTTTAGAGATTTGGAATTGGCACATTTTGCGCTAAGGGTGATTACATCTCAGCGAGTGCTGAATTGAATTTATTTCGATGAGGGCGGCTTTGGATGACTGTTAAGCAGTCTCTGCATAAGCTGCCGAATTTTATAAACTGCAAAATTGTAAATCTCCGGCTGTCCCGTCGTTTTTCAACAAAACGGCGCAATATCATGTTCGGAGAGATAAAAGGTTTGGGTATGGATGCTAATCTGAGAATTCGGCGGCTGGCTACATGGACTATTCCGGTATCCATCGGCGTGATGGCGCTTAAATATCTGGCCTATCTGCTTACCGGTTCTGTTGCGCTTTATTCCGATGCGCTGGAATCGATTGTCAATGTCATCGCTGCTGTCGGTGCATGGTGGGCAATTACAGTCAGTATTATGCCGGCAGACGGTAATCATCCTTACGGGCATCATAAAGCAGAATATCTTTCTGCTGTGGTTGAAGGTGTACTGATTGTTGTTGCGGCACTGCTGATTGTGCGTGAGGCGTGGAGTGCTCTGGAAACGCCGCGCACGCTGGATGAACCATGGCTTGGGCTGGGTATCAACCTGATTGCAGGCGTGATTAATATGCTCTGGGCAGGGCTGCTGATCCGTGTGGGACGCGCTGCCAAATCACCGGCTTTGCTGGCTGACGGCAAACATATTATGACGGATGTGGTGACGTCCGCAGGCGTGCTGGTCGGTCTGGTTGCAGCAATTATCACCGGCTGGTCAATTCTTGATCCGATTTTGGCGATTGTTGTGGCGTTGAATATTCTCTGGCAGGGCTGGCATGTTATCAATGCCTCCGTGCAGGGACTGATGGATGTGGGTGTTGAGCCTGTTGAGGAAATGCAGATCCGCGATATTATTTCCACCAATGCGGAAGGCGCACTTGAAGTGCATGACCTTAAAACCCGCATTGCAGGACGTGTGACTTTTATCGAATTTCATCTGGTTGTCGCAGCCGATATGACAGTCGGTGAATCGCATATTATCTGCGACCGGATCGAAGATGCGCTGCATGAAAAAATTGATAATTCACGGGTTGTGATTCATGTTGAGCCTGAGGATGAGGCAAAGCTTCCGCCGGGAACTGCAGCCGTTCCTTTTGCATAATGGAAATTTAATGCATTGATTTTTCATAATAAAAACGCTGTCCTGTCATTGTGCGGGGCAGCGTTTTTATTTTTCTCTGAATATGCTTGTAATTTTATTTCGTTTGCGGGGAAGTCTCTTGCAACTTGTTATCAAGGCGTATAGCATTTGTCCCATGAACAACGCGCATCATCATACCAGCTCTTTTGTGAGCTTCGGAGCAGATCAGGGCTTTGCAGCCGCTGAGTCTTGCGCGCGTCCACTCTCGCTTCTACTTCTACTCGGCCTTAGCGGCGATCGCCGGGCTCGTTGATTGGAGCGTCCGGCGGTCGTACAGAGCCGTCAGACTCATGCTCCGGTCAAAGAATCCGTTTCGATTGTGCCCGATTTTTCTGCATTTTCATTCTATAATTGAGCAGACAGGGCGTGTTTAAGGCGGCTGTATATTGCAGTTGCTGTGGCTGATGAGACTTTAAAATGACCAATATTATTTCCGCTTCCAAATCCCCTCGCAAAGGCATGCCGATTGCGGCTGAAAAATACACGCCGTTCAGAACCACTGTTTTGCAGGATCGCCAGTGGCCTTCAAAAATGATCGAAAAGGCACCGATCTGGTGTTCGGTTGATCTGCGTGACGGCAATCAGGCGCTGATTGACCCGATGGGGCATGACCGCAAGGCACGTATGTTCCAGTTGCTGATGGATATGGGCTTTCCGGAAATTGAAATCGGCTTTCCGTCAGCTTCCCAGACTGATTTTGACTTCTGTCGCTGGGCGATTGAAGAAGGCAATGTGCCGGATGATGTGGATTTGCAGGTGCTGGTGCAGTGCCGTCCGGAATTGATTACCCGCACATTTGAGGCGCTGGAAGGCGCTAAGACCCCGATTATCCATTTTTACAATTCCACCAGTGAATTGCAGCGCCGCGTTGTGTTCGGCAAAGATGTTGCCGGTATCAAGCAGATTGCTACCGATGCCGCCAAGATGATTATGGATATGGCTGCCAAAGCGAGCGGTGGCTACCGTTTCCAGTATTCGCCGGAAAGCTTTACCGGTACCGAGCTGGAAGTGGCTTTGGAAATCTGTAATGCGGTGACTGAAATCGTTAAGCCGACTGCTGAAAACAAGCTGATCCTCAATCTGCCGTCCACGGTGGAAATGAACACGCCGAATGTCTATGCCGATCAGATCGAATGGATGTGTCGTAATCTGGATAATCGTGAAAATCTGATTATCTCTCTGCATCCGCATAATGACCGCGGCACAGGTATTGCCGCAACCGAACTGGGTCTGATGGCCGGTGCCGACCGCGTGGAAGGCACATTGTTCGGCAATGGCGAGCGCACCGGTAACGTGGATGTGGTGACACTGGCACTGAATATGTTCACGCAAGGTATTGATCCTGAACTGGATTGCTCGGACATCAACCGTATGAAGGAAGTGTACGAATATTCCAATCAGCTGGTTATTCCTGAGCGTCATCCATATGTCGGTGAGCTGGTTTATACGGCGTTTTCCGGCTCGCATCAGGATGCGATCAACAAGGGTATGAAAGCCAAGAAAGGCGCGAATACGCCGGTTTGGGAAGTGCCTTATCTGCCGATTGACCCGCAGGATGTCGGCCGTTCCTATGAAGCGATTATCCGTATCAATTCCCAGTCAGGTAAAGGCGGTATCGCTTATATTCTGCAGCAGGATTACGGTCTGAATATTCCGCGCAAGATGCAGGTGGAATTCCGAGAAATCATTCAGCAGATTACGGATGATGAAGGTAAAGAACTGCAGGCACCGCGCATTTATGAAGAGTTCAAGAAAGCCTATGTGAGCCAGCCTGACTCGCGTCTGGAATTTGTTGATCACCACACTTTTGCTGATCCAGACAATAAAGCTGTCCGTATTATGCAGGCCGAGATCATTGATAATGGTGTGACAAAAACCATTGAAGGACGCGGCACCGGCCCTGTGGACGGCTTTATTGATGCGCTGTCGAAACATATCGGCATTGATATTTCCGTTGCCGATTATTCGGAACATTCGTTGCAGCGCGGTTCGGATGCATCGGCGATCAGCTATGTGGAACTGTCACATCCGCAGGGTTCTGTGTTTGGTGTTGGTGTGAACCATAATATTGTGACGTCATCGCTTGCTGCGATTGTTTCTGCCGCAAACCGTCTGATTAAATAAGATCACTCTGAGTGATACTAAAAAGGCCTGAAACTATACGGTTTCAGGCCTTTTTGTTATAATGCCGGTCTAAAGTCATAAAATCGCCATGCATGAGATTGCCTGTAAAATGCAGCAAGATAAAAGGCGGCGGTATGAATAAAAGCGAAGATGATTTCACGATATATCCGTCTGCATCTGTGCCGGAGGCACATTTATCCGGCGAAGAACGGCTGAAGACTGCAATCCGGCAGGCGAAAACTGCGCAGGCCGACCGTCTCGACAGTATTACCGATATCAGAGAGACGGATATTGCCCGTCTGGAATTGCTGTTGCAGGATTTGCAGCCGGTTTTTGATGCGGTGCCGGCAGCAGATGAGCAGTGGGATTTCTGCCTGAATAAAGGTATGCAACCGCGTTTGTGGCTGGATGCCAGCGCCTTTGTAATGATTGCCCGCGACCGGCGCAGCTATCATTTTGTCCGTGATACCCGTCTGGGGCGGATTATTCTGGCTGATAATAAAGACATTAAGGTCATTTCAGAAGCTGTGACGCGCTATATTGCTTCGCGGATTCTTGAGCGCGAGCGGCTGATGGATGACTGGACTTCTGATGTCCCTGTTGCAGCGCAGCAGGCCGCTGTCGCTGAAAATTCCACAGAACAGAGGAGCAGCGCAGAAATTTCGGAAAATCCGGCGCTGAATAAACTATTATGGTTTGCAGGCGGTGCTTTGCTCGGCTGTCTGGTGCTGATTTTAGCGCTGCATTATTATGGCATCACTCTGCCGATGCTGCCGGAATTGTTGCCGCGCTGATTTGCGGTGCAGCTTTGCCAAGCATTAATGTGCGTTCGCCGATCAGCTGTACGTCAGTATTTTCACCGGTAAAACCATATTGCTGCCAATGGCATTGCCAGCTTTGCGGCTGATCGAGTGCTTCAATAGAAAACAGATTATAGCGCGCGGGTGGTTTCCGGCCTTCATGACCAATCGGATAGGGCGCCTGACTGGCCGATGGTACGCAGATCACCGGAACTGCGCCATTTGGAGACGCAATTTCATTATAGGTTGCCAGATGCGTATGACCGTGCAGCACCAGTTCGGCACCGGCTTCACGGATCACTTTCTGAAAACGGCCAATGCCGAACAGCCGCTTATAGGCCGGTGTTGCATTACGGATCGGCGGATGATGAATCAGGATAACGCGGCACAGACCTTGCTCGCCGGTTTCAATCAGCATTTTTTTCAGCCGCGCGGCCTGTGCAGGCAAAAAATCACCGCTGGCCATGAACGGACCGGTCGCACGCGCCGAGCTGACGCCAATGATCGCCACACCGTCACGCACACGCAAATAAGGAAATTGCGGTCGTTTTTCACGATTGTCGATGCCATCGCCGCGCATCCACGGCTCCCATTTGCAGCAGGATTTATCCAGCGCACCCGGAACATAGGCATCGTGATTGCCCGGCACGAAAGAAACGTCTTCCTGTGAGCCGAGCTGTTTAAGCCATTCAAAGCCATTATCAATTTCAAGATTAAGCGCGAGATTTACCAGATCACCGGTGACGGCAATATGATCCGGCTTGTGGCTTTGCAGATCTTTAATCAGCCCTTCCAGCACCCAGTCATGCATGGCGCCTTTGCGGTGACGCTTCCAGTTAATATAGCCGGTGATGCGTTTGGAGGCCAGTTCGCGCAAGCGAACCTGCGGCAGCGGCGACAGATGAATGTCTGAAATATGGGCAAGTCTGAACATTGGCGAAGATTTAGCTTTCAACTGCGCATAGTCAATGAAAAACATACATATAAGAGTTTGGCGTGTAAAAACGCATGCGGGCTAATCGCTTTGCCAGTTGACTGGATCGTAAGCCGTACTCTTTATATTTAGTATCTCCGACCATTGCAGAAAAGCCGATTTATGAATTTTAAAAGCTGGTTCTTTCATACGTATTTTTTGTTCCGCCGTCCTATGACGCTGGGGGTGAGGGCTGTCGTGCTCGGGGATGAGGGGAAGAGTGTGTTTCTGGTGCGCCATACCTATGTCAAAGGCTGGCATTTGCCGGGCGGCGGTGTGGAGCGTGGAGAAACATTCGGGCAGGCTTTGATTGAAGAGCTGCGTGAAGAAGCCTGTATTGAACTGACCGCTACACCGGAACTTTTCGCTTTGTATAAAAATACCAAAGCTTCCAACCGCGATCATGTGGCGCTGTATATATGCCGGTCTTTTAAACAGACCGGAACGCGCTCACCCGATTGGGAAATTGCCGAAGCCGGATTTTTTCCGCTCAGTGACTTGCCTGACGGCGTAACAGAGGCCACGATGCGTCGTCTGAAAGAGGTCACAACCCATGCGGAGCCGGATGCGTTGTGGTGATTTGAGCTTGAGAAAACGGAGATACCACCATGCCGGTTTATGTGTTGGACGGCCATAATCCACAATTCGACCATCGTGCCAGTAACTGGTTGGCGCCGGATGCGACGTTGATCGGCAAAGTGCGTGTCGGTGAAAATGCGGGGATCTGGTTCGGCGTTGTAGCCCGTGGCGATAATGAGCTGATTCATATCGGTAAGGATACGAATGTGCAGGAACATTGTGTTTTGCACACCGATATCGGTTTTCCGCTGACCATTGGTGAGGGCTGCACAATCGGCCATCGGGCAATGCTGCATGGCTGCACGATTGGCGAGAATAGTCTGGTCGGAATCGGCGCAATCATTCTTAATGGTGCAAAAATCGGCAAAAACTCACTTGTCGGCGCCGGTGCTCTGGTCACCGAGGGAAAAGAGTTTCCGGATAATTCGCTGATTGTCGGCTCACCGGCGCGGGTATTGCGGGAACTGACCACAGAGCAAATTGAGAAACTGCGTGATTCCGCACAAAATTACGTTGCCAATGGTAAGCGTTATCAGCGCGGTCTGGAAATCGCGCCTTAATTGCTCTACAGCATAATTTCTTAAGCTTGAATCAGTTTAAGGTAAAATTATGCTGTAAATATAAAGTGTTAGAGTGAGTTTTGTACGCTCAAGAGGGCGCACGGCGCTCTAATTTCCCAGCGCTGATGTTGCAATACCGCTCATCAGCATTTCCGGTGCGTGGCGGATATCGACCCACTGGCCGCTGTGACGGGCGGACTGACGCTTGAGATAGGTGTAGTCCGTCTGGCTCCAGTTTTTGACGCTGTCTTCAAGATTATCCAGAATGAAATCACCGCGGTCTGTGCGTACTGTCAGTACGGCATGGCCTTCGCCATTGCTCTGACGGACAACAGTAATCAGCAATGTATTCACCGGAAAACCGGCATTAATCAGCATGCGGCGCTTGAGCAGCACATAGTCTTCACAATCGCCATATTGTGTCGGGTAAGACCAGACTTCTTCCTTGCCCCAGATTTCCATATCGGTGCGTGGCAGAATTGCAGTGTTTACCTGTGCATTGACCTGAACGATCTTGTTCCACAGAGCCTGTGTGAGCTGCAACGGGGCTTCTGAGCGGCTGGTTTGGCTGCATTCTTTTTTATACTGTTTGCAGAAGTCATAATGACCGACCGGCTGGGTTGTGCGGCCTTCCGTCTGCATCCATGGCTGAGCAGCCTGACTTGTCGTCGTGCCGCCGAACACTGTTCCTAAAACTGTCATTGTAAGCAGCAGAGTTGCGGCAGCCAGCTTATTCTTTGCTGTTGTGCTGCGGGCACTCTTTTTATGTGCTGTCTTTTTATACATTGTGACGCTCCTTGTTGAGAGCACCATGGCAGCGAGACATTGACACTATCCAAAGGGATATGAATAAGACAAAGTAAACGCAGAAGTGAAAATTCGTAAACCTTAACTGCCTGTAAAATCAGTGTTTTAACGAAAATTAGGACTTACTATACGCAAAATTCACGCAGGTTTCGGTTGTGTGAAAGCTTGAGGTTAACAGAGCGTTGTGCAGTTAACAGCGGGTTGAAATCCGCCGGATGTCCACAGCCTCTGGTTAATATGCGGTGTAAGACGTGCCGTGTGCGATAAGCTTATATTTACCTAGCCGTTTTGTGCTTTTACGAATTTGTAAAAATGAATTTCAGCGTTTGATAACTATAAAATATGAATGCGTGGCTTTTTACACAGGCTTGCCCTGAGAATGGTGATGCCTTGCCCTTAATACACAACAGCAAAGATCACTCAGAATCATAGATACAAGGGAAAAGGGGGCTTTAGTGCCGGATCGTTTACGCGGGCCGGTTGATGAAATCTGCGCGCGTCAACACGTTCACCCGATGTCCGGATGAATATAATAGGGCAGAATTAAACAGGAGATGCTTTAGTCTCTTGGCAGATCGGTTTGCAGAACCAGAAACTCAATACCGATGCCATCTTCAAAATGGCGCATGACTTTCGCCTGACTGTTGCCAAGCGTTACAATGCTGCGCAATGGTGGTCGCAGATTGGTGGCGACGGCTGCGCCGGACAGTGACAGATCAAGAATTTTACAGGCATGTTCCGAACCGTCATCAAGGATCAGGATCGCTTCGGTACGCGCAGGTGTATGACGGGCATGACGTCTTTGCTCTGACTGCTGGCTGGTGTTTTTGCTCAGCCAGTTGATTTTTGCAGCCAGTTTATTTTTCTGATGCACAGTCTGGATCAGCTGCAGCGTGAAATCATCCCGCTGAACACTGATGACAGTGCCTTCGAGCCGTCCGATATTATCCACATAAGCAATAATATGATCATCCGCACGGATGATGATTTCATCATCGCTCAGAGTGAGGTCGGCATTATTGGTGGAGATACGCCATAATTTGCAGGCATATTCACTGCCGTCAGCGCGCATGAAGCGGCCGTCCAGAGGTGATTTCAGGGTCAGTCTTACGGCAGAATCCGGTTGCTCCGCAGTCTTTGCAGGCGATGTGAATGAGGCGTGCGAAGATGGAGGTGTTTCTGCCGACATATGATTCAAAGGTGCCTTTGAGCGATTCTAAAAATATGAAAGCCGGTGTTTCCCCTTCACCGGCGATAATACGATACGATAAAATTTAACAGTACGCTACTAAAAGCTTAATTTTGTAGCGTTTTTACTTCACCATTCTATGGGGATAACAAATTTTACATCAGTACTGCCGGTTATACTGACCTTACAAATCAGGATTTGTCTTTGCCGCCGGTTATCAGCTTGAGATGTGCTGCCTTGGGTGCCTGATAGGCAGATTCGGTTTCCGGTGCCGCTGTATGAATACTTTTAATGAGATCAGCAACCGTCAGAGGAGCAGGTGCGCCGGTTATTGCCGGTGCGGGGCGGGCAGAATGCGGAACAATTTGTTCCGTTGCCCGCGCAGCCGGCATCAAAGCTTCGATCTGGGGAAGTAAGGCTCTGGCAAAAGCCGTATCTGCTACACCGATACCGTCAATTCTGATGCTTTCATCAAGAAGAGGGGCAGTGCCCGCTGCTGCGGTTTTCGCAATCGGCATATTATCCGCATTCGGCAGAAGTTCGTGATGGCGATCGAGCAAGACCTGAAGAACAGATTTCATCCCTTTCGCCGCATTCAGATTGTCATCCTGAACCGGTAGCGCAGCATTATTGTCCGAGAGACCCATGCGGTTACTGATGAGCGGTTCACTGCCGAGCCAGAGCGGCTGATCCAGTGCAACCATGCTGCCGATCCATGCAAGGGAACCGTCTGCCTCATGCAGCGGTAATAATAATGTTTCGAAATGGCAGTTTTTTTCGTTCAGCGTCTGGCCGGTATGTTCCAGCCGCAGCGGGCGGTAATCCAGACCGGAGAGATGCAGCTGTTCAGCAAGCCATGAACGGACATCATCATGCCAGAGAGATAAAAAGCGGGTATTGCGCAATTCTCTGCCATAAATTGTGCAGAGGCGGGTACCGGCCAGCCGGAACTGCCATTGCTTTGCCTGCGGAATATCTGCGGTCTCAGGCTGCTCTGTCGCGCCGTTGGTATCAGCATCACTGCGCAGAATGAAGATATTCGGTAGCTTGCCACCCAGCGCACGCGGGCTGATGTCACGACGATCCGGCGCTGCGCGGGTTCCGCGCAACCTGTCCCAATATGTGAGCAGATCTGCCGTCCAATCATGTTTCATGATATGGCGCTGTCCTCGTATCTTCCTGCGACCGGATATTTCTGCTTTTGCAGCGGAATACCGGCTGTGTGTAACATGTTGAGCGCGCATGTCTTTCAGATTGAAACACTGCTTTCGCGAAACATATTTTAATTTTCAAAACCCGATAAAAACTCCCAGCCGGAGCTGAGATTGACGGGTTTTTGAATATGTTTGATGGCGATAATATGCGCACAGGAACGTAAACAAGCCATGATTGAGCGCCGAACATCCACGAACAATAAAATTTATGGTTAACGCTTTGCTTCGATTGCATTAATCAATTAAGTATGTTTAGATACTTTTACGCAAAAGTTGCAGGCGTTTTATTGGGAAGCTGCCAATTGCATCTTATGCTTGAACTCCAGAATTTATGTCCGGACGATATTGTCCGTTCGCCGCCTGTTTAACAGGCGGTTTTTTCTTATCTGGACAAGGTTTCAAGAATTTCACCGGAATGCTTCAGGCTTGCCTCACGCCTGCGTATAAATGTGGGATGTAAAATGCCGCGACAAAACCGCTTTCCACTTTTACCGGAAGTGCTCTATGTTCCTGTTTGAGCGATAAATTCCGCAGACAGACCTTGTCGCATTGTGTTCTGACAGCACTCTGCCGATAAATTTGTAAATCATGATGAGGATAATATGCAGCAGCCGGTCAATGAAACCCGGACAGAGGATGACCGCGGACAAGGCGGTTCTCAGCCGGTCTTTAATATGCCGCCGGTTGTTGTGGCATTAATCGGTCTCTGTGCCGCTGTATATATTGTGCAGTTCTATCTGCTGAGCGATCCGCAATATATCTGGTTCCTGCTGAATTTTGCTTTTATCCCGCAGCGCTTCAGTGCGTGGGGCGGCTTTACCGATATTACAGCATGGTTCACTGCGATCAGCTATTCCTTCATGCATGGCGGATTTGCGCATCTGGCGGTGAACAGCGTGTGGTTTGCCGCTTTTGGTTCGCCATTGGCCGGTCGTATCGGGACACGTAAATTTCTGTTGTTCTGGATACTTACATCCATTTTGGCGGCATTCACCCATTATGCGCTTTATCCGGACAGCAATATTCCGCTCGTCGGTGCTTCCGGTGCGATATCCGGCATGATGGGGGCTGCGGCACGTTTCGGTTTCCGCCGTGTTACTTATTATACAGGGACAGGACGGCAGGTACCTGCTTTCGGCGGGTCGCTATTGTCGGTGGCTGAAACCTTGCAAAACCGCACCGTTCTGACATTTGTCGGTTTCTGGCTGCTCATCAATGTGATTACAGGACTTTATGCAACGCCTGCCGGTGAATTGTCAGGCATTGCGTGGGAGGCACATATCGGCGGTTTTGTTGCAGGATTCTTCGGCATAGCTTTGTTGCTGCGCGGACGCTCCTGAAACTGCTTTGTTTTATCGCCTTCCGCGATTCTGTGTTAGACTGAATCAACGGTCACCAGTACGCATGCTGCTCTTCCGTTCTTGTAACATTATGCAGTATTTTGTGTGCCGGTCAGCCGCCTGATGCCATAATCCTCTCTGTTTTCAGGAGGAAAATGTGATGTGTTTCATTATCGGGAGGAAATAATGACTGTACGCGCAATTCTGGAGCAGAAGGGCAGTGATGTTTTCACTGTCAGGTCAGATGCGAATCTGGAAACAGCAGCAAAACAACTCTCAGAACACCGGATCGGTGCTTTGCTGGTTGATGACGGCAAGGGCCGATATACAGGGATTCTTTCCGAGCGGGATATTGTGCGCGCCTGCGCTAATCACGGAATACAGGCCTTGCAGCTGCCGGTTTCAAAAGCAATGACGACAAAAGTGCTGCATTGCAGCCCGCAGGACAATGTTCATTATGTCATGGAAATGATGACACGGCATCGTTTCCGCCATGTACCGGTGGTGAATGAAGCCGGTGATCTCGTCGGTATTATTTCGATCGGTGACGTTGTGAAGCGTCGTATTGAACAGGCTGAACAGGAAACGGCCGAGATGATTCAATATATCGCTACTGCCTGATTGCTAAATTTTACTAAAGCATGTCGCAGCTAAATGGCCTCATTTAGCGTTCGCGAACATGCGACAATTAAAAGAATCTAGAGCGAGTGCCATGAATGCTATTAATCGCGACACGCTCTAGAAAAGCCCTGCATTGAGTGATTCAGGAGAATGTCACGGTCAAAAGTGACACTCAGCGAATCCCCGATACAGGGCTTTGTTGTTCAAACTTGTTATTTGCTCAGGAAACGCTGGGCAGCATAAAGTGAAATTGCAGCGGCGTTCGAGACATTGAGCGATTTAATTGCGCCCGGCATATCAAGCCGTGCCAATGCGGTAACTGTTTCGCGGGTTTTCTGGCGAAGACCTTTACCTTCCGCGCCAAGCACGAGAGCAATCTTGTCGCCTTTGAGCGTGTGTTCCATTTCCTGAGGGCCTTCAGAATCAAGGCCGATAGTCATGTAACCCAGCTCATGCAGCTCCTGAATCGCTTCAGCAAGATTGCGCACTTCAATCTGGTCGATCATTTCCAGGGCGCCGGATGCTGATTTGGCCAGAACGCCTGATTCCTGCGGGCTGTGACGGGATGTTGTAATCAAAGCATCTGCGCCGAAAGCCACAGCCGAGCGCAAAATAGCGCCGACATTGTGCGGATCAGTAACCTGATCCAGAATCAAAAGCAGCCTGCCTTCTTTCAGATCCTGCAATTTACGCGGTTTAAGCGCTGCAGTTTCAATAAGAACACCCTGATGAACAGCGTCGGAGCCGGTCAGCGCATCAATATCGCGCGGCTCAACCATTTCAGGAGCGAGACGGGCAATAGTTGCTTCATCCAGTTCCAGACGGGCGAGGGCGTTTTTAGTGACCATCATACGGAAAATTTTGCGGCGCGGATTTTCCAGCGCGGCTTTTACCGTATGCAGGCCATAAAGACGGGTGATTCCGTCGCCCGCAGGCGTACCTTTTACAGGTTTACGCTTAGGGAACCGGTTATTTTGCGAATTTTGTTCGCTGCCGCCGGATTTTTGATCACGAAACTGGCGCCGAAGACGCGCATAATGCGAATCTTTTGGTGTGCCGGAGGAGGAGCCGGATGAGTCCGGTGACGATTTTTTATCTTTCATGAGCGCTCTATACCGATTTTCCTGTCTTCAAGGTAGCATCTTTCCTTATTCACAGGCAGGAAAGTTTCATGATGCGAAAAAACTACCCCTGAAAAGCCCTATATTGTGGATGATTGATAAGCCTGTGAAAATTTTGTGCATTTTTTTCAAAAAGAGCTGTTGACTTATCAGGGTGTTATCGGCATAACCCGCCTCGTTCACAGCGACAAACGAGCCAAGCGCTACGGGGTCACAGTGAACGGAATGCCTAGTCGCTCAACTCTGCTTGCAGTGAGTTTCTGGAGGAGTGCCCGAGTGGTTAAAGGGGGCGGACTGTAAATCCGCTGGCTTAGCCTACGTTGGTTCGAAACCAACCTCCTCCACCACTGCCAGAGCAGGAGTTTAGAGTGCGCGGGTATAGCTCAATGGTAGAGCAGCAGCCTTCCAAGCTGAATACGCGGGTTCGATTCCCGCTACCCGCTCCAGATTTATTTCAGGGCGGTTTGGCGTGAGTAACTTGGCGGGCTTTGAATAAAGCTTAAGCCGGAAGCGAGTTGATAGAGTTCCGATCCGGTAGCGGGGCGGGGCTTTAGTTCTACTATATAATATCCTTGACTGTCAGGTCGTAGGGTAAGTTATATGGCAATTAAAATTGTTGCAGCGCATTAAATTAAGCGTTGTGGTGAAAGAGAGCGACAGCGATGGCAAAGAGCAAATTTGAACGTACCAAACCGCACGTCAATATCGGCACAATCGGTCACGTTGACCATGGTAAGACCTCGTTGACAGCTGCAATCACCAAGTTCTTTGGTGACTTCCGCGCTTACGACCAGATCGATAACGCACCGGAAGAAAAAGCCCGCGGTATCACCATTTCGACCTCGCACGTTGAATATGAAACAGAAAACCGCCACTACGCACACGTAGACTGCCCAGGCCACGCTGACTATGTTAAGAACATGATCACCGGTGCTGCGCAGATGGACGGCGCGATCCTGGTTGTTAACGCTGCTGACGGCCCGATGCCGCAGACCCGTGAGCACATCCTGCTCGCTCGTCAGGTTGGTGTGCCTGCAATCGTTGTGTTCCTGAACAAAGTTGATCAGGTTGACGATGCTGAGCTGCTCGAACTCGTAGAAATGGAAGTTCGTGAACTTCTGTCGAAATACGACTTCCCAGGCGATGATATTCCAGTTGTTAAGGGTTCGGCTCTGGCAGCTCTGGAAGACAGCAACAAGACAATCGGTGAAGATGCAGTTCGTGAACTGATGGCCGCTGTTGATGCTTACATCCCAACTCCAGAACGTCCTGTTGACCAGCCGTTCCTGATGCCAATCGAAGACGTATTCTCAATCTCCGGCCGTGGTACAGTTGTTACCGGTCGTGTAGAACGCGGTATCGTTAAAGTTGGTGAAGAAGTTGAAATCGTTGGTATCAAAGCTACCGGCAAGACAACTGTTACCGGCGTTGAAATGTTCCGCAAGCTGCTCGATCAGGGTCAGGCTGGCGACAACATCGGTGCACTGGTTCGCGGTGTAGGTCGTGATGACGTTGAACGTGGTCAGGTTCTCTGCAAGCCAGGTTCGGTTAAGCCACACACCAAGTTCAAGGCAGAAGCTTATATTCTGACCAAAGACGAAGGTGGCCGTCATACACCATTCTTCACAAACTACCGTCCGCAGTTCTACTTCCGTACAACTGACGTAACCGGTATTGTGACCTTGCCAGAAGGCGTGGAAATGGTTATGCCGGGCGACAACGTAACTGTTGATGTTGCGCTGATCGTGCCAATCGCTATGGAAGAAAAACTCCGTTTCGCGATCCGTGAAGGTGGCCGCACCGTTGGTGCAGGTATCGTCGCTTCGATCATCGAATAATAGATTTCACAAGGCTGGTACGCCAGCCTTGTCCGCCGGTCTGATAGATTAGGGCGGAAGAGTTTAGGGGTATAGCTCAGTTGGTAGAGCGACGGTCTCCAAAACCGTAGGTCGCGGGTTCGAGCCCTGCTGCCCCTGCCATTTCAGAAAAGCGGTGCTGTATTGATTTACAGTGCCGCTTTTTTGTGCTTAATAGGTGCCGAGCTGGTCTTGTGTGTCAGCGCAGTCGTTTTATAAATAATATTAACCCGCCGCAGGGCAGGGGCGCCATGCACTTTCCGTGCATGATATGCGGGAATTTATTATATCTTAGCATATGGGCTTGTTTTTTTATGGAATCGGCTCTATGTAGGGCAATACGTAAACGGTGCGTGGGATTGAGTTTTCGTCCGACGTGCCGTAATCTTGTGAGTTCTTTCTGATTAATACATTCTTAACGGCTTGTTTTGATTGGGATTAATTTTTTTCAAGCGCAGAGTGGCAAATGGCGTCCAAAACAAATCCGATTACGTTTTTCCGTCAGGTTCGTGCTGAGACGGCTAAAGTAACGTGGCCAACCCGGCGTGAAACTGTTATTTCAACTGTCATGGTTGTTATTATGGCTTTTCTGGCGGCGCTGTTTTTCTTTTTTGCGGATCAGTTGATGGCTTATGGCGTTGAATTGCTTCTGAGTCTCGGTCGTTAATATAGGCTTGGTTGGCATTTGGCTGGTGTGAGCTATACGGGAGAAGCATAATGACTGCGCGTTGGTATATCGTACACGCATATTCGAATTTCGAAAAAAAGGTTGCTGAAGCAATCGAAGAAAAGGCGAAGCAAAAAGGTCTGTTTCATCTTTTTGAAAAAATTCTGGTGCCTACAGAAAAGATCGTGGAAGTGCGCCGCGGCCGTAAGGTTGACGCAGAGCGCAAATTCTTTCCGGGCTATGTTCTGGTTCGTGCCAATCTGACAGATGATGTCTATCATCTGATTAAGAATACCCCGCGCGTAACCGGCTTCCTCGGTACAGAGTCGAAGCCTGTTCCGATCAGTGACCGTGAAGTTCAGCAGATTCTTTCTCAGGTGGAAGAAGGTGTTGAGCGTCCACGTGCTTCTGTATCGTTTGAAGTGGGTGAATCTGTTCGTGTTTCGGATGGTCCTTTCGCTTCCTTCAACGGTATCGTGCAGGAAGTTGATGATGATCGTTCGCGTCTGAAGGTTGAAGTGTCGATCTTTGGTCGCGCAACACCTGTAGATCTCGATTTTGGTCAGGTTGAAAAACTCTGATCATTTCAGCCTAAGGGCTGAGTTGTCACCAAGGTGACAAATTGGGTGGAAGGGGCGCAGGCTTAGCCGCTCTGTTAACCGGACCACCCGCTGCAACGCTGCATATGCAGTGGTGATAGAGTGCCGTAAAGGCATTTAACATTGCCCTGAGGGGCAAGAAAAAAGGCAGATAGTAATGGCTAAAAAAGTTGCAGGCCAGCTGAAGCTTCAGGTAGCTGCTGGCGCCGCAAATCCATCGCCGCCAATCGGTCCGGCTCTGGGTCAGCGCGGTATTAACATCATGGAATTCTGTAAGGCATTTAACGCTGCCACGCAGGAAATGGAAAAAGGTTCGCCTGTTCCGGTCGTGATTACCTATTATCAGGATAAGTCCTTCACATTCGTGATGAAGACTCCTCCTGTAACCTACTTCCTCAAGAAGGCTGCTAATCTGAAGTCCGGTTCCAAAGAGCCTGGCAAGATTTCTGCCGGCACGGTTTCCCGTGATAAAGTGCGCGAAATTGCTGAAGCCAAAATGAAAGACCTGAATGCGTCTGACGTTGAAGCTGCAATGCGCATGGTTGAAGGTTCTGCCCGTTCGATGGGTCTGAAGGTGGAAGGCTGATACGATGGCGAAAATTTCAAAGCGTGTCGCTAAAATCCGTGAAGGCGTAGAGCCTATGAAACTTTACGACCTGAGCACTGCTCTTGGTCTCGTAAAGGAACGTGCTGTTGCGAAATTCGACGAAACTATCGAAGTTTCGATGAATCTCGGCGTAGATCCACGTCATGCTGACCAGATGGTTCGCGGCGTTGTTAATCTGCCAAACGGTACAGGCCGTACTGTTCGCGTTGCTGTATTTGCCCGTGGTGACAAAGCTGAAGAAGCTAAGAAAGCCGGTGCGGATATCGTTGGTGCGGAAGACCTGTTCGAAACCATCAATGCCGGCAATATCGATTTCGATCGCTGCATTGCCACTCCTGACATGATGCCACTCGTTGGTCGTCTGGGTAAGGTTCTCGGCCCGCGCGGCATGATGCCAAACCCTAAAGTCGGTACTGTGACTGTTGATGTTGCCGGTGCTGTTAAGGCTTCCAAGGGCGGCGCAGTTGAATTCCGCGTTGAAAAAGCCGGTATCATTCATGCAGGTATTGGTAAGGCTTCTTTCGAAGTTAAGGCTCTGGAAGAAAACATCCGCGCTTTCGCAGATGCAGTTCTGAAAGCCAAGCCAGCCGGTGCAAAAGGTGAATACCTGAAGCGCGTTGCGGTTTCTTCGACCATGGGCGTTGGCGTCAAGGTTGAACCTTCGAGCGTTAAAATCGCCTGATTTGCTTTTACGGAATAAATCTGTAAAAGCCTGATTCAAATGTTGCCCGAGTAATTGCGACATTCGAATTGAAACAAGTTTCCGGGGCCTCTGGGCCCGGATCACCGGAAGTAAAATTCCGGTATCCTGTCCGAGATTGCAGGTGGTTCGCCTTAATTTTATGAGCCTGCATGAGACGTGGAATGACCTTATTTTTTGCAGCTTTGCTGTGTTTTAAGGTTTGAACCGTAGTTGCCTTGACCGGATCTGCTCTCGGGCGGTGAAGGGGAAGGGGACAGGAACCTCGTAAGTTGGATAGCACTTCTTACACGCTATCCGGCAAAGGCAACCCGGTAAGAATACTCCTGTGTATTCTTATCAACTGGAGAGAGACAGTGGAAAAAGCGGAAAAGCGCGAATTTGTCACTTGGCTGAACGGCACTTTCAAAGAGTCCGGTTCGGTCGTCGTGGCCCACTATAGCGGTCTCACAGTTGCACAGATGAGCGATCTTCGCGAAAAAGTCCGTGCAGCAGGCGGCGCCGTTAAAGTCGCGAAGAACCGTCTTGCCAAAATCGCTCTTCAGGGCACGGAGTCCGAAGGCATTGCAAATCTGTTCACCGGACAGACTGTAATTGCTTATGCAATCGATCCGATTGCAGCTCCGAAAGTAGCGGTAGAATTCGCTAAGACCAATGACAAGCTTGTCATTCTTGGTGGTTCTATGGGTGCGACTACTCTCGATGCAGAAGGCGTGAAAGCTCTTGCTTCCCTGCCGTCGCTCGACGAACTGCGCGCCAAGCTGGTTGGTATGGTTCAGACACCAGCCACCCGTCTCGCTGTGCTCACAAGCGCGCCAGCAGGTCAAATTGCTCGCGTTATCGGCGCACATGCCCGGAAGAACGAGGCGGCGTAAGGCCGTTCTCGCTGTTATAACAGTTCAAACCTTAATCAAAGGAATATACAAATGGCTGATCTCGCAAAGATCGTTGAAGACCTGTCCGCACTGACCGTTCTGGAAGCTGCAGAACTGTCCAAGCTTCTTGAAGAAAAGTGGGGCGTATCTGCTGCTGCTCCTGTAGCAGTTGCTGCTGCTGCCGGTGCTGCTGCACCAGCCGCTGAAGAAAAGACCGAATTTGACGTTATCCTCGCTGATGGCGGCGCAAACAAGATCAACGTGATCAAAGAAGTTCGCGCGATCACCGGTCTGGGCCTGAAAGAAGCTAAGGACCTCGTAGAAGGTGCTCCTAAGGCTGTTAAAGAAGGCGCGTCGAAAGACGAAGCTGAAAAAATCAAAGCTCAGCTCGAAGCAGCTGGCGCTAAGGTTGAACTCAAGTAATTTGAGTGATCCGGCGGGCTTAACGGCCCGCCGTTTTCCGCTTATGAGCGGACGTTTTTTGTAAGCGCCTGATTTTAGGTGACAAACAAAAATGGATAGCATAATGAACTGTATATGTCTTTCATGATACGTGGCAGATTTTATAGTTCAAACGGTTACAAACCCTTTTCCTGACAGAAGAGCAGCTGTCAGGAAACGGGTTTTGACCCGTTCATAGGACCGTCGTAAGACGGCAAGCAACAGGCCCTGGTATTCCCACGGGCTCAGAACGCCGTAAGGCACAGAACGAGGAGCGACGATGGCTCAGACCCACTCTTTTAACGGTCGTAAGCGCGTACGCAAATTTTTCGGCAAGATTCCAGAAGTCGCCCAGATGCCGAACCTCATTGAGGTTCAGAAGGCATCCTATGACCAGTTCCTTATGGTCGATGAACCTAAGGGTGGACGTCCTGACGAAGGTTTGCAGGCTGTTTTTAAGTCGGTGTTTCCGATCTCGGATTTTTCCGGGGCCTCTATGCTCGAATTCGTCAAATACGAATTCGACGCGCCAAAGTTCGATGTGGATGAGTGCCGCCAGCGTGATCTGACCTATTCAGCACCGCTGAAAGTGACACTGCGTCTTATCGTTTTTGATATTGACGAAGATACAGGCGCAAAGTCCATTAAAGACATCAAGGAACAGGATGTCTATATGGGCGATATGCCGCTCATGACCGACAATGGTACCTTTATCGTCAATGGTACGGAGCGTGTTATCGTTTCGCAGATGCACCGTTCGCCTGGTGTGTTCTTTGACCATGATAAGGGTAAAACCCATTCTTCGGGCAAGCTCTTGTTCGCTGCGCGCGTGATCCCGTATCGCGGTTCCTGGCTCGATATCGAATTCGATGCCAAGGATATCGTATACGCACGTATCGACCGTCGCCGTAAGATCCCTACCACATCGCTATTGATGGCGCTGGGTATGGACGGTGAAGAAATTCTTTCGACCTTCTATAACGCTGTCCCTTATACACGTGACGGCGAAAACTGGCGTATTCCGTATTCGGCTGACCGCTTCAAAGGTATGAAAATCATCGGCGATATGCTCGATGCTGATACCGGTGAAGTTGTTGCTGAAAGCGGCCGTAAGCTGACTGCGCGCGCTGCCAAGCAGATCGCGGAGAAGGGCGTTAAGGCGATCCGTGCGACGGATGATGATCTGCTCGGTTCCTATCTGGCAGAGGATATCGTCAACTATGCAACCGGTGAGATTTATCTCGAAGCCGGTGATGAAATTGACGAAAAGACTCTGAAGATTCTGCTCGAAACCGGTGGCAACGAGATCAATATTCTTGATATCGACCATGTGAATGTGGGTGCTTACATCCGCAATACGCTGGCTGCTGACAAGAACCAGTCCCGTCAGGATGCGCTGTTCGACATCTATCGCGTGATGCGTCCGGGTGAGCCTCCGACAATGGATTCCGCAGAAGCGATGTTTGAATCGCTGCTGTTTGATTCAGAACGTTACGATCTGTCGGCTGTTGGTCGTGTTAAGATGAATATGCGTCTTGACCTCGATGCAGCGGACACTGTTCGTGTTCTGCGCAAAGACGACATCCTGGCTGTTATCAAGACGCTCGTTGAGCTGCGTGACGGCAAGGGCGAAATCGACGATATCGACAATCTCGGCAACCGTCGTGTGCGTTCCGTTGGCGAGCTGATGGAAAATCAGTACCGCGTCGGTCTGCTGCGTATGGAACGTGCGATCAAGGAACGTATGTCCTCGATCGAAATCGATACAGTCATGCCGCAGGATCTGATTAATGCGAAGCCGGCTGCTGCCGCTGTTCGCGAATTCTTCGGTTCCTCGCAGCTGTCGCAGTTTATGGATCAGACCAACCCGCTGTCTGAAATCACTCATAAACGTCGTCTGTCGGCTCTCGGACCTGGCGGTCTGACCCGTGAACGCGCAGGCTTTGAAGTCCGCGACGTTCATCCGACCCATTACGGCCGTATCTGCCCGATTGAAACACCGGAAGGTCCGAATATCGGTCTGATCAACTCGCTCGCAACTTTTGCGCGCGTCAACAAATATGGTTTCATTGAAAGCCCTTACCGTAAAATTATCGACGGTAAGATCACCAATGAAGTCGTTTATCTTTCCGCTATGGAAGAAGCCAAGCACTATGTTGCTCAGGCCAATGCTGAAGTGGGCGAAAATGGTGAATTCGTTGAAGAATTCGTAATTTCGCGTCATGCCGGTGAAGTTCTGATGGCGCCGCGTGAAAACGTGGATCTGATGGACGTTTCGCCGAAGCAGCTGGTTTCTGTTGCTGCCGCGCTTATTCCGTTCCTGGAAAACGACGACGCCAACCGCGCTCTGATGGGCTCGAACATGCAGCGTCAGGCCGTGCCTCTGGTACGTGCGGAAGCGCCGTTTGTCGGTACCGGTATGGAGCCGATTGTTGCCCGTGACTCCGGTGCTGCTATTGGTGCACGCCGCGGCGGTATTGTTGATCAGGTGGATGCGACACGTATCGTTATCCGTGCAACTGAAGACCTCGATCCTTCGAAGTCCGGCGTTGACATTTACCGTCTGATGAAGTTCCAGCGCTCCAACCAGAGCACCTGCATCAATCAGCGTCCGCTTGTGCGCGTTGGTGACCGTGTAGGGAAGGGCGACATCATTGCTGATGGTCCGTCGACCGATCTGGGTGATCTGGCTCTTGGCCGTAACGTGCTCGTCGCGTTCATGCCTTGGAACGGCTACAACTACGAAGACTCCATCCTGCTTTCTGAAAAGATTGTTTCGGATGACGTGTTCACTTCGATTCATATCGAAGAATTCGAAGTTGCTGCCCGTGATACCAAGCTCGGACCTGAGGAAATCACACGTGATATTCCGAACGTTTCGGAAGAAGCACTGAAGAACCTCGACGAAGCCGGTATTGTCTACATCGGTGCCGAAGTTCATCCTGGCGATATTCTCGTCGGTAAGATCACACCAAAGGGTGAAAGCCCGATGACGCCGGAAGAAAAGCTTCTGCGCGCTATCTTTGGTGAAAAGGCTTCTGACGTCCGTGACACCTCAATGCGTATGCCTCCGGGAACATACGGTACTGTTGTGGAAGTTCGTGTTTTCAACCGCCACGGCGTTGAAAAAGATGAACGCGCAATGGCGATTGAGCGTGAAGAAATCGAACGTCTGGCAAAAGACCGCGACGACGAACAGTCTATCCTTGACCGTAACACCTATGGTCGTCTGGCAGATATGCTGGAAGGTAAGATTACTGCTGCGGGTCCTAAGGGCTTCAAGAAGGGCGTTGCGGTTAACCGCGATATCCTGACTGAATATCCGCGTTCCCAGTGGTGGCAGTTTGCCGTTGAAGACGAAAAGAGCCAGAGCGAACTCGAAGCTCTGCGCAACCAGTATGACGCATCCAAGAAGCTGCTTGAAACACGCTTCATGGATAAGGTCGAAAAGGTTCAGCGCGGCGACGAAATGGCTCCGGGCGTCATGAAGATGGTTAAGGTCTTTGTTGCTGTTAAGCGCAAGATCCAGCCAGGCGACAAGATGGCCGGCCGTCACGGTAACAAGGGTGTGGTTTCCCGCATTCTGCCAGTAGAAGATATGCCGTTCCTAGAAGATGGTACCCATGCGGACATCGTGCTTAACCCTCTGGGTGTGCCGTCCCGTATGAATGTGGGCCAGATTCTGGAAACACATCTGGGCTGGGCATGTGCCGGTATGGGTAAGAAGATCGGGCAACTGATCGAGGTCTATAAAGAGACCGCAAATATCCAGCCGCTGCGCGACACTCTGGAACATATCTATCCGGACAATGACCGTAACGAACCGGTTCGCTCTTATGATGACGACAGTGTCCTCATGCTTGCAGATCAGGTGAAGCGCGGTGTGTCGATTGCAACACCGGTCTTTGACGGTGCTGTTGAAGCAGACATCAATGCGATGCTTGCCGATGCAGGTTTGGCAACTTCCGGTCAGTCGACGCTCTATGACGGCCGTACAGGCGAACCTTTTGATCGTCAGGTGACAATGGGCTATATTTATATGCTCAAACTGCACCACCTGGTTGATGATAAGATCCACGCCCGTTCGATCGGACCTTACTCGCTCGTCACACAGCAGCCGCTGGGTGGTAAGGCGCAGTTCGGTGGTCAGCGCTTCGGTGAAATGGAAGTCTGGGCGCTTGAAGCCTATGGTGCAGCTTACACGCTGCAGGAAATGCTCACCATCAAGTCTGATGACGTGGCAGGACGTACCAAGGTTTATGAAGCGATTGTTCGTGGTGACGATACATTCGAAGCGGGTATTCCGGAGAGCTTCAACGTTCTCGTGAAGGAAATGCGTTCGCTTGGTCTGAATGTCGAACTCGACGATACACGCGACCTGGTAGCGCCGACAGAGCTGCCTGACGCAGCAGAGTAAAAACAAAGGCGTGACGCGGTTTTCCGCGCCACGCCATTATTGCCATTATTCGGCAGTATGTTTTGAAAGAATGACGGTTTCAGGCGCTGTGTCTGGCCGTTGCGCAGATTAGGGCAATTGCCCGTCAGAGAGTATCAGGGCGCTAAAGCCTGTGCCGGATACTGCTCTGCATTTAGATTCAAACGCATGATGCTGTCGCGAAGTAGGCCAACTTTTGTGAAGCATGATGCCCTAAGGAGAACGGCATGAACCAAGAGGTCATGAATCTTTTCAATCCTCAGGCTCCGGTGCAGACATTCGATTCCATCCGGATTTCGATTGCCAGCCCTGAGAAGATTCTGTCCTGGTCATACGGCGAGATCAAAAAGCCAGAAACGATCAACTACCGTACGTTCAAACCTGAACGCGATGGTCTGTTCTGTGCCCGTATCTTCGGCCCGATCAAGGACTATGAGTGCCTGTGCGGCAAGTACAAGCGCATGAAATACAAGGGCATTATCTGTGAGAAGTGCGGCGTTGAAGTAACGCTGTCACGCGTGCGCCGTGAGCGCATGGGCCATATCGAACTGGCTGCTCCTGTTGCCCATATCTGGTTCCTGAAGTCGCTTCCTTCGCGTATCGGCACATTGCTTGATATGACGCTGAAGGATATCGAACGCGTTCTGTATTTCGAAAACTACATCGTAACAGAACCCGGCCTGACTTCCCTGAAAGAGCATCAGCTGCTTTCGGAAGAAGAATATATGATCGCTGTTGATGAATTCGGTGAAGACCAGTTCACAGCGCTGATCGGTGCGGAAGCGATCTATGATCTTCTGGCGACAATGGAACTCGAAAAGATTGCTGTGCAGCTGCGCACCGATCTGGCCGAAACCACTTCGGAACTGAAGACCAAGAAGCTGATGAAGCGTCTCAAAATCGTTGAGAACTTCATGGAATCCGGTAACCGTCCTGAGTGGATGATCATGAAGATCGTTCCGGTGATCCCGCCGGATCTGCGCCCGTTAGTGCCGCTGGATGGCGGTCGCTTTGCGACTTCCGATCTGAACGACCTTTACCGTCGCGTGATCAACCGTAACAACCGTCTGAAGCGCCTGATGGAGCTTCGTGCGCCTGGCATCATTATCCGTAACGAAAAGCGTATGCTGCAGGAAGCTGTTGACGCGCTGTTCGATAACGGCCGTCGCGGTCGTACCATTACCGGTGCGAATAAGCGTCCGCTGAAGTCACTTTCGGATATGCTGAAAGGTAAGCAGGGTCGTTTCCGTCAGAACCTTCTCGGTAAGCGCGTCGACTATTCCGGTCGTTCGGTTATCGTGACCGGTCCTGAGCTGAAACTGCACCAGTGCGGTCTGCCGAAGAAAATGGCTCTGGAACTGTTCAAGCCGTTTATCTACGCACGTCTTGACGCCAAGGGCTTCTCCTCGACTGTTAAGCAGGCGAAGAAGCTGGTTGAAAAAGAACGTCCGGAAGTTTGGGATATCCTTGATGAGGTTATCCGCGAGCATCCGGTTCTGCTTAACCGCGCGCCGACGCTGCACCGTCTTGGTATTCAGGCTTTCGAACCAACGCTGATCGAAGGTAAGGCAATTCAGCTGCACCCGCTCGTTTGTACTGCGTTTAACGCGGACTTCGACGGTGACCAGATGGCTGTTCACGTGCCGCTGTCGCTTGAAGCACAGCTCGAAGCACGCGTTCTGATGATGTCGACCAACAACATTCTGCATCCGGCAAACGGTCTTCCGATCATCGTGCCGTCGCAGGATATGGTTCTCGGCCTCTATTACCTGTCGATCGTTGCTGAAAACGAACCTGGTCAGGGCATGGTCTTCGCCGATATGGGTGAATTGCAGCATGCGCTGGAAACCAAAACCGTTACACTGCACACCAAGATCAAAGGCCGTTTCAAATCTGTTGATGCGGAAGGCAAGCCTGTATCGAAACTCTTTGACACAACACCGGGTCGTCTGATCCTCGGTGAATTGCTGCCGAAGAACGCCAATGTTCCTTTCGATATCTGCAATCAGGAAATGACCAAGAAGAACATCTCCAAGATGATCGATCTGGTTTACCGTCATTGCGGCCAGAAAGAGACAGTGATTTTCTGTGACCGCGTGATGCAGCTCGGCTTTGCCCATGCCTGCCGTGCCGGTATTTCCTTCGGTAAGGATGACATGGTCATTCCTGATGCCAAGGCGAAAATCGTTGCCGATACAGAAGCTTTGGCCAAGGAATATGAACAGCAGTACAATGACGGTCTGATCACTCAGGGCGAAAAGTACAACAAGGTTGTTGATGCCTGGGGTAAAGCGACTGACAAGATCGCCGACGAAATGATGGCCCGCATTAAGGCTGTTGAATTCGATCCGGAAACCGGTCGTCAGAAGCAGATGAACTCCATCTATATGATGTCGCACTCCGGTGCCCGTGGTTCGCCTTCGCAGATGCGTCAGCTCGGCGGTATGCGCGGTCTGATGGCCAAGCCTTCGGGCGAGATTATCGAAACACCGATTATCTCGAACTTTAAAGAAGGTCTGACCGTGAACGAGTACTTCAACTCGACACACGGTGCGCGTAAGGGTCTGGCCGATACGGCTCTGAAAACCGCTAACTCCGGTTATCTGACACGCCGTCTCGTTGACGTTGCGCAGGATGCGATCATTTCTGAACCGGATTGCGGTGCAACCGTTGGTCTGACAATGAACCCGATCGTTGATGCGGGTCAGATCGTGGCGTCGCTCGGCATGCGTATTCTGGGCCGTGTTGCTCTGGACGACATCAATCATCCGGTTACGGGTGAGCTGATTGTTGCTTCCGGCGACATGATCGAAGAGCGTCATGTGGAAGTGATCGAAAAAGCCGGTATCCAGACCGTTCGTATCCGTTCGGCTCTGACCTGTCTCACCCGCTCCGGCGTGTGCGGCAAGTGCTATGGTCGTGACCTTGCACGCGGTACTCCGGTGAACAAAGGTGAAGCTGTCGGTGTTATCGCTGCGCAGTCGATCGGTGAGCCTGGTACCCAGCTGACCATGCGTACGTTCCACCTTGGTGGTACAGCGCAGGTTGTGGACAGCTCCTATCTGGAAGCTTCCTATGAAGGTACTGTTGCACTGCGTAACCGCAATGTGGTTCGCAATTCCGACGGTCATCTGGTGGTTATGGGTCGTAACATGGCCGTTCTCATCATGGATGCATCCGGCAAGGAACGTGCAAGCCATCGTGTAACCTATGGTTCGCGCCTGTTCGTCGATGACGGTGATGCAGTGAAACGCGGTCAGCGTCTGGCCGAGTGGGATCCGTATACCCGTCCGATCATCACCGAAGTTGAAGGTGTGATTGAGTTTGAAGATATGGTTGACGGTCTGTCGGTTGCTGAAAACACCGATGAATCCACCGGTATCACCAAGCGCGTTGTTATTGACTGGCGTTCGACCCCGCGCGGTTCGGATCTGAAGCCTGCTCTTGTTGTTAAAGACAAGAACGGCAAAGTTGCGAAACTGTCGAAGGGTGGTGAAGCCCGCTTCCAGCTCTCCGTTGAGACCATTCTCTCGGTTGAGCCAGGTGCAACGGTTCGCGTCGGTGACGTGATTGCCCGTCTGCCTATGGAAAGCGCGAAGACCAAGGATATTACCGGTGGTCTGCCACGCGTGGCTGAACTGTTCGAAGCTCGTCGTCCGAAGGATCATGCGATCATCGCTGAAGTTGATGGTACAATCCGTTTCGGCCGCGATTACAAGAACAAGCGCCGCATCATTATTGAACCGAATGACCATAATCTGGAGCCGGTTGAATATCTGATCCCTAAAGGCAAGCCTTTCCATCTTCAGGATGGCGATGCGATCGAAAAGGGTGACTATATTCTTGACGGTAATCCTGCGCCGCATGACATTCTGGCGA
This sequence comes from Pseudochrobactrum lubricantis, assembly GCF_041929865.1. Lineage (NCBI taxonomy): Bacteria > Pseudomonadati > Pseudomonadota > Alphaproteobacteria > Hyphomicrobiales > Brucellaceae > Pseudochrobactrum > Pseudochrobactrum lubricantis. The sequence goes on from NZ_JBHEEE010000002.1 coordinate 418,595, forward strand.
TCAAGGGCGTGGAAGCACTTGCTTCTTACCTCGTGAACGAAATTCAGGAAGTCTACCGTCTGCAGGGTGTGACGATCAACGATAAGCATATCGAAGTGATCGTTCGTCAGATGCTGCAGAAGGTTGAGATCACGGAATCCGGTGACAGCACCTATATTCCGGGCGATCATGTTGACCGTATTGAACTTGACGAAATTAATGATCGTCTGGTTGAAGACGGCAAGAAGCCTGCTGAAGGTCTGCCGGTTCTGCTCGGTATTACGAAGGCATCGTTGCAGACACCTTCCTTCATCTCGGCTGCTTCCTTCCAGGAAACAACCCGCGTTCTGACCGAAGCGGCAGTTGCCGGTAAGATGGATACGCTGCAGGGTCTGAAGGAAAACGTGATTGTTGGTCGTCTGATCCCTGCCGGTACCGGCGGTATGATGAGCCAGATCCGTCGTATTGCGACAGCCCGCGATGATCTGATTATCGATGAGCGCCGCAAAACTTCCGGTGCGGATGCTGCAAATGCAATGCTGGTCGATATGACCAATAATGCAGCGGAATAATCCGACATTATAAGAAATGAAAAAGGCCACCTTCGGGTGGCCTTTTTTGTATGGGAGCAGGAGAAACTGTTCATAAAAAAAGCGCCGCATGAAGCGGCGCTTTATCATAAGTAAGATGAGATACGATTATTCTTCGTCTTCATCATCTTCATGAGAGCCGTCAAACTCGATCATCGCAACCTGACCGGAGAGGGCGGTATTGTAACCGCTCAGATATGGTTCTTCTTCCGGCTGCTCGGTCAATGTACCGATTTCGGTAATTTCGGCTTCAGCAAAACCTTCATTGGCAAGGATTTCCAAAGTTGCCTGAATGACATCTTCTTCCGGTTCCGATTTCAACAGGATGTGGACATTGACGGGATCGCTCTCGCCGTCCTTCCATGCATCTGCAATAATGAGAAACACTTCATTCGAATCGGGATTTGTGTCTGACACGGGGCATTCCTTAATTTCCGGTTAAACTTGCCCTGTATCAGGGCCTGAAACGGCTGAATCAGACTGTCTGCATAAAAGATAATCATCCAAAAGGACAGTCGGATAAGGATTCTGCCGGTATTTTATGTGATTTGCATAACAAGTGATGCAATTTCAGACAAAATTACCCGCTTTTGAGGGATGAAATTCCGATTTGTCTGTCATAAATCAGAAAACTCCGCTGCCGGTCTTGACGAAACGCGCCTTTAAGCGTATCAGCACACCATCTGAGCCGATGTGAGGCTGGCTGTTCCGGAGTGACATACTCTGGAGTTTGTCTCAAACAGGGTTCGTTTTACGATCTAAAATGCAAATTGCCGTTCGCATGAAGGTAACTTCCTCTGCTTTTGTTCGGGCATGCCAGCGCTAGCGTTGGCACAATGTCCGATTTTGTGCATATGCATAACGGTGAAACGGCCCATTTGGGCAAAAGATACGAGTTTATTTAGTAGAGGAAGGTTCAATGCCTACCGTAAACCAGCTGATCCGCAAACCTCGCCAGGCGCAGGTTAAGCGTAATAAGGTTCCTGCTCTGCAGGCAAACCCACAGAAGCGCGGCGTATGTACCCGCGTTTATACAACAACCCCGAAAAAGCCGAACTCGGCGCTGCGTAAAGTAGCAAAGATTCGTCTGACCAACGGCTTTGAAGTTATTGGTTATATTCCGGGTGAAGGTCACAACCTTCAGGAACATTCGGTAGTTATGATCCGCGGCGGCCGCGTCAAGGATTTGCCGGGTGTGCGTTACCACATCATCCGTGGTGTGCTCGATACCCAGGGTGTTAAAAACCGTAAGCAGCGTCGTTCGCTGTATGGTGCTAAGCGTCCTAAATAATAATTTTCCGGGGATACCGGCCACCTGATCCTCAGGTGAGTTGAGCCCGATGTAATTAAAGAGACAAATATGTCCCGTCGTCACAGTGCTGAAAAGCGTGAAATCAATCCGGATCCAAAGTTTGGTGATCTGGTTGTGACCAAATTCATGAACGCAATCATGCTTCATGGTAAGAAATCTGTTGCAGAGTCCATCGTTTACGGTGCTCTGGATTCTGTTGAAGCGAAAGCTAAGCAGGATGGTCTGGTGATGTTCCATCAGGCGCTCGACAATGTTGCGCCGCATGTGGAAGTGCGCTCCCGCCGAGTTGGTGGTGCGACTTATCAGGTTCCTGTTGATGTTCGCCCTGACCGTCGTCAGGCGCTGGCAATCCGCTGGCTGATCAATGCCGCTCGCAACCGCAACGAAACAACGATGATTGATCGTCTGTCCGGCGAATTGCTTGATGCTGCAAACAACCGTGGTTCGGCTGTTAAGAAGCGTGAAGATACGCACCGTATGGCTGAAGCTAACCGCGCATTCTCGCATTACCGCTGGTAATCGTCGAACTCTATTCAAAGAGCAAATATTATGGCCCGCGAATATAAAATCGAAGACTACCGTAATTTCGGTATTATGGCGCACATCGATGCCGGTAAAACGACAACGACTGAGCGTATCCTGTTCTACACAGGTAAGAACCATAAAATCGGTGAAACGCACGACGGCGCCTCCACAATGGACTGGATGGAGCAGGAGCAGGAACGTGGTATCACGATTACTTCTGCTGCGACCACCACATTCTGGGAAGGCCGTGATGGCAAGAAGCGTCGCTTCAACATCATCGATACTCCTGGTCACGTTGACTTCACGATTGAAGTTGAGCGTTCCCTGCGCGTTCTCGACGGTGCGATCGCACTTCTCGATGCTAACGCCGGTGTAGAGCCGCAGACTGAAACTGTATGGCGTCAGGCTGAAAAATACCACGTACCACGTATGGTTCTTGTCAATAAAATGGACAAGATCGGTGCGGATTTCTATCGCTGCGTAGAAATGATCAAAACCCGTCTGGGTGCGACTGCTCTCGTTATTCAGCTGCCAATCGGTGCTGAAAACGAATTCGGCGGTGTGATCGATCTCGTTGAGATGAAGGCCCTGACATGGGATGGCTCAATCGGCGCTCCGACGCAGGTTGGTGAAATTCCTGCTGACCTTCAGGCAAAAGCAGAAGAATATCGCGAAAAGCTGATCGAAACTGCTGTTGAAATCGATGAAGCTGCAATGGAAGCTTATCTGGAAGGCACTCTGCCAACCAATGATGAGCTGCGTGCACTGATCCGTAAGGGTACAATTGCTGTTCAGTTCCATCCGGTGCTTTGCAGCACCGCGTTCAAGAACAAGGGCATTCAGCCTGTTCTGGATGCAGTTGTTGACTATCTGCCAGCTCCTAACGAAGTGCCTGCGATTAAAGGTATCGACGTAAAGACTGAAACAGAAACAACCCGTGAATCTTCAGATGAAGCTCCGCTTTCTCTGCTCGCATTCAAGATCATGAACGATCCGTTCGTTGGTTCTCTGACCTTCGCACGTATTTACTCGGGTAAGCTGACCAAGGGTGTTTCTCTCGAAAACACTGTTAAGGGCAAGCGCGAACGTATCGGCCGTATGCTGCAGATGCACTCGAACTCCCGTGAAGATATCGAAGAAGCATTTGCCGGTGACATCGTTGCTCTGGCTGGCCTCAAGGAAACCACAACCGGTGACACGCTCTGCGATCCGCTGAAGCCTGTTATTCTGGAACGTATGGAATTCCCTGATCCGGTTATCGAAATCGCGATTGAACCAAAGACCAAAGCTGACCAGGAAAAGATGGGTATCGCCCTGAACCGTCTGGCTGCTGAAGATCCTTCATTCCGCGTTAAGTCGGACGAAGAATCCGGTCAGACCATTATTGCCGGTATGGGTGAACTTCACCTCGACATTCTGGTTGACCGTATGCGTCGTGAGTTCAAGGTTGAAGCTAACATTGGTCAGCCGCAGGTTGCCTATCGTGAAAGCATCACCCGTAAAGCTGAAATCGACTATACACATAAGAAACAGTCCGGTGGTTCCGGTCAGTTCGCTCGTGTTAAGATCGTATTTGAGCCGCATGAAGGTGATGACTTCATCTTCGATTCCAAGATCGTTGGTGGTGCTGTTCCTAAGGAATACATCCCGGGCGTTCAGAAGGGTATCGAAAGCGTTATGGGTGCAGGTCCTCTGGCAGGCTTCCCGATGCTCGGTGTTAAGGCGACCCTTATCGATGGTGCATACCACGATGTTGACTCGTCTGTTCTGGCCTTCGAAATCGCTGCCCGTGCAGCATTCCGTGAAGGTGCACAGAAAGCTGGTGCTCAGTTGCTCGAACCGATCATGAAGGTCGAAGTCGTGACTCCTGAGGATTACGTTGGTGACGTTATTGGCGATCTGAATTCCCGTCGTGGTCAGATTTCCGGTACTGAAGCCCGTGGTATTGCTACTGTAGTTAACGCAAATGTTCCGCTGGCCAGCATGTTTGGTTACGTGAACAACCTGCGCTCGATGTCACAGGGCCGCGCCCAGTACACCATGCAGTTCGACCATTATGAGCCGGTTCCTGCAGCAGTAGCCGCAGAAATCCAGAAGAAGTTTGCGTAAGCCTTTTGGCTTACGCTCGTTAAAATAAGAATGCCTGAGCAGGCTAAATTTATGGAGAGCTCAGATGGCAAAGAGCAAATTTGAACGTACTAAACCACACGTCAACATCGGCACCATCGGTCACGTTGACCATGGTAAGACCTCGTTGACAGCTGCAATCACCAAATTCTTTGGTGACTTCCGCGCTTACGACCAGATCGATAACGCACCGGAAGAAAAAGCCCGCGGTATCACCATTTCGACCTCGCACGTTGAATATGAAACAGAAAACCGCCACTACGCACACGTAGACTGCCCAGGCCACGCTGACTATGTTAAGAACATGATCACCGGTGCTGCGCAGATGGACGGCGCGATCCTGGTTGTTAACGCTGCTGACGGCCCGATGCCACAGACCCGTGAGCACATCCTGCTCGCTCGTCAGGTTGGTGTGCCTGCAATCGTTGTGTTCCTGAACAAAGTTGATCAGGTTGACGATGCTGAGCTGCTCGAACTCGTAGAAATGGAAGTTCGTGAACTTCTGTCGAAATACGACTTCCCAGGCGATGATATTCCAGTTGTTAAGGGTTCGGCTCTGGCAGCTCTGGAAGACAGCAACAAGACAATCGGTGAAGATGCAGTTCGTGAACTGATGGCCGCTGTTGATGCTTACATCCCAACTCCAGAACGTCCTGTTGACCAGCCGTTCCTGATGCCAATCGAAGACGTATTCTCGATCTCCGGCCGTGGTACAGTTGTTACCGGTCGTGTAGAACGCGGTATCGTTAAAGTTGGTGAAGAAGTTGAAATCGTTGGTATCAAAGCTACCGGCAAGACAACTGTTACCGGCGTTGAAATGTTCCGCAAGCTGCTCGATCAGGGCCAGGCTGGCGACAACATCGGTGCACTGGTTCGCGGTGTAGGTCGTGATGACGTTGAACGTGGTCAGGTTCTCTGCAAGCCAGGTTCGGTTAAGCCACACACCAAGTTCAAGGCAGAAGCTTATATTCTGACCAAAGACGAAGGTGGCCGTCATACACCATTCTTCACAAACTACCGTCCGCAGTTCTACTTCCGTACAACTGACGTAACCGGTATTGTGACCTTGCCAGAAGGCGTGGAAATGGTTATGCCGGGCGACAACGTAACTGTTGATGTTGCGCTGATCGTGCCAATCGCTATGGAAGAAAAACTCCGTTTCGCGATCCGTGAAGGTGGCCGCACCGTTGGTGCAGGTATCGTCGCTTCGATCATCGAATAATAGATTTGTGCAGGGCGTTTGGTTTGGTGGTTTAAAATCATCTTCAAAGCCAAACGTCCCGCGTAATAAGGAACAAATCAAATGAACGGTCAAAATATCCGCATTCGCCTTAAGGCGTTTGACCATCGGATCCTTGACGCTTCGACCCGCGAAATCGTGTCGACTGCCAAGCGTACCGGTGCCAATGTGCGCGGACCGATCCCTCTGCCAACACGGATCGAAAAGTTCACAGTTAACCGGTCGCCGCACATCGATAAGAAGAGCCGCGAGCAGTTCGAGATGCGCACTCATAAGCGTCTTCTCGATATCGTTGACCCAACCCCACAGACTGTAGATGCGCTGATGAAGCTGGATCTGTCGGCTGGTGTTGATGTCGAGATCAAGCTGTAAGGCTTGAGGACGGAAGGAACGAACCGATGCGTTCAGGTGTTATTGCACAAAAGCTGGGCATGACCCGCGTTTATACAGACGCTGGCGAGCATGTACCGGTGACAGTACTCCGCATGGAGAACTGCCACGTTGTAGCTCAGCGCACAGTAGAAAAAAACGGCTACACAGCCGTACAGCTTGGCGTAGGATTGGCCAAGGTGAAGAACACGACCAAGGCTCTGCGCGGTCACTTCGCGAAGGCTGAAGTTGAACCGAAAGCGAAAGTAGCTGAATTCCGCGTTTCAGAAGACAATCTTCTGGATGTAGGCGCAGAAATCACTGCTGAGCATTTTGTAGCCGGTCAGAAAGTTGACGTTACAGGTACAACAATCGGTAAAGGTTTTGCCGGTGTTATGAAGCGTCACAACTTCGGCGGCGGCCGCGCAACTCATGGTAACTCGGTATCCCACCGTGCCCATGGTTCGACCGGTCAGCGTCAGGATCCAGGTAAAGTATTTAAAGGCAAGAAAATGGCCGGTCACATGGGTCAGACCCGTGTAACCACGCAGAATATTGAAGTCGTTTCTACCGACCTCGATCGCGGCCTGATCCTTGTTCGCGGTGCTGTTCCTGGTTCCAAGGGTGCATGGATCTATGTTCGTGATGCTGTAAAAGTATCGCTGCCAGAAAATGCTCCTAAGCCAGCTGGCCTGCGCCAAGCTAAAGGTGAAGCTGCTGCGGTTGCAGAACCTGCAGCGACTGAGGGAGCCGAATAATGGATCTCACAATTACAACACTTGAAGGCAAGGATGCCGGTAAAGTGCAGCTGTCCGAAGAAATCTTCGGTCTTGAGCCGCGCGATGACATCCTTCAGCGCGTTGTCCTTTGGCAGCTCGCTCGCCGTCAGCAGGGTACCCACCAGACTCTGACCCGTGGTGAAGTTGCACGTACCGGTGCAAAAATGTACAAGCAGAAGGGTACCGGCCGCGCCCGTCACCATTCCGCTCGTGCACCACAGTTCCGTGGCGGTGGTAAGGCTCATGGCCCTGTAGCCCGCAGCCATGCACATGATCTTCCTAAGAAGGTTCGTGCTCTGGCTCTGCGTCACGCCCTTTCGGCTAAGGTTAAAGCCTCTGATCTGATCATCATTGATGATCTGGCAGCTGCAGAAGCCAAGACCAAGCTGCTGGTAAGCCAGTTTGCTAATCTCGGTCTGGAAAACGCACTGCTGATCGGTGGTTCGGAAATCGACGCCAACTTCAAGCTGGCTGCATCCAATATCCCGAATATTGATGTGCTGCCGGTACAGGGCATCAACGTTTACGACATTCTTCGCCGTGGCAAGCTCGTCCTTTCCAAGGCAGCTGTCGAAGCCCTCGAGGAGCGTTTCAAATGACAGATCTTCGTCACTATGATGTGATCGTTAGCCCGGTCATTACCGAAAAGTCGACCATGGTTTCCGAATTTAACCAGATCGTCTTTAACGTAGCCCGCAAGGCCACGAAACCAGAGATCAAAGCTGCAGTAGAAGCGCTTTTCGGCGTGAAAGTTACAGCTGTGAACACCACTGTGCGTAAAGGCAAAGTGAAGCGTTTCCGCGGTATTGTTGGGCGCCAGAGCGATGTCAAGAAAGCGATCGTAACTTTGGCTGAAGGCCAGAGCATCGACGTTTCGACTGGTCTCTGAGAGGCCGTGGAGTAAAGACAATGGCACTCAAGCACTTTAACCCGATCACTCCTGGCCAGCGTCAGCTGGTCATCGTGGATCGTTCGGAGCTCTTCAAAGGCAAGCCGGTCAAAGCATTGACCGAAGGTTTGACTAAAAAGGGCGGTCGTAACAACACCGGTCGTATCACTGTTCGCTATCAGGGCGGTGGTCACAAGCGTACGTATCGCTTTATTGATTTCAAGCGTACGAAACACGATGTGTCCGCTACTGTTGAGCGTCTGGAATACGATCCAAACCGTACCGCATTCATCGCGCTGATCCGCTACGAAGACGGTGAGCTGAGCTACATCCTGGCACCACAGCGTCTTGCTGTCGGCGACAAGGTTATCTCCGGCGCACAGGTTGACGTTAAGCCAGGTAACGCGATGCCACTCGGTGCGATGCCGGTTGGTACCATCATCCACAACGTGGAAATGAAGCCAGGCAAGGGCGGTCAGATCGCTCGCTCGGCCGGTACCTATGCACAGCTCGTTGGCCGTGACCAGGGCATGGCGATCCTTCGCCTGAACTCCGGTGAACAGCGTCTGGTACATTCCGGTTGTCTCGCAACTGTTGGCGCTGTATCCAATCCGGATCACGGCAACACCAACGACGGTAAAGCCGGTCGTTCCGTATGGCGCGGTAAGCGTCCACACGTACGCGGCGTTGCCATGAACCCGGTTGATCACCCACACGGTGGTGGTGAAGGTCGTACCTCGGGTGGTCGTCATCCTGTTACTCCGTGGGGCAAACCTACGAAGGGCAAGAAGACACGCTCGAACAAGGCGACGGACAAATTCATCATGCGTTCGCGTCATCAGCGTAAGAAATAAGAGAGGTAGTCTAAAGTGGCTCGTTCAGTTTGGAAAGGACCGTTTATTGACGGCTATCTTCTCAAGAAGGCTGAGAAGGTACGCTCCGGCGGTCGTAATGAGGTCATCAAGATCTGGAGCCGTCGCTCCACGATCCTGCCGCAGTTTGTTGGCCTGACCTTTGGTGTATACAACGGTAATAAACACATTCCTGTGTCCATCTCCGAAGAAATGGTCGGACACAAGTTCGGTGAATTCGCTCCAACCCGTACCTATTACGGTCACGGTGCGGACAAGAAAGCGAAGAGGAAGTAAGTATGGGCAAGGCCAAGGCTCCGCGCCAGCTTAAGGATAACGAGGCGAAAGCCGTCGCCCGCACGATTCGCGTTAGCCCGCAGAAACTTAATCTTGTCGCGGCTCTGATCCGCGGCAAGAAAGTCAACGCGGCACTTGCTGATCTGTCATTCTCGCGCAAGCGCATTGCAGAGACAGTTAAGAAGACGCTTGAATCGGCAATCGCCAACGCAGAAAACAATCACGACCTCGATGTTGATGCTTTGATCGTCGCGGAAGCTTCTGTTGGCAAGTCGATCGTCATGAAGCGCTTTCATGTGCGTGGCCGTGGTAAGGCGAGCCGGATTGAACGTCCGTTCTCTCACCTGACCATCGTTGTCCGCGAAGTCGCCGAAAAAGGGGAGGCCGCATAATGGGCCAGAAGATTAATCCGATCGGTCTTCGTCTGGGCATTAACCGTACCTGGGATTCGCGTTGGTACGCGAATACCGGCGAATACGGTAAGCTCCTTCATGAAGATCTGAAGATCCGCAAATACCTGACTGAAGAACTCAAGCAGGCTGCGATCTCCAAAATCGTGATTGAACGTCCGCACAAGAAGTGCCGTGTGACCATTCACTCGGCTCGTCCGGGCATCATTATCGGTAAGAAGGGTGCAGATATCGAAAAGCTCCGTAAGAAGCTCTCCGATATGACCAACTCTGATGCGGTTCTCAACATTGTTGAAGTTCGCAAGCCAGAAGTTGACGCTACCCTGATTGCTCAGTCGATCACTCAGCAGCTGGAACGCCGTGTGGCATTCCGTCGCGCTATGAAGCGTGCTGTTCAGTCCGCAATGCGTCTCGGCGCAGAAGGCATCCGTATTAATTGTTCGGGTCGTCTTGGCGGTGCAGAAATTGCTCGTATGGAATGGTACCGTGAAGGTCGCGTTCCTCTTCACACTCTGCGCGCTGATATTGACTACGGTACAGCTGAAGCACAGACCGCTTACGGTATCTGCGGCGTGAAAGTTTGGGTATTCAAAGGCGAAATCCTTGAGCATGACCCAATGGCTTCCGAACGTCGTGCGATTGAAGCCGACGCTCAGGGTCCGCAGTCGAACCGCCGCCGCGAAAACGCTTAATTTTAAGCGTTTTCGGTTAGAATATTGGAGTAGAGAACAATGTTGCAGCCTAAGCGCACAAAGTTCCGTAAGCAGTTCAAGGGCCGTATTCACGGTGAATCCAAGGGCGGTACGGATCTGAACTTCGGTGCTTTCGGTCTGAAGGCAGTCGAGCCTGAACGCGTTACCGCACGTCAGATCGAAGCCGCTCGCCGCGCTATTACCCGTCACATGAAACGTGCCGGTCGTGTATGGATCCGGATCTTCCCGGATCTGCCAGTAACTTCCAAGCCTACCGAAGTCCGTATGGGTAAAGGTAAGGGTTCAGTTGATTACTGGGCATGCCGCGTAGCACCAGGTCGTGTTATGTTTGAGCTTGACGGCGTACCTGAAGATGTGGCACGTGAAGCTCTCCGACTCGGAGCTGCGAAGCTGCCGATCAAGACGCGTTTTATTCAACGCATCGCTGAATAAGAGAGACAGCTATGAAAGCCGCAGACATCCGGGCGAAAAGCCTCGACCAGCTGACTGAACAGTTGGGTGGATTGAAGAAAGAGCAGTTTAACCTGCGCTTTCAGAAAGCCACTGGTCAGTTAGAAAAAACCGCACGTGTGAAGCAGGTTCGCCGCGACATCGCACGTATTAAGACTATTGCCCGCCAGAAGGCGGCCGAAAGCAAGGCATAAGGAATTTAAATAATGCCTAAACGCATTCTGCAGGGCGTTGTCGTCAGCGACAAGAACGACAAAACTGTCGTTGTTAAAGTGGAGCGCCGTTTCGCGCATCCACTGCTTCAGAAGATTATTCGTCAATCGAAGAAGTACAAAGCGCATGACGAAAACAACCAGTTCAAGGTTGGCGATCAGGTTTCCATTCAGGAATCTGCTCCAATTTCGAAAGACAAACGTTGGGTAGTTCTCGCGAACTAAGCAACGGGCTAACATTAAACACGCAGCTTAGGTAGGGCAGGAGCCCTTAACCAGCTGAGAGATAAGAAGGCGGCCAGTCATGATTCAGATGCAAACAAACCTCGACGTGGCGGATAACTCCGGCGCACGTCGTGTCATGTGCATCAAGGTGCTGGGCGGCTCGAAACGGAAATACGCTTCCGTTGGTGACATCATTGTGGTGTCCATCAAGGAAGCGATTCCTCGTGGCCGCGTTAAAAAAGGTGACGTAATGAAAGCGGTTGTGGTTCGCACAGCCAAAGACATTCGTCGCCCAGATGGTAGCGTTATCCGTTTTGATAACAATGCTGCTGTTTTGATTGACAACAAGAAAGAGCCTATCGGCACTCGTATCTTCGGACCGGTTCCGCGTGAACTTCGCGCTAAGAGCCACATGAAGATCATCTCGCTGGCTCCAGAAGTTCTGTAAGGGAAGTTCGACGATGCAAAAGATTCGCAAAGGCGACCGCGTTGTTGTGCTTGCCGGTAAGGACAAGGGCCGTACCGGTGAAGTGATCAAGGTCTTGCCGAAAGAAGATCAGGCTTTCGTAAGCGGTATCAATATTGTTAAGCGCCATCAGCGTCAGACACAGACTCAGGAAGCCGGCATTATTTCGAAAGAAGCCGCAATCCATCTGTCAAACCTGGCGATTGCTGATCCTAAAGACGGTAAACCAACCCGCGTTGGTTTCGTCGAAAAAGACGGCAAGAAGGTACGCGTAGCAAAACGTTCCGGAGAGTCGATCGATGGCTGAAGCAAAGAGTGAACCACGCTTCAAGACGCTTTATAAGGATACAATCCGTAAAGCTATGCTTGAAGAGTTCAAATACAGCAACGAAATGCAGATTCCACGCGTTTCGAAAGTTGTAATCAATATGGGTGTTGGCGAAGCCACTGCAGACTCCAAAAAGCCTGCGCGTGCTGCCGAAGATCTGTCTCAGATCGCCGGTCAGAAAGCCGTTGTCACCCGTGCACGCAACTCGATCGCTACCTTCAAACTCCGTGAAGATATGCCGATCGGTACGAAAGTCACCCTGCGTGGTGAGCGTATGTACGAATTTTTGGATCGTCTGATCACGATCGCGCTTCCACGCGTTCGCGACTTCCGCGGTCTGAATCCTAAAAGCTTTGACGGTCGTGGCAACTTCGCCATGGGTATCAAGGAACACATCGTGTTTCCAGAAATCAACTACGATAAAGTTGATCAGATCTGGGGCATGGACATCATCGTTTGCACGACTGCACCAACGGATGATGAAGCCCGCGCTCTTCTGCGCGCCTTCAACTTCCCGTTCCGCCAGTAACGGCAAGCGTAGCGAGGTAATCAAAAATGGCCAAGACTAGCGCAGTCGAAAAAAACAAGCGCCGCGAAAAGTTGGTTAAGCGTCATGCTGAAAAGCGTGCACGTTTGAAGGCAATTGTTATGGATCAGTCCCTGCCTCTGGATGAGCGCTTCCGCGCTACCATTCAGCTGGCTGAGATGCCACGTAACTCCTCCAAGGTTCGCATTCGCAACCGTTGCGAAGTGTCCGGACGTCCACGCGGTTTCTACCGCAAGCTTAAGATGTCGCGTATTGCGTTGCGCCAGCTGGGTTCGCTCGGCCAGGTGCCAGGCATCGTGAAATCGAGCTGGTAAGGAGAGTTATAATATGACTATGTCAGATCCTATCGGCGATATGCTGACCCGCATCCGTAATGCTATCGGTCGTAAAAAGACCAAGCTTACAACCCCGGCTTCCAAGCTGCGTGCACGCGTATTGGACGTGTTGCAGGCTGAAGGCTATATCCGCGGATATACACAGACTGATTTTGACAACGGTAAATCCGAAATCGAAATCGAACTGAAATATTACGAAGGTATGCCAGTAATCCGTGAACTGACCCGCGTTTCCAAGCCGGGCCGTCGCGTTTACGTTTCAGTAAAGTCGATTCCTCAGGTCGCTAACGGCCTTGGTATCAGCATTCTTTCCACCCCTAAGGGTGTAATGGCTGATCATCAGGCTCGTGAGCAAAACGTTGGTGGTGAGCTGCTCTGCCGCATCTTCTGATGTGGCTGAGTGGTGAACATAGAAACGGACAGGGTTAACAATGTCTCGTATCGGTAAAAAACCCGTGCCGGTTCCGGCAGGCGTGACCGCCAGCGTTGATGGTCAGACTGTTACTGCCAAAGGCACAAAAGGCGAACTGAAGTTCGTCGTAAGTGATGAAGTAAGCGTGAAGATGGAAGAGGGCGCAGTAAGCGTTACTCCTCTGTCCCAGTCGAAAGACGCCCGCGCTAAGTGGGGCATGGCCCGTACCATGATCAGCAACATCTTCGTCGGTGTTAAAGACGGTTTCGAAAAGAAACTTGAAATCTCCGGCGTTGGTTATCGTGCTGCTATGCAGGGCAAAAACCTTCAGCTTTCGCTGGGTTTCAGCCATGAAGTTGTATACGATGTTCCAGCTGGCATCACTGTTGCAACACCTAAGCCAACGGAAATCGTTGTCTCTGGTATTGACAAGCAGGTTGTCGGGCAGGTTGCTGCCGAGATCCGCGAATACCGTTCGCCAGAACCTTATAAAGGTAAAGGCGTTAAGTATGCCGGTGAAGTTATCGTCCGCAAGGCCGGTAAGAAGAAATAAGGAACACGTGTTATGGCATCGCCTAAACAAACTATTCAGCGCCGTGCTGCACGCGTTCGTCGTCAGCTCAAAGCTGTTTCGAATGGCCGCCTGCGCTTGAGCGTACATCGTACATCTAAGAATATCTATGCACAGATTATCGATGATGTACGTGGTCACACTGTTGCTGCTGCTTCCACCCTTGACGGTGACCTTAAAAAGTCCCTGAAGACTGGTGCAGACAGTGCAGCTGCCGCTGCAGTTGGCAAGCTGGTTGCAGAACGCGCCGCTAAAGCCGGTGTAGCAGAAGTTGTCTTCGATCGTGGTGCATATATTTTCCACGGCCGTGTGAAAGCTCTTGCAGACGCAGCACGCGAAGCTGGTCTCAGCTTCTAATAAAATTAAAAAATGTCGTCAGGTGCTTGCATTTGACGACATTTTTTCTGTATTACAGCGCCGTGAGGCTTAAGTGACTCACTTTTTATTGCTGTAAGCTGACTACGCATCATATTTTCATAACCGTTTACGGTTCTGGTCTGATGTAATGACACTTCCGGTTTGGTTTCTGATTTATCAGAGAGCTGAACTGCGGGTGTCAATTTGTGCATTTTCGGGTTTAATAGCTTGTTAATGTTTCACTTGTGCTTCCGGAAAAGAAAAAGGAATTAGGAAATGGCACAGAAAGAACGTAATCGCGAAGATCGCGCCCGCGAAGAGCGTGACAGCGAATTCGTCGATAAGCTGGTACACATCAACCGCGTAGCCAAAGTTGTTAAAGGCGGCCGTCGTTTCGGTTTTGCTGCTCTGGTCGTTGTTGGTGATCAGAAGGGCCGTGTAGGCTTTGGTCATGGTAAGGCTCGCGAAGTGCCTGAAGCAATCCGCAAGGCAACTGAAGCTGCCAAGCGCGATATGATTTTTGTTCCGCTGCGCTCAGGCCGTACACTGCACCACGATGTGCAGGGTCGTCATGGCGCCGGCAAGGTTCTTCTTCGCTCGGCACCTGCCGGTAAAGGTATCATCGCTGGTGGTCCAATGCGTGCGGTTTTCGAAACCCTCGGCGTTCAGGACGTTGTAGCCAAGTCGCTTGGCTCATCCAATCCATACAACATGGTGCGTGCAACTTTTGATGCGCTGAAGCATCAGATGCACCCGAAAGATATCGCTGCACAGCGCGGTATTAAGTATTCCACACTGCAGGCTCGTCGTCACGACGTAGTTGCCGGTGAAGAATAACCATTGGGTGAGGGGTGTTAGCCCCGCAAGGACTTAAGGAACAAAGTTATGTCTTCGACTAAAGGCAAAACGGTTACCGTTGAACAGATTGGTAGCCCAATTCGTCGTCCGAAAGAACAGCGCGCTACGCTCGTTGGTCTCGGTCTTAACAAAATGCGCCGCCGCAGCACACTGGAAGATACACCTTCCGTTCGTGGTATGATTGCCAAGGTTGCGCACCTCGTCCGCGTTGTGGACGAAGCTTAATCAAGCGCAGGAGAATTATCATGAAACTTAATGATCTGCGTGAAAACCCAGGTGCAACCAAGGCCCGCAAACGCGTTGGCCGTGGTATCGGTTCCGGCTCCGGCAAGACCGGTGGTCGCGGTGTGAAGGGTCAGAAGTCCCGTTCAGGCGTGTCCATCAATGGTTTTGAAGGCGGCCAGATGCCAATCTACCGTCGCTTGCCAAAGCGCGGTTTCACCAACATCTTCGCTAAGAAGTTCAATGTTGTGTCGGTTGGTCGCATTCAGGAAGCTGTGGATGCCGGTAAGCTGGATGCAAAAGCATCTGTTACCTCTGAAGCCCTGATCGCTGCCGGTATCATCCGTCGCGCTCTGGATGGTTTCCGCGTTGTTTCCGATGGCGAAATCACAGCTAAGCTGGTGATTGAAGCTGCCGGTGCTTCTAAGGTTGCGATCGAAAAGATCGAAAAAGCAGGCGGTTCGGTAAAATTACCTGAAGCTGCTTCTGCCGAATAAGGCCTCAGAAATACCTTCAAGACGGCGGCCTTAGTGCCGCCGTTTTCAACTTTATGCCTATTGATTGCATGTGCCTACTTGCGCCTTGTTGTCTATGGGCATATCTGGGGAGGGGCGTCAGATTCTGACGTACGACAGACCGGAGTAATCTCATGGCATCGGCTGCTGAACAGCTTGCATCCAATTTGAATTTTTCAGCCTTCTCGAAGGCGACTGAGCTCAAGAAGCGTATCTGGTTTACGCTCGGGGCTCTGCTTGTGTATCGTTTTGGTACCTATATTCCTTTGCCGGGCATTAATCCTGACGCGCTGGCCCAGTCGTTCCAGCAGCACAGCCAGGGTGTGCTGGGGCTGTTCAATATGTTCGCCGGCGGTGCTGTTGCCCGTATGGCGATTTTTGCGCTCGGGATTATGCCGTATATTTCGGCATCGATTATCGTACAGCTTATGACCTCTGTGGTGCCTTCTCTTGAAGCACTGAAGAAAGAGGGCGAAGCCGGACGTAAAGTTATCAATCAATATACGCGTTACGGTACGGTGCTTCTGGCGCTTGTACAGGCCTATGCAATATCTGTGGGGCTTGAATCCGGCAGCGGTATTGTGTCTGAGCCGGGACTGTTCTTCCGTATCACTTCGGTGATTACGCTTGTCGGCGGTACAATGTTCCTGATGTGGCTCGGCGAACAGATCACTGCGCGTGGTATCGGTAACGGTATTTCCCTGATCATCTTCGCAGGTATTGTTGCAAACCTTCCGCAGGCTATCTCCGGTACGCTCGAACTCGGCCGTACAGGTGCTTTGTCAACAGCGCTGATCCTTGGTGTGATTGTTCTCGCAATTGCGCTGATCGCAGTGATCGTGTTTGTTGAACGCGCACAGCGTCGTCTGCTGATCCAGTATCCGAAGCGTCAGGTGGGTAACCGTATGGCGCAGGGCGAAACTTCGCATCTGCCGCTGAAGCTGAATACTGCCGGTGTTATTCCTCCGATCTTTGCATCTTCGCTGCTCTTGCTGCCTGCAACTGTTGCCGGTTTCGCAAATACAGAAAATATGCCTGCCTGGGGAAGTACGCTGCTGGCCGCTCTCGGTCACGGTCAGCCGATCTATATGTTCCTCTATGCGGCGCTGATGGCATTCTTCTGCTTCTTCTATACAGCGATTGTCTTTAATCCTAAGGACACTGCTGACCAGCTGAAGAAACATTCGGGCTTTATTCCGGGTATCCGTCCGGGTGAGCGTACTGCTGAATATATTGATTATGTTCTGACCCGCATCACAGTGGTTGGCGCTATCTATATCGTGATTGTCTGTCTTGTACCTGAGTTCCTGATTTCAGCGGCCGGTGTACCTTTCTATCTCGGTGGTACGTCCCTGCTTATTGTTGTCAACGTAACACTTGATACAGTTGCTCAGATTCAGGGTCATCTCATTGCTCATCAATATGAGGGGCTGATTAAAAAATCCAAACTTCGTGGGGGAAGACGGGCGAGATGAGACTCATACTTTTAGGACCTCCGGGTGCAGGCAAGGGAACTCAGGCAAAAATTCTCACAGAAAAATATGCCATTCCCCAGCTCTCAACCGGTGACATGCTCCGTGCGGCCGTTGCCGCACAGACTGAAGTCGGTAAACGTGCCAAAGCAGTTATGGATGCAGGTCAGTTGGTTTCGGACGAGATCGTGAATGCGATTGTTTCGGATCGCATCGATCAGCCGGACTGTGCAGGCGGATTTATCCTTGACGGTTATCCGCGTACAGTGCCTCAGGCGCAGGCGCTGACAGGTATGCTGAAAGAAAAGCATGCTGAACTGGATGCAGTGATTGAACTGAAGGTCGATGAGACTGCTCTGATCAAGCGTATGGAAAACCGCGTTGCGGAAACCATTGCTGCAGGTGGTACTGTCCGTTCAGATGATAATCCTGAGGCTTTCCGCAAGCGTCTGGTTGAGTATCGTGAGAAAACCGCACCTTTGTCTGATTATTATGCAGGTACCGGTGAACTGAAGCTGGTAGACGGCATGGCCGCTATGGCTGATGTTACAGCAGAGATTGAAAAACTTCTGCTTCCTGCCTGATCGTCGGATCCGGTCTTTTTGAAAATCCAAAGCGCTGATCTGATAATATCGGGTCGGCGCTTTGACTTTTAGAAGCAGGTGTTTGCAATTTAGTTTTAACGAAATGATAAGCATTTACGCCTGTTCTCTCTTAGAGGTTGACTTTTCCTCACGATTCCGTCAAAGACAGCGACAATTCGCTTAATTCAGATGGGCGCAACCGATTTTCCGGTTTCGTTCATTTTTATGCTGTCTGTATCCGGTGGTTCGGTGCAGGCATAGAGAACAGATCCGGCTTTGTTGAAAATCCGGTGGATCTCTTGGATTTCGGACGTGTTATTAGCCGTTAACTCGCAGATTTTTGCGAGAACAACTTGCGGATAGCGTTCGGTAGAGCTCATTACAGCGTGAACCGGCTTTCCGGTGCTGTAATATTTTAAACTACCGTATGATTATAAAACATGCCGATGCGGCTGTTATCTTGCGGTTCATACAGGAGAAAGCGCATGGCACGTATTGCTGGCGTAAACATTCCAACGAATAAGCGTGCGATCATTGCACTTCAGTATATTCACGGTATCGGCCCTAAATTTGCTGCTGAAATCATGGAAAAGGTCGGCATTGCGCTTGATCGCCGTGTAAACCAGCTGACAGATGCTGAAGTTCTGCAGATCCGTGAAACCATTGACCGTGATTACCGCGTTGAAGGTGATCTGCGTCGTGAAGTTTCGATGAACATCAAGCGTCTGATGGATCTGGGCTGCTACCGCGGTCTGCGTCATCGTCGCTCCCTGCCGGTTCGCGGTCAGCGTACCCATACCAATGCTCGTACCCGTAAGGGTCCTGCAAAGGCAATCGCCGGTAAGAAGAAGTAATTTGCTGGTACCGGAGCTGTTTTATAAAACGGCTCCGGTATTTGCTCGTCTCTGCCTAAGCTTTATGGAGCAGATCAGAGACAAGCGCAGATTATGCTCCGTTTACGGGGCGTCTTAAAGATTTGGCTCCGAGAGGTGCCAATAAACAGATCCAGACATGTCTTGCCTGATGGCTGGATATGTCGGTGGAGCCGCTGGTATTACGGCGGTGTCGAGATCAATTGGAAGGACTAGTTATGGCTAAAGATGCCGGTCGCGTTCGTCGTCGCGAACGTAAAAATATTTCCTCGGGTGTTGCTCACGTTAATTCGTCGTTCAACAACACACTGATCACTATCACTGACGCACAGGGCAATGCGATTGCCTGGTCTTCAGCCGGTGCACAGGGCTTCAAGGGTTCGCGTAAGT
Organism: Pseudochrobactrum lubricantis; assembly: GCF_041929865.1. NCBI lineage: Bacteria > Pseudomonadati > Pseudomonadota > Alphaproteobacteria > Hyphomicrobiales > Brucellaceae > Pseudochrobactrum > Pseudochrobactrum lubricantis. The sequence continues at coordinate 437,492 of NZ_JBHEEE010000002.1, forward strand.
CGACTCCTTTTGCTGCTCAGATCGCTGCTGAAGATTGCGCCAAGAAGGCTCAGGAACACGGCATGCGTTCGCTGGAAGTTGAAGTTTGCGGTCCGGGTTCCGGCCGTGAATCCGCACTTCGCGCTCTGCAGGCTGCCGGTTTCACAATCACTTCGATCCGTGATGTGACCCCGATCCCGCACAATGGTTGCCGTCCTCGCAAGAAGCGTCGCGTCTAATCAGTCCATCGCCGCAAGGGCCCGAACTTATGTTCAGGTCTTTCGTGGTTTCCGCTCTCTGTTGCCACGATTGGATAGTGGCAAAGCTAGATTAAAGGAAAGCACATGATTCAGAAAAACTGGCAGGAACTGATCAAGCCTAACAAGGTTGATTTTCTTACCCAGGGCTCGAAGAATAAGGTCACTGTTGTGGCTGAACCGCTTGAACGCGGTTACGGTCTGACATTGGGTAACGCGCTGCGTCGCGTTCTTCTTTCTTCGCTGCGCGGTGCTGCGGTGACTGCTGTTCAGATTGACGGCGTTCTGCATGAATTCTCGTCGATCAACGGCGTGCGTGAAGACGTAACCGATATCGTACTGAATGTTAAAGAAATCGCTATCCGTATGGAAGGCGATGGACCTAAGCGCATGGTTGTCCGCAAGGAAGGACCAGGCGTCGTAACGGCTGGTGATATCCAGACGGTTGGTGATGTTGAAATCCTTAATCCGGATCACGTCATCTGCACCCTCGATGAGGGCGCTGAAATCCGCATGGAATTCACTGTCAATACGGGCAAGGGCTATGTGCCTGCTGACCGTAACCGCGCTGAAGATGCTCCGATCGGTCTTATTCCGGTTGATAGCCTCTATTCACCGGTACGTAAGGTTTCCTACAAGATCGAAAACACCCGTGAGGGACAGGTTCTCGATTATGACAAGCTGATCCTCAATGTTGAGACCAACGGCTCTGTCACTGGTGAAGATGCAGTTGCTTATGCAGCCCGTATTCTTCAGGACCAGCTTGCGATCTTCGTCAACTTTGACGAGCCGCAGAAGGAAGCTCCGCAGGAACAGGTTGCTGAACTCGCATTCAATCCGGCTCTGCTTAAGAAAGTGGATGAACTGGAACTGTCTGTCCGTTCTGCAAACTGCCTGAAGAACGATAACATCGTTTATATCGGCGATCTGATCCAGAAGACAGAAGCCGAAATGCTGCGGACTCCGAATTTCGGCCGCAAGTCGCTGAACGAAATCAAAGAAGTTCTGGCGTCGATGGGACTCCATCTCGGTATGGAAATCCCGACCTGGCCGCCGGAAAATATCGAAGATCTCGCTAAGCGCTACGAAGATCAATATTGAGACCGGTTGCGACCGGAAGATAGATTTTAAAGGAGAAGGCTCATGCGCCACGGAAAGACACTCCGTAAGCTGAACCGGACTGCAAGCCACCGTAAGGCAATGTTCGCCAATATGGCTGCTTCGCTGATTGAACACGAACAGATCGTAACAACTTTGCCTAAGGCAAAGGAAATCCGTCCGATCGTTGAGAAGCTCATCACTCTCGGCAAGCGCGGTGATCTGCATGCACGTCGTCAGGCCATTTCGGCTATCCGCGATGTACAGCTGGTTCAGAAACTGTTCGACGTTCTGGCAACCCGTTATGCTGACCGTCACGGCGGCTATATCCGCATCATGAAAGCCGGTTTCCGTACCGGTGACAACGCTCCGATGGCTGTTGTTGAGTTCGTAGAACGCGACATCACTGCTAAAGGCGCTGCTGATCGCGCACGCGTTGAAGCTGAAGCTGAAGCTGCTGAAGCAGAAGCTGCATAATATCTGTTTAACGCAGATTATATAAATTAAGGGGCCTTACGGCCCCTTTTTTATTGGTTGGTTTATTTGGAAATTGAGAAGCCTGCTTTTTCCATACATTGCAGGAAATCAATCTGTGTTTGTGCCCATTGCCTGATATACTCAGCTTCTGTGCGCGTTTTGTACAATTTTCGACCTAGAGTGAGAGCCTGCGTGCTTGCACTTTTCCTCGTGTAATAAGTTGTATGGCCATATATCAGGCCGAGGCCATATGTATTTTTCTCACAAATTTCATGTGTTTGTTTATATTGAGTGTGATTTTTGTATTTTTCATCCAGGCTTTGATTATGTTTTTTTATGATTGGGATGTTTGAGCTGGAAATAATTATTATACTTATTATGAGTGTTTTGAGCATATTCTTACTTTTAGTTCCAAAAAAATATTTGTTTAAAATTTAACTTATTTCATTTTTCTCGTTTTGCAATTGCGCGAGTGTTCTTTGGTAATAGATTTAAAATATTGAAGCATCTTATGATTTTTTCATAAGCTTCTGTTTTATTACAATAATTTAATTTTATGTTTGTTGTCCGGCCTCTTTTCCGTCTGGTTTTGAAGCCTATATTCATCCTAATCAGTCGGTTTCCGAAACGTGGGATACAAGTATGGCTTCACATCTGCAGAATGATCCGGTCAATAAATCGGGGCGCTTAGGTAAAATTTACAAGGCCGGTCTGGCTGTTTTACTCACCGGCGTTATTGCAGCGGGAACAATTTCTGTGTTTGCGCCTGCCGTGAGCACACCTGCAATTGCCGAGAAACAGGTACCGCAGTCCCATAGCGACATTCAGCTTTCCTACGCGCCTTTGGTGAAGTCGACTGCCGGTGCGGTGGTGAATGTTTATGCCGGCCGTAAAGTGCAGCAGCGTTCGCCATTTGCCGGTGATCCGTTTTTTGAACAGTTCTTCGGCGGTCAAATGCGTCCAAATAAGCCACGTTTGGAGCAGTCGCTGGGTTCCGGTGTGATCGTGGACAGTTCCGGTCTGATCGTGACCAATAATCACGTTATTGACGGTGCGGATGATATTAAAGTCGCGCTGGCTGATGGCCGTGAATTCTCATCAAAGCTGCTCCTCAATGATGTGACGACCGATCTGGCGATTCTGAAAATTGATGCCAAGGAAGAATTGCCAACGGTTAAGCTTGCTGATTCCGACAAGGTTGAGGTCGGTGATCTGGTGCTGGCAATCGGTAATCCGTTTGGTGTCGGACAGACCGTGACCAGCGGTATTGTTTCTGCGCAGTCACGTACACAGGTTGGTGTCTCGGATTTCGACTTCTTCATTCAGACCGATGCAGCGATTAATCCGGGTAATTCCGGCGGCGCGCTTATTGATATGAACGGTAATCTGATTGGTATCAACACGGCGATTTATTCGCGTAGCGGCGGTTCTGTCGGTATTGGTTTTGCTATTCCGTCGAATATGGTTTCAGCTGTGGTAAAATCTGCGGAGAGCGGCAGTGACACATTCGAGCGCCCTTATGTCGGTGCAACTTTTCAGGCGATTACACCGGATATTGCTGCCGGTCTTGGCCTGAGACAGCCTTCCGGTGCACTGATTACTGATCTGGTTGAAAAAAGCCCTGCGGCAGAAGCCGGTATTAAAGTCGGTGATGTGATTACAGCAATTGACGGTGTGAAGGTCGATAATCCGGATGCGCTGGCCTATCGCGTATCCACTGCCGGTATTGGCAAGACAGTGCAGATGACTGTGCTGAATGACGGTAAATCCCGTGAGGTTGCTGTTACGCTTGCCCAGCCGCCAAAAGAAGCGCCTGCACGGGAAGTCACAGGTCGTAATCCTCTGGCTGGTGCGCAGGTGCAGAATATTACACCGGAACTGGCACGCAAATCCGGTCTCGCACCGACAACACGCGGTGTGGTTATCAGCGGTGTGAAAAACAACACACCTGCGCAGGCAATGAATTTGAAGGCTGGTGACATTGTGCGCGGCGTGAATGGTACAGCCATTGCCAATGTCGACGATCTGCTGGCTGTGCTTTCTGCCGGACGCAGTGCATTATGGCGTTTGGATATTGAGCGCGATGGTGTAATTTACCGTCAGTTTGTTCGCTGATTTTTATCACAAGCGGTTGAGGGGAAGCCTCATTTTCTGAAATCGCTTGTGCATGATTGAAACGGGGAGGCCGGTTTGCGAAAGCAATCCGGCCTGTTGCTATGAGTGATTTATTTTCATCTGCTGTTGATCCTTTAGCTGATCGTAACCGTCCGCTGGCCGACCGTATGCGTCCGCGAGACTTGAGTGAAGTCACAGGGCAGGAGCATCTGACCGGCGAGCAGGGCATTCTCTCGCGTATGATTGCTTCCGGCAGCCTCGGCTCAATGATCTTCTGGGGTCCTCCCGGAACCGGCAAGACCACGATAGCGCGATTGCTGGCCGGTCATACGGATCTGGCTTTTGAGCAGATCTCGGCAATTTTCTCCGGTGTTGCTGATCTCAAGAAAGTTTTTGAAACGGCACGGGCACGGCGCATGTCCGGTCGTCAGACCTTGTTGTTTGTCGATGAGATACATCGCTTCAACCGTGCGCAACAGGATAGTTTTCTGCCGGTTATGGAAGACGGCACGGTTGTGCTGATCGGCGCGACGACTGAGAACCCGTCATTTGAGCTCAATGCCGCTCTGTTGTCGCGTGCGCGGGTTTTGACCTTCAAGCCGCATGATGAGACGAGCATCACCACATTGCTGGCCAGAGCTGAAGAGGTGGAGCAGAAGCCGTTGCCGCTGGATGCGGATGCCCGTGCCAGTCTGGTGCGTATGGCAGACGGTGATGGCCGTGCGGCGCTGACACTGGCTGAGGAAGTCTGGCGTGCGGCAAGGCCGGAAGAAGTGTTTACCGCTGAACAATTGCAGGACATCGTTCAGCGTCGTGCGCCGGTCTATGACAAAGGGCAGGACGGGCATTACAATCTGATCTCGGCACTGCATAAGTCTGTGCGCGGCTCAGACCCTGATGCAGCACTGTATTACTTAAGCCGCATGTTTGATGCGGGGGAAGACCCGCTCTATCTCGGGCGCCGTCTGGTACGAATGGCGGTGGAGGATATCGGTCTTGCCGACCCGCAGGCGCTTGTCATCTGTAATGCTGCCAAGGATGCCTATGATTATCTTGGTTCACCGGAAGGGGAGCTGGCGCTGGCACAGGCCTGTGTCTATCTGGCAACCGCACCAAAATCCAACGGTGTTTATATGGCCTATAAAGCCGCCAGACGCGCTGCCAAAGAAAACGGCTCTCTGCTGCCGCCGAAGCACATTCTCAACGCACCAACCAAGCTGATGCGGGATGAGGGCTATAATGAAGGCTACCGCTACGATCATGATGAGCCGGATGCCTTTTCAGGTCAGGATTATTTCCCTGAAAAGATGGGGCGTCAGCAATATTATAATCCGCCGGAGCGTGGCTTTGAGCGGGAAATCCGCAAACGCCTCGATTATTGGGCGAAGTTGCGGATTGAACGTAATCAAAAATAATATCGTATAATACAATAAAACCCGGTGGTTAGAGCGGTTTGTGCATGAGTTGAATCATGCACACCGCTCTAACCCTTTTTTGAGCCGCATTTATACGACGCTAAATAAATATTTAGCTGTAAAATGCTCAAGCCGGGTTTCCTTGTATTTAGATTCTGACGTGCTTTATGCGGAAGCCTTTGAAGGGAAGCGCGTGACATTGCTGTTTTCATCAATGTCATTTGTCAGGTCTGCTTCTTCGGCCATCAGGCCGCCTGCACGCAGCAGCGAGGCAAAACGACCGCCTTTGGCTGCCAGCTCATTGAAGCTGCCGCTTTCAATGATGTGGCCTTTATCAAGGAACAGCACCAGATCGGCATTGCGTACAGTCGAGAGACGGTGCGCGATGATGAAGGTTGTGCGGTCAGAGCTCAGATCATCAATAGCCTGTTTGACCATGCCTTCGGTTTCCACGTCAAGCGCAGAAGTAGCCTCATCAAGCACCAGAATTGGTGCATCTTTGAGGATAGCACGGGCAATCGCCAGACGCTGACGCTCACCACCGGAAAGCTGCGAGCCGCGCTCACCGGCAACTGTGTCATAGCCTTCGCTTTTTGCGAGAATGAATTCGTGGGCAGCGGCAGCTTTGGCAGCGGCATGCACTTCTTCATTGGTCGCACCTTCCGCACCGATACGGATATTATCCTCAATCGAGCGGTTGAACATACCGGCATCCTGAAACACGGTTGCCATAGCTTTGCGGAGCGATGAACGGCTGACATTGCGGGTATCTGTGCCGTCAATGCTGATATGACCGGCCACAGGATCATAAACACGCTGCAGCAGATTGATCAGTGTGGTTTTACCGGCACCTGTCGGGCCGACAATTGCCACGGTCTGACCGGCTTTGGCAGTGAAGGAAATATCATAGACGCCCTGACCGGAATTGCGGAATTCATAGGTCACTTTGTCAAAGACAACTTCACCCTGCACATTTTTCAGATCATTGGCAGATTGTGGTTCTTCATGCATGGCCACAGCATCTTCCATTGCGAAGAATTCTTCGAGTTTCGCGCGTGAAGAGGCAGTCTGGTTGATGAAATTGCTGATCTGGTCGAGACGGCCGATCATCAGCTGGGCAAAGCCGATAAAGGTAATCACTTCACCGACACGCAGCTGGCCTTTGGAAACCAGATAGGCACCGATCAGCAGCACGATCACCATGGAAATGGTGGAAGCCATACGGTTCAGACCGCTGGCCAGTGCCCACCAGTTCAGCACCGGACGCTGGGTTTTTTCCAGAGTTGCCGCGTAATCACGCAGGGCAGAGGCTTCCGCATTGATGCGGTTGTAGCTCTGCAATACGGAAATATTGCTGATTGTATCGCTGATATGTTCAAACACTTTGTGATGGTGGCGCTCAACCGCAGCCTGACCATCTTTGGTTTTCTGAATAACCAGCTGGCCGATCATTACATAAATCGCACCGAGTACCATCAGCACCAGTGTCAGGCGCGCATCCATGCTGAGCGCGGTCGGGATCAGCACAGCCAGCGCCACAATGGTGGTGAGGTGGTTGCGCATGAATTCCAGCCACAGCGTGAACAGCGTGTCGGTTGCACGGATCAGCGTGTGCAATGCATTGGAGGTGCCGCGCTGCTGATGCCATGCCAGTGGCATTGTAATGATGCCTTCGTAAGATTTGGTCAGGACGCCGAGACGGCGCTTATGCGCCAGCCGGTCAGCGCCGCGTGCAACCAGTACCACGGCGATAATGTTGAACACACCGAGACCTGCCCATAGAGCGAGGGTCGGGATAATCACGGTCTTTTGCGAAATCGCATCAATGACCCGACCGAACAGCACAGGTTCAAAAATGGTGATCACGCCAAGCGCAATATTCGCCAGCACGATAAGCGCTGTCGCTGTTCTCTCGGCTGAGAGATATTGCAGGGATCTCCAGTAAACGCGCACAATAGACACGGGCCACTCCGGTATAATGTCTGACCGAATTATATCCGCCAGTCAGATTGCGGTCAGAAAAACAAATGTTTAGCGGCAGCGGGAACATGATCCTGATTGCCTGAAACTGCAATGGAAATTGGTGTTCATAAGTGGCAATTTAAGTGCGAAACCGACCATAAATTACAACGGATTGTAACCTGCTGTGATAGTTTTATGTAACCTGCTGAAAATGCATGATTTTATAAAATGTTCAGAAAGTTTAATGGATTTAAATATTCGGTGAGAATCCGGTGCCAGAGAGCTTATTCTTAAGTGTTTTTGCGCTTTACGGTTACAGACGGGGGCAGGTCGCCTTTAAGCATGAGTCCGTGCAGAAAACATGTTCTGAACAGTTCCTGTGTCATCTAATGTTTCCATTTGGCTGCGAAATGCTCTAGGAGCATATTTCAGAGTATATTGGCTGCACGGAAGACATTGCATTTGTCGCCGTGATTGTGCCCCGAATTTTAGCGGAATAAACAGAATATGGCTGGCGTAGAACTTAAAACTGTAGATGCAGACGAAACAGGCATGCGCCTTGATCGCTGGTTCAAAGTGCATTTTCCGGGCTTGGGCTTCGGGCATTTGCAAAAGCTGCTGCGCTCCGGCCAGATCCGTGTGGATGGCGGGCGGGTGAAAGCTGATAGCCGTTTGCAGGCTGGACAGTCCGTGCGTGTTCCGCCGCTGGGACTCGATGAAAAAGAAGACAACACTCCGCTGACCGGCAAGACCATCCGCAATCAGGGTGATGGCGATGTTCTCAAGAAAATGCTGATTTTTGAGAATGAGAAGGTTTATGTGTTCAATAAACCATCCGGTCTGGCCGTGCAGGGTGGTTCGGGTGTGGTGCGCAGTGTCGATTCGATGCTGGAAGCATGGCGTAATAAAAAAGGCGAAAAGCCGCGTCTGGTACACCGTCTTGACCGCGATACATCGGGCGTTCTGGTCGTGGCGAAAACCCGTAGTGCCGCGCAGGCGCTGACCAAGGCTTTCCGTGAGCGTGATACCAAGAAAACCTATTGGGCTCTGGTGAAGGGCGTACCGCGCAAGCGCGAGAACAAAATCTCCACATGGCTGGTAAAAGACAGCACGCCGGATGGTGACCGTATGCGCGTTTGCCAGCATGGTGAGCCGGATTCCGATCACGCTGTATCGTTCTACCGCGTGCTGGAAACAGCCGGTCAGAACCTGTCCTGGCTGGAAATGGAGCCTTATACCGGCCGTACCCACCAGTTGCGCGTACATGCGCAGTATCTTGGTCATCCGATTATCGGTGATCCGAAATATTTTGAAGCTGATATCAACTGGGATTTCCCGGGCGGTGTGCAGAACCGTCTGCATCTTCATGCGCGCCGTATCCGCATTCCTAATCCGGGTGGCGGTATGATTGATGTTTCTGCGCCTTTGCCGCCGCATATGGTGCAGTCGTGGAACCTGCTTGGTTTCGATGCGGATGCGGAACAGGACTGATAGTTGATTGTATGTTCCGCCGCATAACAGGCCGGAATGTGTTTGAAGCGGGGATGAAATGGGCAGGGCAGCAGGGAGCGCGGCGTCGGCAACAGGACGGCTGGTGACAGGTTATGAGCGCCGCGCGACGATAGATACAGTGGGCGTGGCGCTGATGCTGTTTATCTGCGTCAGCTGGGGGATGAATCAGGTTGCCATTAAAATCGGCAATCAGGGCTTCAACCCGATGTATATGGCCGCTGCGCGCTCTTTCGTTGGCGGCTTTCTCGTTTTCCTCTGGTGCCGTTTTCGCGGTATTGCCCTGTTTGAAAAAGACAAAACGCTTATTCCCGGTTTGGTGATCGGGCTGTTGTTCGGTCTGGAATTTGTTCTGATTTTTGCGGGGCTGGATTTTACCAGTGCCGGACGCTCCACGCTGATGATGAATACTATGCCGTTCTGGGTGGCAATCGGTGCGCATTTTCTGCTGGGCGAGCGGATGCGGATACTCACCGTTGTCGGTATGATTGTTGCATTTAGCGGTGTGGTGCTGGTTCTCTCGGATGAATTGTCGATGCCCGGCGAGAATGCGATTTACGGCGATATTCTCTGTCTGATTTCCAGCGTGTTCTGGGCGGCGACGACACTGGTTATCAAGAAGACACCGCTGAGCGACGCTGCACCGGAAAAAACCTTGCTCTATCAGTTGCTTATTGCGGCGATTGTACCTTTGCCTTTTGCGCCGATGCTGGGGGATGCGGTTCGTGATCCGACTATGCTGACCTATGCGGCTTTTGTGTTTCAGTCGGCCTTTATTGTCGCTTTTACCTATCCGCTGTGGTTCTGGATGATCCGTCGTTATCCTGCTTCAGCACTGTCGAATTTTGCTTTACTGATCCCTGCCTTCGGGGTGATGCTGAGCGGATTGGTGCTGGGCGAGCCTATGAGCTGGAAGCTATTCGCAGCGCTTGGCCTGATCGCAGGCGGATTATTTATTGCCAATTATGCGCAGCGTATTGCTGTGCGCAAAGCAGCGCAGCAATTTGATACTGACTTGGCAAAAACTATGCAGGAAAAAGCCTCACTATGAAACTGGTGCTGTTTGATTGTGACGGAACGCTGGTCAATAGCGGCGGCGTTATTCATCGTTGTATGGCCGAGACCTTTGCCAATGCAGGTCTGCGTGTGCCGGAACTGAGCGAGACACAGGAAATTATCGGCCTGACGCTCAATCTGGCGATTTCGCAGATTTCCGGTATTCCTATGGGTGCTGAAATTGAGAACCTGACCGAGCAATATAAGCAGCAATTTCGTAAAATCCGGCTGGAGCATGATTTTGACGAGCCGCTTTATGACGGTATTGCCGAATTGATTGATGCACTGGCTGCGCAGGATGATATTCTGTTGGGCATGGTGACAGGAAAATCCCGCCGTGGCGTGATCTCGGTGATGGAACGCCATGGTTTCGACCGGAATTTTCTTGTATCCCGCTGCGCAGATGATTGTCCGTCCAAGCCGCATCCGGCAATGGTGCTGGAATGTTGCCATGAGACGGGTTGCGATGTGTCGCAGACCTTTGTAATCGGTGATACGACTTACGATATGATGATGGCGGGCAGTGCCGGTGCCACAGCAATCGGTGTAAACTGGGGCTATCATAAGCCGGACAGATTAAGTGAAGCGGGTGCCGCAACTATATTGCATCATCCGTTAGATTTGTTGGGTCAGCTTGCCCGCTGATGGCGTGGTGAGATTTTGAACCGAAATATTTAGGAAATAAAATGCGCAATATTCTTGAAGATATCGAACAGGCACGGCTCGATCACGAGGCGATGCTGTCTGATCCTGATCCGGTTATCCGCGCACAAAAGCAGATGCTGACGCCATTGCCGAAGCGTTTCTATAAGGACGTGACTGTCGGTGCCTATGAAGCCGGTGGTTTTGCCATATTGCTGGATGGCAAGCTGGTCAATACGCCGCTGCGTAACAAGCTGGTTCTGCCAACGGAAGCCGCTGCGCAGATCGTGGCAGACGAATTTGCCCGTCAGGATACGCATATTAATCCGGCAGATATGCCGGCAACCCGTCTGGTCAATACGGCGATTGATGGTGTTGCTGCGGAAACGCAGGCGGTGCTGGAAGAAATTCTGCGCTTCGCCGGTACTGATCTGCTGTGCTACCGCGCAGACAGCCCGAAAGAACTGGTTGACCGCCAGCGTGAACATTGGGATCCGCTGCTTGATTGGGCCGCGACACTCGGTGCGAATTTCGAGGTTACAGAAGGCCTGATGCATGTGGCGCAACCGCGTGAGGCGCTGGCTGCTTTCGGTGCACATCTGCGTATGGTTTCTGATCCTGTTGCACTGGCTGCTCTGCATGTGATGACCACACTTTGCGGCTCAGCAATTACCGGTTTGGCATTGTTTAAGGGTGCCATTGATGTGGATGCGGCATGGAAAGTCGCCCATGTCGATGAAGACTGGACGATTGAACAATGGGGTGAGGATGAAGAGGCGCAGGCGCGCCGTGCATGGCGGGAGCGGGAAATCCGTGCAGCTGATGCGCTGGTGCGTGCACTCTAATCAACGCTGAAATTGCTATGAATTTAAGCCGCGCCGGTTTGTCTGACGCGGCTTTTTCAGATCGATAAATGTAAAATAATCAGAGTCTTACATGGATCGCCTGTCAATTAGATTCATTGATTGTCAGGCAAATAAAAAACCCCGCCATTGGCGGGGTTTCTTGTTTCGGGAGGATGTATCAGCAGGAGTAATACATATCGAATTCAACCGGATGCGGAGCCATTTCAAAGCGCATGACTTCCTGCATTTTCAGTTCAATGAAGCTGTCGATCTGATCGTCGCTGAACACGTCGCCAGCTTTGAGGAAGGCACGGTCTTTGTCGAGGCTCTGGAGGGCTTCACGCAGAGAACCGCAAACCGTAGGAATTTTTTTCAGTTCTTTAGCTGGCAGATCATAGAGATCTTTATCCATTGCCTGACCCGGATGGATCTTGTTCTTGATGCCGTCAAGACCAGCCATCAGAATGGCAGCAAAGCAATAGTAAGGGTTTGCAGTCGGATCAGGGAAGCGGACTTCCAGACGCTTTGATTTTGGCGAATTACCAAATGGAATACGGCAGGAAGCTGAACGGTTGCGGGCGGAATAGGCCAGCAGAACAGGCGCTTCATAACCCGGAACCAGACGCTTATAAGAGTTGGTCGAAGGGTTGGTGAAGGCATTCAGTGCTTTGGCATGTTTGATCACGCCGCCGATGAAGAACAGGCAGCTTTCTGACAGACCGGCATATTCATTACCGGCGAAAGTCGGCTTGCCGTCTTTCCAGATCGATACGTGAACATGCATGCCCGAACCATTGTCACCGAAGATTGGCTTCGGCATGAAGGTTGCAGTCTTGCCATAGGCATTTGCAGTCTGGTGAACCACATATTTGAAGAGCTGCATCTTGTCGGCATTAGCGACGAGGGTGTCGAATTTCACGCCGAGTTCGTGCTGAGCGGCTGCAACTTCATGGTGATGCTTTTCAACGGTTACGCCCATTTCGGACAGAACTGTGAGCATTTCCGAGCGCATATCCTGACAGCTGTCGATTGGCGGAACAGGGAAATAGCCGCCTTTAACACGCGGACGGTGACCCATATTGCCGGTTTCGTAATCGGTGTCATCATTTGATGGCAGTTCGCTGGAATCCAGCTTGAAACCGGTGTTGTAAGGGTCGTTTTTGTATTTCACATCATCGAAGATGAAGAATTCAGCTTCCGGGCCGATGAAAACAGTGTCGCCGATGCCAAGCGATTTCACATAGGCTTCTGCTTTCTTGGCAGTGCCGCGCGGATCGCGGTTGTAGTTTTCGCCGGTAACAGGATCGAGAATATCGCAAAGCAGAACCAGAGTGGACGCTGCAAAGAACGGATCCATGTGAGCGGAAGCCGGATCCGGCATCAGAACCATGTCGGATTCATTGATGGCTTTCCAGCCGCCGATGGAGGAGGCGTCGAACATAACGCCGTCGGTGAACATGTCTTCATCAACCATACCCACATCCATAGTCACATGGTGCAGCTTGCCTTTAGGGTCAGTAAAACGCAGGTCAACGAATTTTACGTCGTTGTCAGAGATCAGTTTCAGAATGTCATGGGCGGTCGTCATATGCATTTTCCTATTGAACGACGTTAAACTGAGAAAATTTGTCCGGCAAAACCGGTGACTTACATATCAGATAGCATCAGGACCGGTTTCGCCGGTACGAATGCGGATCACTTCTTCAACGCTGGAGATAAAGATTTTACCATCGCCGATACGGCCGGTTTGTGCGGCTTTGCGGATGGCTTCTACCGCTGCATCCACTGCATCATCGGCAAGCACGACTTCGATTTTTACCTTTGGCAGAAAATCGACAACATATTCCGCGCCGCGATACAGTTCAGTGTGGCCTTTTTGACGGCCGAAACCCTTGGCTTCCAGAACGGTGATACCTTGCAGGCCGACGTCCTGAAGTGCTTCTTTGACTTCATCAAGTTTGAAAGGCTTAATGATAGCTTCGATTTTTTTCATCAGAATGCTGCCTCCGTTTATTTCTGAGCCTTACATGGCCTTGAAATATCATAAGCATAAATCGTGCCAAAATCTGCGAATTTATAAAATGACGGGTAAAATTTATAATTTTTTATGGGCAGGCAGAATTTTAATTGGCAGCTTTTGATGCAGCTTGTTGAAATGTTTGGTTTATTTTTAAATTATGTCGAAAGGTGAAATTCAGCTGAGGCAAAGAATGTGCAGAAATTTCAGGCAAGGCTGCATCTGCATTGCCTTTGCATGAAAAAATGGCAGTGATAAATATGATTGCCGGATTTGAATTGCCTAAAATTTAGGCATTGTGCGTTTTAAATAAGCATGTGCGAAGCAATGAAACATTCTTGCAGGAGCCTGATATGGAATTATTGACGCCGGAAGAGATGGGGCAGGCTGACCGGATTACCATTGCGGGTGGTATTGCAGGCTATCATCTGATGCAGCGCGCCGGACAGGCGGTATTTGAGGAGATTGTAAGATTTTGGCCAGATGCCCGTTCTGTGGCTGTGCTTTGTGGTTCCGGTAATAATGGCGGCGATGGCTATGTCGTCGCAAAGCTGTTGAAGGCGGCGGGCATATCTGTGGCTTGTTTTTATACGGAACAACCCAAAACGGACAGTGATGCTGCTCTTGCCTGTGCTGACTATGTGTCTTCAGGCGGACAGGTTCTGCCGCTTCATTATTTTATACCCGAGGATTATCCGCTGGTTGTGGATGCTTTGCTCGGTGCGGGATTGGTGCGCGATGTAAGCGGAGAGCTGGCAACTTGTATCACAAGGCTGAACATGTCCGGTATATCTGTCTGTGCCATTGATCTGCCAAGCGGTGTATCAGGACTGGACGGGCAGGTTAAGGGTGTGGCTGTGCAGGCGCAGCACACTGTTACGTTTTTCCGTAAGAAGCCCGGGCATTTATTGCAACCGGGACGTGAGTTATGCGGTAACGTCAGTGTTTGTGATATCGGCATTGAAAATACGATACTCGAGAAAATACCGGTCAGGCTTTATGAAAATCTGTCGGAGCTCTGGCGTGATGTTCTGCCTGTTACACAGAGCAATGCCCATAAATTCACACGTGGCCATGTCGGGGTGTTTTCCGGCGGGATGATGTCCACCGGTGCTGCACGCCTGAGTGCTTCTGCTTCTGCGCGTACAGGGGCGGGGCTGGTGACAATGATTGCGCCTCCGGATGCATTGCCTGTTCATGCCGCCCATCTGACGGGCACGATGCTGTATCCGTTAGGTGAAATTGCTGATGTTCTGAATTTTATTAAAGCGAGAAAAGTCAAAACTGCGGTTTTGGGGCCTGCCTTTGGCGATTTGCCAAGAGCGCGGGATTTGGTATGTGCATTAATGGCGGATAGTGCAGATGGAGCCGGTTTGAAAACATTGGTGCTGGATGCGGATGGCATCACAGCATTTAAAGATCAGCCGCAAATATTGTTTGGTGCTGCAGAACGATCAGGCTGTTTGCTGGTGCTGACACCTCATGAAGGAGAGTTTCAGCGGTTGTTCGGTGAATTGGTTACGGATAGTCAGAGTAAAGTTGAGAAAGCGCGGCAGGCTGCTCAGCTCAGCCATAGTGTGGTGATTTATAAGGGGGCGGATACGGTGATCGCCGCACCGGATGGCCGTGCTGCAATTAACAGCAACGGTAATACATTACTGGCAACTGCCGGTTCCGGTGATGTGCTGACCGGTATTATTGCGGGGCTATGCGTACAGGGCATGCCAGCCTTTGAGGCTGCCTGTGCGGCGGTGTGGATACATGCGGAAACTGCAAATTGTTTTGCTGAGGAAGCGCCGGTCGGTTTAATCGATGAAGATATGCCTGACCTGATTGTAAAAGTATGGGCAAGGCTTGAGAAATACGGCTTGCTCTCAAGTGACAGCATATCCCTGAAAAATGGGAAGCACTGAGATAAGAAAATCAGTTCACAGCGCTGATTTTCGTTCCCGTATCATTTAATAAAAACGCCGCCTATTTTATCAGGCGGCGTTTTTATTTATTCAGCTGCGAGTGTTTTGCCGTCAGGACGGCGTTCCAGCAGTTCTTTAAGGAAGTGGCCGGTATAAGAACGCGGTTCGGCGACGATATCTTCCGGTCGACCGGCTGCGACGATTTCACCACCGCCGTCACCGCCTTCAGGGCCGAGATCCAATACCCAATCCGCCGTTTTAATGACTTCGAGATTATGCTCGATAACAGCAACGGTATTGCCCTGATCGACCAGTTCGTGCAGCACTTCCAGCAGTTTGGCAACGTCATGGAAATGAAGGCCGGTGGTTGGTTCATCAAGAATGTATAGCGTCTTGCCGGTTGCGCGGCGGGATAGTTCCTTGGCGAGCTTAACACGCTGGGCTTCACCGCCGGAGAGGGTGGTCGCCTGCTGGCCGATCTTGATATAGCCAAGGCCAACGCGGTTCAGCGTTTCCATCTTGTCGCGGATACTTGGCACCGCAGCGAAGAATTCCACACCTTCTTCAACCGTCATATCAAGAACATCGGCGATGCTCTTGCCTTTAAACAGAACTTCCAGTGTTTCGCGGTTGTAGCGTTTGCCGTTACAAACATCACAAGTCACGTAAACATCCGGCAGGAAGTGCATTTCAATCTTGATAACACCGTCACCCTGACAGGCTTCACAGCGTCCGCCTTTGACGTTGAATGAGAAGCGTCCTGGCTGATAGCCGCGTGCTTTTGCTTCCGGCAGACCGGCAAACCAGTCGCGGATTGGTGTGAAGGCACCGGTATAAGTTGCCGGATTGGAACGCGGTGTACGGCCGATTGGTGACTGATCGATATCAATGACCTTGTCCAGCAGTTCCAGACCTTCAATCCGGTCGTGTTCGGCTGGATGCTCGCGGGAGCCCATAATTTTACGTGAAGCAGCTTTATACAGGGTTTCGATCAGGAAGGTGGACTTACCGCCACCGGATACGCCGGTTACTGCGGTAAAGGTACCGAGCGGAATTTCACCGGTTACGTTTTTCAGATTATTGGCGCGGGCGCCGACAACCTTGATGCGTTTGGATTTGGTGATCTTGCGGCGCTCCGCCGGAACCATAACCTGCATTGCGCCGGACAGATATTTGCCGGTGATAGAATTTGGATTGTTTATCACTTCGGACGGTGTGCCCTTAGCAATAATCTGACCGCCATGAACACCGGCTGCCGGGCCGATATCGACCACATAATCGGCGGTGAGGATGGCATCCTCATCATGCTCAACCACGATCACTGTATTGCCGAGATCACGCAGATGACGCAGTGTGTCGAGCAAACGGGCATTATCGCGCTGGTGCAGACCAATGGATGGTTCATCCAGCACATAGAGAACGCCGGTCAGGCCGGAGCCGATCTGCGAAGCCAGACGGATACGCTGGCTTTCACCGCCGGAAAGCGTGCCGGAATTACGCGACAGTGACAGATAATCCAGCCCCACATCATTGAGGAAGCGCAGGCGCTCACGGATTTCTTTCAGAATACGGGCAGCAATTTCGTTCTGTTTATCATTGAACTGCTGGTCAATCGTGCTGAACCACTGATCTGCATTACGGATCGACATTTCCGTTAACTGACCGATATGCATCATGCCGACTTTAACCGCCAGTGCTTCCGGTTTCAGGCGATAGCCTGCACAGGAAGGACAAGGTGTGGCCGACATATAGCGCTCAATCTCTTCGCGCGACCAGTTGGAATCGGTTTCCTTCCAGCGCCGCTGCAGATTAGGAATAACACCTTCAAATGTCTTGGTTGTTTCGTAAGAGCGTGAGCCATCCTTATAAACAAAGGTAATTTCTTTGCCTTTTGTACCATGAAGCACAGCCTTTTGGGCATCTTCACTCAAATCCTGCCATTTATCGGTCAGCTTGAAACCATAGGCTTTGCCCAGTGCTTCCAATGTCTGATTGTAATATGGCGATGAGGATTTTGCCCAAGGTGCGATTGCACCGTCTTTCATACGCAGAGTTTCATCCGGCACAATCAGGTTCGGGTCAATGGCCTGCTGAGAACCAAGACCGTCACAGGTCGGGCACGCACCAAACGGATTGTTGAAGGAGAACAGGCGCGGCTCAATCTCGGCAATGGTAAAGCCAGAAACAGGGCAGGCGAATTTTTCCGAGAACAGCACGCGCTCATGGGTGTCGTTTTTGGATTTATTGGCGCTGTCTGCTGCGGTTTCTTCCGGTGGCAGCGGCTTATCCGCAAATTCTGCAATCGCCAGACCTTCTGCCAGTTGCAGACAGGTTTCCAGACTGTCGGCCAGACGCGAAGCCAGATCAGGACGCACCACAACGCGGTCAACCACCACATCAATATCGTGCTTGTATTTCTTATCCAGTGCCGGTGCGTCAGCTATTTCATAGAAAACACCGTCAATTTTGACACGCTGAAAGCCTTTTTTCTGCAGTTCAGCGAGCTCTTTGCGGTATTCACCCTTACGGCCGCGTACAATCGGCGCCATGATATAGAGGCGCGTGCCTTCTTCAAAAGCCATCACGCGGTCAACCATCTGGCTGACAGTCTGGCTTTCAATCGGCAGGCCGGTGGCAGGGGAGTAAGGTACGCCAACGCGCGCATAGAGCAGGCGCAGATAATCGTAAATCTCGGTGACAGTACCGACCGTTGAGCGCGGGTTGCGGCTGGTGGTTTTCTGTTCAATGGAAATTGCCGGAGACAGACCGTCAATCTGGTCAACATCCGGCTTTTGCATCATTTCCAGAAACTGGCGCGCATAGGCTGAAAGACTTTCGACATAACGGCGCTGACCTTCAGCATAAATCGTGTCGAAAGCGAGCGATGATTTACCGGAACCGGACAGACCGGTCATGACAATCAGCTTGTCGCGCGGCAGATCAATATCAATATTTTTCAGATTATGTTCGCGGGCGCCGCGAATGGAAATAAATTTTTGATCGCTCATCAGCATTGTGCCTGCGGTTGGTGCGTAACAATTTGGCCGGAAACAGGAGAATGGCAGGATTTACAATGCCTCAGCCGAAACTCAGACATTTATATAGGTGCGCTCTGCTCAAACTCAATATTGACCGGATTTGTACTCTGTTTTGCGGAACCGCGCTGCACTGATGACAGTCCAGCTGCTCTCCCGCAATTTTGCAAAAGGTTATAGAACAAAATATGAACTTAAGTCCAGTCAGATTTTGGTTGTAATCGCAGCAAAGCAGAATTTCTTGTCTAGAGCGGTTTACGTCTAGATTGGATCATAGTACTCGCTCTAGATTCTTTATTTGGTCGCATTATCACGGGCGTCAAGTTGATCCAACTTGACTGTGAAATGCTCTAAGTTCATCAAATGACGATGTAATATAATGTGAAAACCTATCAGTTGACGATGCGCTGTCCTGAGAGCACACTGAAATTGTCTTCAGCATCAGCGGAGGAAAGGGATGTAAAGTCCCGAACAGCTGAAGACGGGCGAAAGCCCAGACAGGAACTTATACTGTTCCGCGCGAAACAGGAGGAATATAAGGATGAGTCCACCTGACCATGCATGACGATATTGTATCGTCGAAAAATAATGTTTTTTCTGAAACTACCGGATTTCTGTAAGGACTATCTGTGAAGATAGTATGTATAGAAAGATCAATGACTATATTCACCGGTCTGTGTGCTTCGGCAGCAAATCGCAGAATATAGGATTTGCTGAAAGTGGTAAGGTTCTGAAAATTATAGCTGAATGCTATATCTGCGGTTCAGAGCCAGACTGTCACAAATGAAAGTTGAAGTGTGGTTTTATTGAAAGAGCAACAATTTATCATTTCTGCAGATAACCTGCCTTTACGGCAGCTTTCTGAAAGCTTGTCGGCGAATGACTACCGACAAAATGGGATGAACCCCAATCAAAAGCCCTGCGCGCCAAAATAAGTGAGCGGCAGGGCATTTTTGTATCTTGCATAAACTTATTGCCGAGGCAGATGTGCCTCTATCCTTTCTCATCTTCTCTCCCAGCTTAATAGTGATGCGATAAGCCTGCTGATAACGGCGGATGAAAGCAATTGCGCGGATAAATTTGCGGTGCTTATATGCCGATGGTGGTATCGGGGAGCATGACGACATACCGCCACGGAGGGTTCTCAAAAATCAGGGCAAAGACGCTGTGTTTTTGCCTGAAGACAGTTTGCAACAGCGGCGGCTCCTGCTTCTGGCGGAATTGTTTTGATTGCAGAATATGGAAATAATTTTAATGACAAGCATATCGCATAAACCGCGCGCGCGTGATCTCGGTATTCCGTTTACAGGCACAACCGGCCCGAATAATGCCATTACCGATGTTGAAGGCGTGACGGTTGGTTATTCGACGATTATCGAAGGTGAGGGCAAGTTAGAGACCGGTAAAGGCCCTGCACGCACCGGCGTTACAGCCATTCTGCCACGGGGTAAGACATTCAATCCGGTTTTCTCCGGCTGGTATTCTCTCAATGGTAATGGCGAGATGACCGGCACAACATGGGTGGAGGAGAGCGGTTTTCTGGAAGGGCCGATAGCGATCACCAATACGCATAGCGTTGGCGTGGTGCGGGATTCTGTAGTTTCATGGCTGATTGATAATGATCTGACGGGGCCGCATTTCAAAGACCTTTACTGGCTGTTGCCGGTGGTTGCTGAAACATGGGACGGTATCCTGAACGACATCAACGGCATGCATGTGAAGAAAGAACATGTCTATGCCGCGCTGGATAATGCTGCGGGCGGTAGAATTGCAGAAGGTAATGTCGGCGGCGGCACCGGTATGAACCTGTTCCATTTTAAAGGCGGCACCGGTACATCATCCCGTAAATTGAGCGAAGATGAGGGCGGTTATACTGTCGGCGTCTTGGTGCAGGGTAATTTCGGCAGACGGCCGGATTTGATGATTTCCGGTGTGCCGGTTGGTGAGGAAATTACCGAGCTGATGCAGGATACCTCATGGACGCGTGAGGAGAGCGGCTCGATTATCGTTGTCGTGGCAACGGATGCGCCGCTGTTGCCGCATCAATTGAAACGGCTGGCGCGTCGTGTGCCTGTTGGCATTGGTCGTGTCGGCGGTTTTGGCGCGAATGGCAGCGGTGATATTTTTATCGCGTTTTCAACGGCCAATCCTGATGCTTTCAGTCGCGAAGAGACTACACAAATGGAGATGGTTTCCAATAATAAAATGGATCCGCTCATTCAGGCTGCTGCTTTGGCAACCGAAGAGGCGATTATCAATGCGATGATTGCTGCGGAAACCATGAAAGGGCGGGACGATAATATCTCTTACGCGCTTCCGCATGACCGGCTTGTTGAAGTTATGAAGAAGTATAACAGACACTCTGAATGAAATTTGTGACCGGGAGGCGGCTGAAAAGCCGCTTCTTTGTTGCGAACAGGGACGGTTCGCTTTATTCGAGGCTAAAGAGCGCCGTGTGCCAGACTTGGCACACAAAGGTCGCTCGAACACTTAAAAATTAGAGCATAATTCCTTAAACTGATCCTAGTTTAAGGAATTATGCTCTAACAGCAGTTTTTTGCAGCAGAGATATTATGAATATTCACGATACAGCCCTGAACGGCGATACAGGTTCAGATTTGCAGGACAAATTGGCGAAATCTGCGCCGGTTTCCGATATCAGTCAGGAACTGGATGATTATGCATCCATGAGTGATGAGGACATGGGCGGAGACGGGTGCCACCCGCTGTTCCGCAATGTGCCGTCCTCGGTGGGCTTCAATAAGCTGCGTAAGCGTTTGCTGCGCCAGACCCGTCAGGCGATGGATGATTTCGCCATGGTGCGTCCGGGTGACCGCTGGCTGGTTGCGCTGTCAGGCGGTAAGGATTCCTATGGCTTGCTGGCGCTGCTGCTTGATCTGAAATGGCGTGGTCTCCTGCCGGTTGATCTGATTGCCTGTAATCTCGATCAGGGACAGCCGAATTTCCCGAAACATATTCTGCCGGATTATCTGACCAAAAATCAGATTATCCACCGCATTGAATATCAGGACACCTATTCGATCGTGACGGATAAGGTGCCTGAAAATCAAACTTATTGCGCGCTTTGCTCCCGTCTGCGTCGCGGTAATCTCTACCGTGTTGCGCGTGAAGAGGGCTGCTCGGCGCTGGTGCTTGGTCATCACCGCGAAGATATTCTCGAAACCTTTTTCATGAATCTGTTCCACGGTGGTCGTCTGGCATCGATGCCGCCGAAACTGCTGAATGATGAGGGCGATTTGCTGGTCTTGCGCCCGCTGGCCTATGCAGCGGAAGATGATCTGGCAAAATTTGCCACAGCGATGGAGTTCCCGATCATTCCTTGCGATCTGTGCGGCAGTCAGGACGGCTTACAGCGCAATATGATGAAGGCGATGCTGACCGATATTGAAAAGCGTATGCCGGGTCGTAAAGATACGATGATCCGCGCGCTGGCCAATGTGCGCCCGAGCCATTTGCTGGATCGTAAGATTTTTGATTTTGCGTCGCTGGTAGCGCCGGAACTATCCTCCTCCTCAGAAGAATAACGGAAGCAGACTATGTTTGATCATCGCGAGATTAACTGGCTGGCTGATTTGCTCAGCTCGACCGCTGACACTGAAATTCTGCCGCGCTTTCGCCGGCTGGACAGTGGCGATATCCGCCAGAAAACCTCGGCTGCTGATCTGGTGACTGAGGCTGATGTTAATTCGGAAAAGGTGATCACCGCTGCTCTGCGTGAGCGCTTTGCCGGTGCGATGATCGTTGGTGAAGAAGCCTGCAGTGACAATCCGGCATTGTTGGATGGTCTTAACTCTGCGGATCTGGCTTTCACCATTGATCCGGTGGATGGCACATTCAATTTCGCATCCGGCGTGCCGCTGTTTGGTGTCATGCTCTCAGTTAATATCAAGGGCGAGACCGTTGCCGGTATTATCTATGACCCGATGGGGCGTGACTGGCTGATCGGCGTTAAAGGGGCGGGCAGCTATATCCGCCGTGCCGATGGCAGTGAACATAAAGTGCGTGTTGCTGACGCTCCGGCGCTCAAGGAAATGACCGGCTGTGTGTCATGGCAATATCTGCCGGAGCCGGATCGTACGCTGGTTGCCGGTAATCAGGCGAAGTTTCTCTCGCATCTCGGCTATCGCTGTGCAGCGCATGAATATCGCGTGATTGCCACCGGTTCTGCGCATTTCGCGGTTTATAACAAGCTGATGCCTTGGGATCATCTGCCCGGTAATCTGATCCATCAGGAAGCCGGTGGTTATACTGCGCGGCTTGACGGCAGTGCTTATAGACCGGGTCATGTTGATGGCGGTTTGATTATCGCACCGGATAAAGACAGCTGGCAGGCGATCAAACAGGCGCTGTGGCAGAAGTAATTATCTGTTCTATAAAGGAAAAGGCCGCATTAAGCGGCCTTTTTCTTTTATTTCTCAATCACATGCTGCGGTGAAGGCGATACCGCGCGGAACAATTTGCCCTGTTCTGCAATCAGCACAAACACCATCGCGATAGCACCGACAATGAAATAGCCAAGTGCCATTGGTACGGTTGTGCCGTTGAAGGACTGGCCGATCAGCATACCGATCGCTGCACCGGTCAGTGACTGTACAAAGCCGAGAACGGAAGAAGCCGTACCAGCAACCTGTCCGAGCGGTTCCATCGCCAAGGCGTTGAAGTTGCCGCCGATAGAGCCGAAGCAGAACATGATCAGCGCGAAGATCACGATGTAAATCGGGAATGGCACAGGGCCTTCAAAAAACACCGACAGCAGGAACAGCAGCAGGCTGAGGCTGATAAATGTAATCAGCAATACCTGCGAAATCCGGCGCATGCCGAAACGTCCGACCATCCGTGAATTCAGGAAGGCGGACAGTGCCATGAAGGCGGCAACGGCAGCAAATGCTACCGGAAAGCCGCGTCCCAGATCATAAATGCCGACATAAATCTGCTGTGCAGAATTGATGAAGCCGAACAGCGAGCCGAGCATAAAGGATGCGGCCAGCGTGTAGCAGAATGCCACGCGGTTACCGATAACAATGCCGAAGCCGCTGATAATGGATTTGGCTGTGAAAGGACGGCGGTTTTCCGGTGCCAGAGTTTCCGGCATACGGGAATAGGCCCAGAAGCCGATCACACAGGCAAACAAAGCCATAAAGCCGAAGATCATATGCCATTCGGAGAAGATCAGAATGACTTCGCCGGTTGCCGGTGCAATCACCGGAACAATCATGAAGACCATCATGGCAAGCGACATGATTTCAGCCATAGCGCGGCCGGAATAGCGGTCACGCACAATCGAAACAGTCATGACGCGGGTAGCTGCGGCACCGATCCCCTGCAGGAAGCGCAGAACCAGCAGCATATTAAATTCCGGCACCCAGACGCAGGCCAGCGAGGTGACGACATAAATGCCGATACCGATCAGCAGTGGCTTTTTACGGCCAAAACGATCACTGATCGGGCCATAAAGCAGCTGTGAGACTGCAAAGCCGAACAGGTAGACTGTAACGACATATTGGTGATGGTTCGGTGTCAGAACACCGAGAGAATTGCCGATTTCGGCCAAAGCGGGCAGCATGACATCAATAGCCAGCGCATTGATTGCCATCAGTGCCGCGATAAGGGCAATAAACTCCGGTCTGGATAATTTAAATCCGTCGGAGGCTTGATTGCCGGATGCAGATACCGCATCTGCAGGAAGTTCACTTTTCATCTTTTACATGCCTTGTCCGGCCGGAAATACGGTCGGAAAAATCTATTGCGGATCAGCAACCGGCAGACTGATGATGACACAATTTGCTATTGTTGTGTCTGTGGCCGGATACTGAAGCGATGTTCCGCAAACCGCTGAAACTCGGATTGTTTACGGAACAGAGGTGTTTTGAATAGCGCGCAGGCAGAAACAGTCCGGTATCTGCCGAGCTATAAAGGGCGAAAGCCGTGCAGCCTCAAAACGGTTACAGGGGCGTCCGCAATCTTGTGACCTGAAACTTCAGGAAGGGCATTTACCGCAGCAATTCGATGCAGCCTTATGCAGGCGGTGCCGCAGATAAATACTGTTTGAAAATATTGATACCGGAAGAACTTTTCGCCGCATTCGTGAGATACTGCGCTCAAATTTCTGGCGAAGCAGTTTTACAGGCCGGTATATTCCAACATATAGGGATTTGCGCAGAGCGCAATCTGGCCGGAATGATAAATTCTATTTAGAGCATAATTTTTTTAAACTTGAATCAGTTTAAGTTTAAATTCTGCTCTTATTTTCAAGTGTTAGAGCGACCTTTGTGCGCCCAATAGGGCGCACGGCGCTCTAATAGTTTAAATGAAAAAAAACGGCAGAAGATCTGCCGTTTTTTGATAATCACATATTCGTGAAGTCTTTGCTGCGGATCAGGCTGCCTTGGTGGCAATGCCTTTTTCTGTCAGCAGAGCCTGCAATTCACCGGCCTGGAACATTTCGCGCACGATATCGCAACCGCCGATGAACTCACCTTTTACATAAAGCTGAGGAATAGTCGGCCAGTTGGAATATTCCTTGATGCCCTGACGGATTTCGTCAGAAGCCAGAACATTGATGCCTTTATAGTCAACACCGATATAATCCAGCACCTGAACAACCTGACCGGAGAAACCGCATTGCGGGAAATCCGGTGTGCCTTTCATGAAAAGCACGACATCGTTGTTTTTGACTTCATTATCGATAAGCGCAGTGATGCCGCTCATGGGAGTGTCCTTTCATTGCCGGCGGGACAAATTCCGCCAGAGTTAGGCTTTAGAGCATTTCCGGTTTTGATTGTATCAGAGGAAATGCTCTATTTCTTTGTTTTAACGCATTTCCTGACGCAAAACCGGTTCCCACTTTTGCTGGAAATGCTTTAAATATCGGCTGCTTTTTAAGCGATGCAGGAAACATCTTCCAGAACGCCTGTTGCCGCAGGGTATTTTGTGAGCCTGACTGCACTGCACTCAGGCTCAGTGAATTGTTATTCCGGTGCGCGGGTCTGCAATGCCAATGCGTGCAACACGCCGCCCATATTGCCGCCGAGGGCGTCATAAACCATCTGATGCTGCTGAACGCGGGTTTTACCGCGAAAGGCTTCCGCTACGACTTCGGCAGCGTAATGATCACCGTCTCCGGCAAGGTCGCGGATGCTGACAACAGCGCCGGGAATGCCTGCCTTGATCATGTCTTCAATATCACCAGGTGCCATAGCCATATTAAAATCCTCCGAGAGCATTTTTTCTGATCAGAGTGTGCCGCGACCGATCTGTTCTGTCGCACCAGCTCTGTTTTTTTGTTTTAGCATCTTGTCCAAAACCTGTCTTAAGCTTTTGGGGATACTCTTCTTAAATTGGAGCCTGCGTCTCGGTGTTTCAAGACGCAGGCTCCGTTATTAACGGGTATTAAAATCTAGAGCGTGTCGCGTTTAATGGAACTGATAGCGATCGCTCTAGATTCTTTTCATTGTCGCATGTTCGCGAACGCTAAATGAAACCATTTAGCTGCGCCATGCTTTAGTATCAGATTTCGCCGTTCATATAGTCAGGGAACCATGATTCATAGGCCTGATGCAACTGTTCAACAGATACAGGCTTTGCGGAACCGAGGATAACAGACTTACCACCGGTGCGGCCGATGAATGGTGCTGCAATACCGGCTTTTTCTGCGCGGCTCTGTACCTGTGCCAGATTGGCTTCGGTCACGGTCAGCACATAACGTCCCTGATCTTCACCGAAGAAGGTGAGAACCGGATTATGGGCTGCCGGTTCATTAATGGTTGCGCCGATTTCGCCTTTGATAGCCATTTCAGCAACAGCCTGCGCCAGACCGCCCGATGAACAGTCGTGAACAGCGGTAACCAGACCATCTTCGATCAGACCACGAACGAAGTCGCCGGTCGCTTTTTCATGCGCCAGATCAACATGCGGAGCAGGGCCGTCGATGCGGTTGTGAACGTCACGCATATAGGCGGACTGGGCAATATGTGTGCCCCAGCCTTCCGGTGCGCCTGCGAGCAGAATGGCTTCGCCTTCGCCTGCAAAACGGATGCGTGCCATTTTCGACCAGTCTTTGATCAGGCCAACGCCGCCGATGGTCGGTGTCGGCAGAATGCCCTGACCATTGGTTTCGTTATAGAGCGATACGTTACCGGAAACAATCGGGAATTCCAGCACGCGGCAGGCTTCGCCAATACCTTTGATCGCATGAACCAGCTGGCTCATGATTTCAGGACGCTCAGGATTACCGAAATTGAGGTTGTCGGTCGAAGCAAGCGGTGTAGCACCGGTTGCTGTCAGGTTGCGCCAGCACTCGGCTACAGCCTGCTTACCGCCTTCAAACGGATCAGCTTCCACATAACGCGGTGTTACGTCGGAAGAGAAAGCCAGAGCTTTGGTTTCATGGCCGTCAACGCGGATCACACCGGCATCGCCACCCGGCAATTGCAGGGAGTTGCCCTGAATCAGCGTGTCATATTGTTCATAGACCCAGCGGCGGGAAGAACCATTGGCGGAATTGAGCAGCTTAATCAGGCTGTCAGCAATATCGGCCGCCGGTACATCATCGGCAGCCAGCGCTTTTGGTGCAACAGCCGGTGTCCACGGACGATCATATTCAGGCGCCTCATCACCGAGTTCCTTGATCGGCAGATCGGCAACCTGTTCACCCTGATGGAAGACGCGGAAACGCAGGTCATCAGTGGTTTTACCAACGATAGCAAAATCCAGACCCCATTTTTTGAAGATCGCCTGTGCTTCTGCTTCCTGTTCAGGACGCAGCACCATCAGCATGCGTTCCTGACTTTCAGAGAGCATCATTTCATAGGCGGACATCTGCTCTTCGCGCACCGGTACGGTGTCGAGGTTCAGTTCAATGCCGAGATCGCCTTTGGCGCCCATTTCAACGGCGGAGCAGGTGAGACCGGCAGCGCCCATATCCTGAATGGCAATAACCGCACCGGAAGCCATCAGCTCAAGGCAGGCTTCAAGCAGGCATTTTTCGGTAAACGGATCGCCAACCTGAACGGTCGGGCGCTTTTCATCAATCGATTCATCAAATTCAGCCGATGCCATTGTCGCACCGCCAACGCCGTCACGACCGGTTTTCGCACCGAGATAAACAACCGGCAGGCCAACGCCTTCAGCCTTGGAATAGAAAATCGCATCGGATTTTGCGAGACCCGCTGCAAAAGCATTGACGAGAATGTTGCCGTTATAACGGGCATCAAACTCCACTTCACCGCCGACAGTCGGCACGCCGAAAGCATTGCCGTAACCGCCAACACCGGAAACAACGCCGGAAACGAGGTGACGGGTTTTCGGATGGTCTGGCTCACCGAAACGCAGAGCATTCATGGCTGCAACCGGACGGGCACCCATGGTGAATACGTCACGCAAAATACCGCCGACACCGGTCGCCGCGCCCTGATATGGCTCGATATAAGACGGGTGGTTGTGGCTTTCCATTTTGAAAACAACGCAATCGCCGTCATCAATATCGACAACACCGGCATTTTCACCCGGGCCCTGAATAACGCGCGGGCCGGTTGTTGGCAGAGTGCGCAGCCATTTCTTGGAGGATTTATACGAGCAATGCTCGTTCCACATTGCCGAGAAAATACCCAGCTCCGTAAAGCTTGGCTCACGACCGATCAGGTCAAGAATGCGCTGGTATTCGTCGGGCTTGAGGCCGTGTGAGGCAATCAGTTCCGGTGTGATCGGGTAATCATTACGGATTGACTTTTTGCTGTCCATATCGGTGTCGCTGTCTTCTTTGATCTATGAGCCGGAGCTCGGATATGTGATAGGTTCGATGCTTAATTCTTATGTGCCGCCAGCTTCGCTGGCATAATCGGTTAGCAGCTTTTTTGTCCGGAAGCCCAGCGCGCTGTATCGCGCTCGATGCGTTCGGAAAGCGGGCTTTGCATTAACGGGCCGAAACGCTCCATCCGTCCCGGATTGCCTTCTGCCTGCACAACCAGCAAAGGCCGGTCATTCGGGTTCTTTGCTGGGACGACGAGAATACGCGGTCGGCCGGTATAAGAAACCAGTTCCGGCGCCAGCGTATATTGGCGGAACTGAGGGTCGCCGGATTTAAACCAGCATTGTCTTGCACC
This sequence comes from Pseudochrobactrum lubricantis, assembly GCF_041929865.1. Lineage (NCBI taxonomy): Bacteria > Pseudomonadati > Pseudomonadota > Alphaproteobacteria > Hyphomicrobiales > Brucellaceae > Pseudochrobactrum > Pseudochrobactrum lubricantis. Next base: position 465,933 of record NZ_JBHEEE010000002.1, read on the forward strand.
AAGCGCCACGCGCTCCATGGTCGCTAAAGCCGTATGGCTCACATTGCCCGATGCGGGAGACGGGGATTTTTTAGACGCGAGACATCCGCTTAAAGCAACTGCGGACAAAGCCATTACAATTATATGCGCCAATTTCATTAAAGACTGAGCTCCGCAGGGGAAATGATTGTATGGTATTTCAGCATTTGCAAAGCCTGACTATTGTTTGTCAGGCTTTGCGTTTTTTAGGCTTTAGCTAGCTTTCGCCAGAGCTTTGCGGGCATCCTGCATTTCGCCTAAAACGGCAGCGATTTCAGGAATACCTTCTGCATTGGTTTTATAGCCTTCGATATTCGGGCAATCATCCAGAATGGTTTCAAAGCCTGGAAAACGACGCAGGCTTTCCAGCAGGAAGCGCGTTGGCGCAAGCCATGCATCCGCCAGTGTCACATGCTCACCTAATGCGTAAGGGCCGGAAGAAATACGGTCTTCAACGGTTTTCAATGCATGGTGTACATGGTTGAAGACTTTCGCTGCTTTATCCGCAGGAAGCGGATTGGCAGGGCCTGCCAGCAAAACAGGGATGATCGACGGCAGCACATCCAGATCGAGCAGACGCATAATGATGCGAATTTGTGCGCGGTCTTTCGGATCGGCCGGGAGCATCGGTTTTTCAGGAAAACGCTCTTCCAGATATTCTGCAATTACAGAGGCTTCAAACAGTGTTTCACCGGAACCGGTGACGAGCACAGGAATGCGGCGCATAGGGGAGATTTCACGGAAGCTCTCCGGCAGCGGTGGTCCGGCAGGCGCATCAATCAGTTTCAGCGGCAGGTCTTTGACCTCAGCAATAATGCGGATAAAGGCGCAGTAGGGTGATAAAGGCTTGTTATAGAGCTTCATAGTACTTCCTCCCGTTTTGCTGTTATGCAGGTCATGCTGCTGTAAAAGGAAATGCCCGCGCCGCGTTATTGCGCAAAGCGGGCATAACCTGATTTAGGAAGCCAGACGATCCAGCGCCGATGCAAACAGCGCGCGGCCGTCGGTACCGCCATGCGCCTGTTCGATCAGATTTTCCGGATGCGGCATCATGCCGAGCACATTGCCTTGTGCATTGGTAATACCGGCAATGTCATTGACTGAACCATTCGGGTTGGTGCCTTCCGCATAACGGAACACAACCTGACCATTGTCTTCGATCGATTTCAGAACATCGCTTTCAGCAAAATAATTGCCGTCATGATGGGCAACAGGGCTGCGAATGATCTGACCCTGTTCGTAACCGCGGGTGAAGACGGTCTGGTTATTGGCGATTTCGAGCTTTACTTCACGACAAACGAATTTCAGCGAAGTATTGCGCATCAGCGCGCCCGGCAGGAGACCTGCTTCGAGCAGAATCTGGAAGCCGTTGCAGACACCGATGACGCGCACACCGGCTTCTGCCTTTTTGCGCAATGCCTGCATCACAGGCATACGGGCTGCAATCGCACCGCAGCGCAGATAGTCGCCGTAGGAAAAGCCGCCCGGAATAACGATCAGGTCAACATCAGGAATTTCTGTGTCGGTCTGCCACACGGTCTGCGGAGCTTTGTCACCGATTTTTGTCAGTGCGGCAATCATATCGCGGTCGCGGTTCAGGCCGGGAAGAAGGATAACTGCTGATTTCATAGTGCAGATTACTTTCTTTTAATCCAACGCAGTAGCGGACGGATCGGAGCGGAAAATTATCAGCCGGCGAACTGCCGGTAATCTGATTGCCCGTAAAGGCGGTTCCCGCTTTTCCTGCAACTGCTTTAACTACTCTTCATAATATGATGTCAGATGACATCAAAAGAAAGAGATCAGGCGATGTCGAAGCTGTAATCTTCAATAACGGTATTGGCGAGAAGCTTTTCGCACATGGCTTTCAGCTCGGCTTCAGCCTTTGTTTTGTCCGCAGTTTCAAGAACAACATCAAAAACCTTGCCCTGACGTACAGAATTGACGCCATCAAAGCCGAGGCTGCCGAGAGCGCCGACAATGGCTTTACCCTGAGGGTCGAGAACGCCGTTTTTCAGTGTGACGGTGACGCGTGCCTTAATCACTTTGTTATCCTGTATTTTAGAAGAGGGAATGTACAGTCTCCGCAACGCGGAAATACTGCCTGAAAGACACAGCCCGGAAAGCGGCAGACTTCCCGGGCTGAAATGACGTTATTTAACCAGTGTCGGGCCGGTAGGGCGCGGCGGCTCGTTCTCGTTGATAATGCCGAGACGGCGTGCCACTTCCTGATAGGCCTCAACCAGACCACCCATATCGCGGCGGAAACGGTCTTTGTCCATTTTCTCGTTGGTGGCAACATCCCAGAGACGGGCTGAGTCCGGCGAAATTTCATCGGCCAGAACCACGCGCATCATGTCGCCTTCGAACAGACGGCCGCATTCGATTTTGAAATCGACCAGCTGAATGCCGACGCCGAGGAACAGGCCGGTGAGGAAGTCGTTGATACGGATGGCAAGTGCCATAATATCATCGAGCTCTGCAGGGCTTGCCCAGCCAAATGCAGTGATATGCTCTTCGGAGACCATCGGGTCATCGAGCGCATCGGCTTTGTAGTAGAATTCAATGATTGAGCGTGGCAGAACAGTGCCTTCTTCAATCCCCAGACGCTTGGCCAGTGAGCCGGCGGCAACATTGCGCACAACGACTTCAAGCGGAATGATTTCGACTTCTTTAATCAGCTGCTCGCGCATGTTGACACGGCGGATAAAGTGGGTCGGAATGCCGATCTTGTTCAACTGCGTAAAGATGTATTCGGAAATGCGGTTGTTCAGCACTCCCTTGCCATCAATCACTTCATGCTTTTTGGCATTGAAAGCGGTGGCATCATCTTTGAAAAACTGAATGAGCGTGCCTGGCTCCGGTCCTTCGTAAAGGATTTTGGCCTTGCCCTCGTAAATACGGCGGCGTCGATTCATGGGGTTTAGGAACCTCTGGGGTTTGCTGAGACCGTTTTGAGACGTCTCGTCTCATCCCGATGTTTCAGGAAGCGGCCACTGCAGCCGCAATGTCTGCGTTCCCTAGCGCAAATGATAACTTTTAACAATCATCCTTTATGCCGCTATGCTGTTTTTCAGTGATTGTTTTATGCTTTTTCTGTGCGCAGCCTCTGGTTGTGCCATTATGCGAACCCTATATGCCTAAAGCAGCCATGCATTACACTGTGATTTCGTTGCGGGCGGCGTATAATAAAGATCAAGAATAAACCGACTAACTGATATGTGAGGGACCTATGAGCGGAATGGACGAACGTCGCAATACATTCGAAAACAAATTTGCCCATGACGAAGATCTGCGGTTCCGCGCGATTGCCCGGCGCAATAAAATGCTTGGCCTCTGGGCTGCTGAAAAACTCGGTAAAACCGGAGAAGACGCACAGGCTTATGCCGGTGAAGTGGTTCGTGCAGATTTTGAAGAAGCCGGTGACGAGGATGTTATCCGCAAAATTACCGCTGATTTCAGTGCCGCATCGGTCAATGTCAGCGATGCTGAGTTACGTGTGCAATTGCTTGATTTGCTTGAGGAAGCTGCCAAGCAGATCAGCGCTGAATAATCAGTCTTTATAGAACTTCTGAAAAGCCGCACGGAACGCTCCGTGCGGCTTTTTTATTTGATGTTTACTGTGAAGCGCATAGACGCCTTTTTCATTGCGCTCTAAGGTGTCCGTCGGGAACATTCTGAAATATAAGACACATACAGGTGCATTCATGACAATATCACACTCTTTGGTCACCCGTTTGCGCTCCGGCGAAACGGTTCGTTCCGCTTGGAGTACTATCTCTGATCCGCTTTTGCTGGAGAATATCAGCGCTCTGGGCTTTGATGCGGTGACGATGGATATGCAGCATGGTTCGCATACCGAGGCCAGCATCTGTCAGGGTATCGGTACAATAAAAGCCGCCGGTAAGCCTGCTATTGTGCGTATTCCAGTCGGTCGCTTTGATACAGCCAGCCGCGCTCTGGATTTCGGAGCCAATGCGGTGATTGCTCCGATGATCAATTCCGTTGAAGATGCGCAAGCCTTTGCCGCTGCCATGAAATATCCGCCGGTCGGTGAGCGCTCATGGGGGCCGCTGCGCAGTGATATCAGCTACGGGCAGGCCGGTTCCAATGAATATTTGCGCACGGTTAATCAGGAAACATTGAGTTTTGCGATGATCGAAACCCGTGCAGCCTATGAGGCGCTGGATGATATTCTGGCTGTGCACGGAATTGATGGTGTGTTTGTCGGGCCTGCGGATTTTTCAATTGCATGGAGCAACGGCCGTGAAGCCAATCCGCTTTCCGAGGATATTGTTGAGCCGCTGACGCGGATTGCGCAAAAAGCAGCCGCAAGCAACAAGCTGGCCGGAATTTATGCGCCCAACAGCGGATTTGCCAAACGGTATAATGCTCTGGGCTTCCGTTTCATAACGCTGGCCTCGGATCGGGGCTATCTGGCTGCCGGTGCATCGGCGATGCTGAAAGCATGGGATGAATAATAAAAAAGCCGCTTTTAAGCGGCTTTTTCTTTCAGAGCTTGGACAGAAACTGGGTGAAGACCATGGTGCCTTCCGGCCATGGGCCATGTCCGGATTCTGCATTAATGTGACCGGCTTCACCGGCATCAATCAGCAGCGAGCCCCATGCATTTGCAATATCTTCGGCCGACTCAAATTTTGAGAACGGATCATTGCGGCTGGCAATGGTGATGGCCGGAAACGGCAGGCGCTCACGCGGATAAGGGCCGAAAGTCATCAGATGTTTCGGGCGAATCGTTTCATCCAGCACATCCGGCGGCGCGACGAAAAAGCCGCCGGCAACCTTGTCTTTGATATGCGGAATAGCATGCACAGCTGTTGGCACACCCAGCGAATGCGCGACCAGCACGACAGGCTTAGTGGCTTCCTCAACATGCTTGATGAGGGAAGCAACCCAGTCTTCGCGAACAGGCTTTGACCATTCTGCCTGCTGCACACGGCGGGCGGTGGAGAGCTTATTCTCCCAGCGTGTCTGCCAGTGGTCAGGACCGGAATTGGTATAGCCGGGAATGATGAGGATATCTGCGTCTTTAACTTTCATATGCCTGATTTACTCTGCCTGAAGCGTTTATTCAATATTGCTTCTGCGTATCTCTGCTTGGCGGAGAGCGCAGTTTTCACTGCCATTCATATTATTATTCAGAGACATATTTTAAAGATGATGCCGTAAATTGTTTCATCTCAGTGGACAGTTTTGCGATTTCTGCGGCGATTGTATTTTATTTTGTGAACAGCGTGTTTGCCGCTCTGTGTATTGCAACTTGTCCGGCGACGAGCGATTTATAGGTTATCTGAAAGTAACCGCTAAACCTGTTATTGCTGTCGGCAGACAATTCCGCGGTGCAGAAACGGGGATGAAATTATGACTAAATTACCATTTGCAGTGACACGTCCGGCTTATGTTGAACGCGTCGGGCTGAAGTCGCGCGATGCTGAAACGCTGGCGCAATATTATGAAAATATTGTCGGTCTGCGTGAAATGGCACGTCGCGGCTCCTCGATTATTCTTGGTGCAGGCGGGCGGGAATTGCTGGAGATTGAACAATCTTCGGCTCTGAAGCCGGAAGATCCGCGCAGTGCCGGTCTGTTTCATACCGCTTTTTTGTTGCCTGAACGCGCTGATCTGGCACGCTGGATACGTCGCGCTATTGACAAGCAGCTGCCGGTTGCCGGTGCATCCGATCATGCGGTGAGTGAAGCTGTGTATCTGACCGACCCTGATGGAAATGGTATTGAGATTTATACTGATCGTGCGCCGGATACATGGAAGTGGAACGGCGATCAGGTGCATATGGTGACCGATGCCATGGATGTGAATGGTCTTTTGCAGGAGTTGAACAATGCGCCGTCAGAGTGGACAAAAGCGCCGGAAGGCACTGTTGTCGGCCATGTGCATCTGCGTGTCGGGCAAATTCAGCCTGCGGATGACTGGTGGCATGATGAGCTGGCATTCGATACCGTAGCAAAATACGGCTCAAAAGCTGTGTTTCTGTCTTCCGGCGGTTATCATCACCACATTGCCAATAATATCTGGCAGAGTGCTGGCGCCGGTAAACGTGATCTTGATCGCAGCGGTCTGTCCTTTGTGCAGATCAATGATACGCGTGATGTAAAAACGCGCGTGATTGATGATCCGTGGGGGAATGAGATCCGCATCAATAAAATTTAATGTTCTGAAATGCAAAAATCCCCGCCATGATCATCATGACGGGGATTTTTATTGTCTTAATAATAGGCTCGATTATTTGAATACGCGGTTGAAAATCGTATCAACGTGTTTGGTATGATAGCCGAGGTCGAATTTCTCGCGGATCTGCTCTTCGGAGAGTGCTGCGCGGACTTCCGCATCGGCCAGCAGTTCTTCGAGGAAGTCTTTGCCCTGTTCCCATACCTTCATCGCATTGCGCTGAACGAGACGATAAGAGTCTTCACGCGATACGCCAGCTTGAGTGAGAGCCAGCAGCACGCGCTGCGAATGTACCAGACCACGGAACTTGTTCAGGTTGTTCATCATATTTTCAGGATAAACAAGCAGCTTCTCGATCACGCCGGTCAGACGGGCGAGGGCGAAGTCGAGCGTGATCGTCGCATCAGGGCCGATCATACGTTCAACGGAAGAGTGCGAAATATCGCGCTCATGCCACAGAGCCACGTTTTCCATTGCAGGCAGCGCCATGGAGCGAACCATGCGGGCAAGACCGGTCAGGTTTTCTGTCAGCACAGGGTTGCGCTTATGCGGCATTGCCGACGAACCCTTCTGACCCGGTGAGAAATACTCTTCGGCTTCCAGCACTTCTGTGCGCTGCAGATGACGGATTTCAACAGCCAGACGCTCAACAGAAGAAGCGATAACCGCCAGAACCGAGAAGTACATGGCATGACGGTCGCGCGGGATAACCTGTGTGGAAACCGGCTCGGCTTTCATGCCGAGCGACTTGGCAACATGTTCTTCAACGCGCGGGTCGATATTGGCGAATGTGCCGACCGCACCGGAGATTGCGCAGGTCGCGATTTCTTCGCGTGCAGCAACCAGACGGGCGCGGCAGCGTTCAAATTCCGCATAGGCCAGTGCCATTTTAACGCCGAACGTAATTGGTTCAGCGTGGATACCATGGCTGCGGCCAATGGTGATGGTGTCTTTATGTTCGTAAGCGCGGGTTTTCAGCGCTGCCAGCAGCTTGTCGAGATCAGCGAGCAGCAGATCGCTGGCACGCATCAGCTGTACGTTGAAGCAGGTGTCGAGAACGTCCGACGAGGTCATGCCCTGATGGATGAAACGGCTGTCAGGACCGACAAATTCAGCCAGATGGGTGAGGAATGCGATGACGTCATGTTTGGTGACGGCTTCGATCTCATCAATACGGGCAACGTCAAATTTCGCCGCGCCGCCTTTTTCCCAGATGGTTTTCGCGGATTCTTTCGGGATAACGCCGATTTCAGCCAGTGCATCACAGGCGTGAGCTTCAATCTCAAACCAGATGCGGAATTTGGTTTCCGGCGACCAGATGGCAACCATTTCAGGGCGGGAATAGCGCGGGATCATGTGCGTTTCCTAAAGTGTATTAGACGGGAGAACCGGTGAACCGGTCGTTTTAAAAATTTCAGGCGGATATTGCTATCCGCCTGTCAGAATTCAATTAAGCGCGGCCTTGCTCCGCAGCCTTGCGGATTGCCTCGACATTGGCACGGTAACCTTCAAGATTGCCGGCCTTATAAATGGAGGAACCGGCCACCAGAGAATTGGCACCGGCTTTAGCTGCAGCACCGGCATTCTCTGCCGTGACACCGCCGTCGATCTGCAAATCAATCGGACGATTGCCGATCAGTGCATTGAGCTGTTCGATCTTCGGCAGCATGGAGGTGATGAATTTCTGACCGCCGAAGCCCGGATTAACAGTCATTGCCAGAATGAGATCAACATCATCAATCACATTTTCCAGCACCGAGGCAGGGGTACCCGGATTGATCGCAACACCGGCTTTTTTGCCGAGGTTGCGAATGGCCTGCAGCGAGCGGTGCAGGTGAGGGCCTGCCTCTGCGTGAATGGTGATAATGTCCGAACCGGCCTTGGCAAATGCTTCCAGATAAGGATCGCAAGGTGCAATCATCAGATGGGTATCAAACACTGCATCTGTATGCGGGCGGATTGCTTTTACCACATCCGGACCAAAAGTGATGTTTGGTACAAAATGCCCGTCCATCACGTCGATATGAATCCAGTCTGCACCGGCAGTCACAACATCTTTGATTTCCTGACCAAGCTTGGAAAAGTCAGATGCGAGAATGGAAGGTGCAATGATAATCGGGCGGGACATGAGGAGATCCTTGTTTCTAAGCCTTGAGCGAGGCTCTGTTCCGTTTGCAGGCGGTTAGCACGCTATGCGCATCCATACAAGTTTATGTGAAGTCGCATGTGCCTAAAGTCATGGATTAGCCCCAACGTTTGTGGAACCACATCCATTGACCCGGATATTCACGCACCCAGCCTTCAACCGTGTCGTTGAGCAATTGGGCAGTGGCAGCAATATCAACCTGACCATTTGCATCACGCGGCAATTCCATTGCTTCCGATAATTCCAGACGGTAGCGACCGCCAGGCAGGCGGATGCAGCGTGCCGGATAAACATCGCAATCATATTGACGGGCAAGTTTGGCCAAAAGCGGATTGGTTTTTACAGGCAGGTTGAAGAATGTGCTCGGCACGCCGCGGGCGAACTTCTGGTCAACAAGCATGCCCACATTGTCATCTTGTCCCAGCACCGCAGCGAGCGACCATGCAGCACCGGCTTTGGATGGCACCAGATGCCCCATATTGGTTCGGCGGGCTTTCAGCACTTTGCGGGCGATGAACGGATTATTCGGCGGACGGAACAGCGCGGTAACATTGAGGCCGAAAGTTGCGGCGCAAATCGGCAGTAGCTCAAAATTACCGGTATGGGCGGTGAAGAATATATGCGGCTTTTTCTCATCGAGCAGACGACGGAAAATCTCTTCGCCCTCGACTTCAATCAGGCCTTTTTCTGTCGCGTCAGGATCAAAATCGAAGATCGCATCGAGAAACACATATTCAGCCAGCAGACGCGCCATGCTGTCCCACATTTCCAGTGCGATTTCTTCAATCTCCTGAGGCGATTTTTCAGGATAGGCATTGGCGAGATTGCGTGTTGCCACTTTATGACGTGACGACAGCGGGCCGATTTTGCGGGCAACCCAAGCGGAAAACCGGATGGCGGCTTTGGCAGGCAGCAAACGAAGCAGCGCCAGCAAAATGAAGACTGCCTGCGCCCACAGCCAGTAATTGGCAATTTTCAGCTTTTGCCAATATTTGAACGCAAGGAGTTTCAGCTTGAACATGTGGTGCCTTAAGTCTTGATAAATTTACAGCGACCTGTGCGTTAAAACACAGGGCGCTGCAAGATAATCCGCATTGATAAATTGAGGATCAGTCAATTTTCAGAATGATTTTGCCGAAGACGTCACGGGTTTCCATGCGCTTCAGAGCTGTGTCGATATCTTCAAAGCCGACCACAGTATCAATCACCGGAGAGACAATGCCCTGAGCCATTTTCTGCATGGCATCGGCCATGTTTTCCATGCGGCAACCGAAGGAACCGAGCAGTTTAAGCTGCTGCTGGAACAGCATCATCAGGTTCATATTTGTCGAAACACCGGAGGTGGAACCGCAAGTGACCAGACGGCCGCCGCGCTTCAGTGACAGCATGGAGCCAGCCCATGTATCGGCACCAACATGCTCGAATACCACGTCGACGCCTTTTTTCTTGGTGAGCTTGCGCATAACACCTTCAAAACGGTCTTCACGGTAGTTGATAACGTGATCGGCACCGAGCGCTTTGGCTTTTTCGATTTTGTCGTCTGAACCAACTGTGGTGTAAACCGTGCAGCCCATTTTCTTGGCAAGCTGAATAGCAGCCGTACCAATACCGGAACCACCGGCCTGAATAAGAATGCTTTCACCCGGCTGCAGCTTGGCATTGTCGAACAGCATATGTTCAACGGTACCGAAAGTGACAGGGGCAACAGCCGCGCCGATTGCATCAACACCCGGAGGTGCAGGGATCAGCAGGCGTGCTGGCAGATTAACAGCCTCACAGGCGAAACCATCGAGGTGGAAGCCATGAACACCGGAAACATGTTCGCAAAGATTGTCGCGGCCTTCGCGGCAGGCTTTACACAGGCCACAGGTACGGGCGCCGTAGATTGACACCAGCTGACCCGGCAGAACATTGGATACGCCTTCACCGATTGCGGTGACAACGCCCGATGCTTCCGCGCCGATGACCAGCGGCATTTTGCGTTTGGCAAAAGCCATGCCGCGCCAGCCCCATACATCGATATGGTTGAGGGCAACCGCTTTGATATTGACGGTAACTTCACCAAAACCCGGCTTTTCAGGAGCCGGAATGTCGGTGATTTCCAAGCGGCGGTCATCGAGAAGCTGTAATGCGCGCATGTTTGAGTTCTATCCTTATTAAATTTTGAGTGCCTGTACGGAGTTGCGCGCTTATTGATGCGCTGCAACCACGAGGCTGGCATTCTGACCGCCAAAGCCGAAAGAGTTCGACAGAATGGCAGTGACATTGGCATCCCGTTTTACATTCGGCACCACGTCGAGCGCGATTGCCGGATCAGGATTGTCGTAATTGATGGTCGGCGGCAGTGTTCCGGTCTGAATTGTCAGCAGCGAGAACACGGCTTCAATCGCACCGGCAGCCGTCAGTGTATGACCGATCATCGACTTGTTGGACGAAACCGGAATTGAGCTGATGCGTTCACCGAAGACGGAGGACAGAGTGTGATACTCCATCTTGTCATTTTCCGGTGTCGATGTGCCATGTGCGTTGACATAGCTGATATCGTCAATGGTCAGACCTGCATCATCCAAGGCTGCGCGCACAGTGGCGATAGCCGGTGAAGCATCTGGGCTGGAACGGGTGCGGTGGAAATCATCCGCCTTTTCGCCGCAACCTTTGAGAATACCGAGAATTTTTGCACCGCGGGCAATGGCACTTTCCAGCGATTCCATCACCAGAGCGCCGGAACCTTCAGCCATAGCAAAACCATCACGGTCTTTGCTGAATGGCTTGGAAGCCTTGTGCGGCTGGTCATTCTGCGTGGACAGAGCGGAAAGCAGTGAGAAGCGGATCAGTGCTTCAGCGGAAACAGAACCGTCTGTACCGATGGCCAGAACGCGGTCGCTTTCACCACGGCGGATTGCTTCAACACCGGACTGAATAGCGGTCGCGCCTGATGCGCAAGCGGTGGACATGGTTACGGGCAGGCCGCGTGTGCCGAAAATATCAGCCAGACGCTCGGCAATATAGCCGAATTGTGTGGTGTTGAATTCGTCCATACGCGGATTGTTGCGGCAGGCTTCGAGCAGCAGCTGATAGCTTGGTTCACCCTGATTTTTTACCAGTGCGTCCAATGCAAAACGGCTTTTCCAGTCCAGTTCAACCGGTGGCGCTGCCAGAAACAGCGGGCCGCCGAAATCTGTAACCGACAGACCGGACTGGGCAATGGCTTCCTCACCGGCAAGACGTGCCAGTTTTTCAGACAGAGCAGATGCGCCGATTGTGCTTTCCGGCAGGAAATCTACTGTACCGGCGATGCGGGTCTTGAGATTTTCGGTCGGAAAACGGTTGATTTCGTGAATGCCGGACTGACCGCCGGTCAGGGCGTTCCAGTTATCTTCCTTGCCGGTTCCCAGCGGGGAAACAACACCGGCACCGGTTATGGCAACGAGAGGGCGGCCGAGATGATCGGTAAATTTTGACATGGTGACCTCCGATCAGGCTTTTACAATAATGGCTGCACCTTCGGAGCGGGTGGCTCCGACGGTCAGTGCTGTGGCGCGGTCAAGCGCACCGCTGCGTGCTGTTTCATCACCGGAAAGCGGAGCAAAAGCTTCGCCTTTCCAGACGCTGAGTGCGGCAAGCGCAAGTGCCAGAGGGAACTGTGCTTCACGCATATGGCCGAACAGGCCGGATACACCGCGGTAGCTGGCAGATTTAGCGCTCAAAGCTGCTTTTTCTGCAGCTGTCGGCTGATGGGCGCCGGATGCACCGGACACAACAAAGCTATTGTCTTCAATCAGTGCTGAAACAGCTGCGGTCAGGTCTTCCTTGCCGCGACGGATCTGACCGCTGGAAATGGATTCAATCTCACCATAGGCGCGCGCGCCACGGGCTTTGGCGTGTTCGGCTTCTTCAAGAACGAGGAAGATGCCGCCGGAGCCGGTAATCATACCGCCGCCCTGCGAGCCTTCACGTGCCCAGACCGGAGCCCAGCCGTCGGACTTAAGGAAACCGCCGAGCTCATGGCCGAGCAGCATGTCGAAATGTTCCGCATTGTAAGAACCGCCAACGAGAGCATGGGTGCTCTGGCCGGTGCGGATGCGGGCTGCTGCAGTTTCTACAGCGGAAATGCCGGAACCTTCTTCACCCATGAAAGTGCGCGAAGAGCCGGTAACTTTATGAACAATTGAAATATTGCCGGCAAGCAGGTTGGAAAGCTGCGCCAGAAACAGCGTCGGGCGCAGTTCTGTGGAGAGCTTTTCGTTGAGAATTAAACCAGGCTGGTTATTGCCGCGGCCTGCATCGAGAATTTGTGTGTCCACGCTGATATCGCGTTCGCCGCCACCGGCGCTCACAATCATATCCATTGTGGAGCAGAGCGCTTCATTCTCTTTGATACCGGCATCCTGCAAGGCAAGACCTGCCGCATAGGTACCGAGACGCTGCCATGTTTCCATCTGGCGCTGGTCGGAGCGCTTCGGAATTTGCTGAGACCAGTCAACTTCGCCCAACGGGTGAACTGTGTAAGGAGCGAAATTCTCTGTATCGAGCTTCGGCTGCGTCCCTGCTGATGTGAGGGCAGACCAATGGGCTTCCACGCCTTCACCCAGAGAGGTGATGAGGCCGATGCCGGTGATGAGAACTTTTTTGCTGTGCATGAGCTGCTCGCTTGATTTCCGGTCGTAACTTACCCGAAGGCAGGATCTTACAGTGGTATAATTATGACAGGGACAGATTTATCCCTGAAACATACTTATCAATGACAAAAGCCGCATCAAGCGGCGATCAATGTTTTGTGATTTACTCACATTTATAAAGCACTGCGTGTTTGAGATAACACGCGGTTATAAACCACTGCCTGTAAAAAGACGCGCGGTATGGTTTGTTTTCCACACTGCGCGTCAATTTAACTTAAATTAGGCCTGTTTGGCAGCGACGAGTTCGTCGATTTTTGCGCAGAGATTCTTCAGAACGAAATATTCTTCAGTATCTGCTTTGCCTTCGTTCACTTCCTGAGTCCACTGTTCCAGAGGAATCTTGATACCGAAAGCTTTATCAATTGCGAAAACGATGTCGAGGAAATCAAGGCTGTCGATGCCCAGATCGTCGATTGTATGGCTTTCAGGCGTAATGGAAGCGCGGTCAATTTCGCTGGTTTCAGCAATAATATCAGCTACTTTGTCAAATGTTGAGGACAATTTGAAAATCCTTGTATCAGGCCCGAACCAGCAGGCATCGTTGTTTAATCAGGGCGTGTCTAGCGTTTTTCGCTCAAAAGGGAAAGATATATTCCCCCTCTGAGTAAGACCCTGAGAATATGAAGATCTTCCGCTTGTGCCATTTTGCAACAGCTTGTCTGATAAGCGGGGATCAATTTACACATATTATATTCTGAAAAGCGTTATGCAATTTTCAGAATATGCCCTGACTGATCTTTCATATTGCGCAAATTTATGAAGAAATCAGCAAGAGTTTGGCGATTTACAAGAAATTTGTAAATCTGCGCAGGAATCAAGAATGCTTTAAAGCATAATTTCTTCGCGGCATTGCAGATAAGTATGGTGAAATATGGGTCTCGCGGCCACAATTACAATTATCTTCAGCATTATTATGCTTGGCTACCTATTTGCGAGGCTGAAGATATTGAGCGATACGACCGGAGATGGTCTCGCTGATTTCGTATTTGTCGTCTCTACGCCGCTGTTGCTTTTCCGTACAATGATGACCGCTGATTTTCAGTCGAGTAATCCTTGGGAATTGTGGCTGGTCTATTTTACCGGTGTCGTTGTTGCATGGACTGCCGCGCATTGCGGAATCCGTTTCATGTTCGGCCGTGACCGGCGGGCAGGCGTCGTGGCCGGTGTGACCGGCGCTTTTTCCAATCTGGTTTTTCTTGGCATGCCGTTGATGCTCGGCGTTTACGGTGAGGCGGGGCTGGTGATTATTTCGTTGATTATCAGCATTCATATGCCGCTGATGATGGCCGCATCGCTGATGCTGAATGAATGGGCTTTGCGCAAGGACGGCATAATCAGCGGTGAAACCAGCCGCTATGATACGGCGGTTAAGTTTATCACGTCTCTGCTGCGCAATCCGCTGGTTATCGGCATTCTTGCGGGCTGGCTGGTGCGCCTTTCCGGCCTGTCGGTTCCGCAATTGCCGATGCAGCTGATTTCGATGCTGGCTGATGTATCGGGGCCTTTGGCGCTGTTTGCCATGGGGATGGGGCTGAAGAAATTCGGCATTTCCGGCAATGTGATTGCCGCCGGTGTGAATGCTTCTTTCAAACTGATGCTGATGCCTGCTGTGGTTTTTGCTATGGCATGGCTGGTCGGGCTGCCGCCTTTGACGGCTAAGGTTGCGATTACCGCTGCGGCGCTGCCGTCGGGCGTTAATTCCTATCTGATTGCCACGCGATTCGGCGTGGGGCAGGGCTTGTCTTCAACCTCGATGGTGCTGGCGACGGCCGCATCTGCCGTTACGCTGGCAATGTGGATCGCTCTGGCGCAGGCGGTTTGGGGGTGAGGCGGTTTTCGCGCTGATCCCTTGACATTATCCGCGCCAAAGCCCTTGATCTGAGCGGGAAACAAGCATGCGATTTTGAGGGTAATTGCATGTATTGTCGTGAGGAGAGAAGTTATGAATGCGAATACCAGCCGGTTTATCAAACAGGCTAATCTGATCGGCGGCCAGTGGGTGGCTGCAGATAGCGGTGCAACGATCGATGTTATGAATCCGGCGACCGGCAAGGCGATCGGCACAATCCCGAAATCCGGTAAGGCAGAGACTGCGCGCGCGATTGAAGCCGCTGCACAAGCTTTTAAAAGCTGGCGCAAAACCACAGCCAATGAGCGCTCGCAGAAAATGCGTAAATTGCATGATCTGATTTTGGCCAATCAGGATGCACTTGCTGAAATTCTGACCATGGAGCAGGGCAAGTCGTTCACGGAAGCCAAAGGTGAGGTAGCAAGCTCTGCCGCCTATATTCTGTGGTATGCGGAAGAAGCGCGGCGTGTTTATGGTGATGTGGTGCCGTCCCCTTGGGCAGATCGCCGTATTATGGTGACCAAAGAACCGGTGGGCGTTGTCGCAGCGATTACACCGTGGAATTTTCCGTCTTCTATGCTGGCACGCAAGATCGGCCCTGCTTTGGCAACGGGCTGTACAGTCGTGGTGAAACCGGCAACGCAGACACCTTATTCCGGTCTGGCATGGGGCGTGCTGTGTGAAGAAGCAGGTATTCCGGCGGGGGTAGTCAATATTCTCACTGGTTCTGCCAGCGAAATCGGCGGCGAACTGACCCGTAATCCGCAGGTTGCCAAACTGACCTTCACCGGCTCGACTGAAATTGGCAAGCTGCTGATGAAGCAGACAGCAGGCACTGTCAAAAAAGTCTCGATGGAACTGGGTGGCAATGCGCCGTTTATCGTATTTGATGATGCTGATCTGGATCGCGCGGTTGCCGGTGCGATTGCCGCCAAGTTCCGCAATTCCGGCCAGACCTGTGTTTGCACCAACCGGTTCTTCGTCCAGTCCAAAATCTACAGCCGCTTTGTTGAGAAATTCACAGAAGCTGTGGAGCAGCTTAAAGTCGGCAATGGTATGGATTCCGGTACCCAGCAGGGGCCGCTGATTGATATGAATGCGGTCGAAAAGGTTGAAGAATTCATCGCTGATGCGACCAAAAAAGGCGGCCGCATTGTTACCGGCGGTAAGCGCCACGCACTGGGCGGCAGCTATTTCGAACCGACTGTGATTGCCGATGCCAAACCGCGTATGCGCTTCACCAAAGAAGAAATTTTTGGCCCTGTTGCACCGGTCTATAAATTCAAATCCGAAGAAGATGTAATCGAACAGGCCAATAATACCGAATACGGCCTTGCCTGCTATTTCTATACGCAGGATCTCGGACGCGCCTTCCGTGTGATGGAAGGGCTGAAATATGGTCTCGTCGGCGTCAATGAAGGACTGATCTCAACCGTTGAGGCACCGTTCGGTGGTCTGAAAGAGTCCGGTCTTGGCAAAGAAGGCGGACATCAGGGAATCGAAGACTATCTCGACACCAAATATGTCTGTATCGGCGGATTAGGTCTGTAAGCCTGAGCATATTTTAAATCGCCGGATGGCATATGGATATCAATGCCATCCGTTTCAGGCTGAGATTTTTGGCAGTTATCGGAAATCTTTTCTGACCTATTTTACCAATGTGATTGCCGGATTGACCAAAAGACGCTTAACTCTGTTGATTCAAAACGTCTTTTTGTAAAAACCTGTCCGGTGTTTTTCAGTTTTTTGGGTATTGAGGCGTTTTTTCAGCATCTTGTCATAATAGGTGCGGACTGTGATTGTATAGAGCCCGCATCATCAGGCCACTTATGGCAAAGCATGGTATGACATCGTCTGACATGCCGGTTCGTAAACCTGTGAAAAAGGGATTTTTATGCGATACGGAATATATTTCACACCCTCTGCTCATGATCCGTTGCTGCGGGTGGCTGCAAACTGGCTTGGCCGCAATGCCTTTAACGGTATGGTTGTGCGCACGCCGGTGATTGGTTCCGTCAGCCCTGATGAGGTCAGTGCTCTGACTGAAGAGCCTCGCCGCTACGGTTTTCATGCGACGCTGAAGGCACCGTTTCGCCTGCATGATGATTATGAAGAACATCAGCTTCTCTCTGCGATGATGCATTTTGCCTCCAGCTATCAGGCTGTGCAGCTGCCTAAGCTCAAAGTTTCGCAGATCGGACCTTTCTTTGCGCTGGTCGTGTCCGAGCCTTGTGCGGAACTTCAGCAGCTGGCCAATGATGTGGTGGTGCATTTTGAGCGCTTTCGTGCGCCGCTGAATGCACAGGAACTGGCCAAGCGCAAGCCCGAGAAAATGGATGCGATCCACCGTGCCAATCTCGACCAGTGGGGCTATCCTTATGTGTTCGAGCAATTCCGCTTTCATATGACCCTGACCGGCGCAGTGCCGGAGGAAAAACAGGCGCATGTGCGTAATGTGCTGGAAGAGTTTTTCGCGCCCGTGCTGAATGAACCGGTCAAGATCACCAATCTGGCTCTGTTTACCGAGGCAGAATCAGGTGTACCATTTGAAGTGCACTCGCTTCACCCGCTGACGGGTAAGCCGGTTGCTGCGCAGAATACGGTTTCAGCGGAATTGCAGCTGGAAAAAGCCGCGGCTGAATAGTCCTATAAAATTTAAGAGAAGATATGTCCGCTCCAAACCAAAGTAAATCTGCCGAAACAATCCTGACCAATGCACGGATCGTGCTGCCTGATGAAATTATCAGGGGCACGGTTGTCATGCGCGACGGAAAGATTGCTGCGATTGATAATACAATCTCGGCATCGGGTAAGGATATGCACGGGGATTATCTGATCCCCGGTCTGGTTGAGTTGCATACGGATCATCTTGAAGGCCATTATGCACCACGACCGAAAGTGCGCTGGAACCCGCTGGCGGCTATTCAGGCGCATGATGCGCAGATCGCCGCCTCCGGTATCACAACGGTTTTTGATGCACTGCGCGTCGGCCATGACGGCGAATGCGAAGTCGTGATTGATGACATGCTGTTGCTGGCGGATGCATTGCAGGCTGCACAAAGCAAAGGCCGTTTGCGCGCCGAGCATTATCTGCATCTGCGCTGCGAAGTTTCGTCCAATGATTGTATCAGTGCTTTTGAGCGTCTGCGTGGCGCATCGGGAGTGCGCCTTGCATCCCTGATGGATCACGCACCGGGGCAGCGGCAGTTTCCGGATATGGAATCTTACCGCATCTATTTCATGCGCAAGAACAAAGTCAGCGAAGACGATTATCAGGTCTATTGTGACCGGCGCGTTGGTGAATCACAGCGCAACTCCGCGAAAAACCGTGCGCTGATTGCTGATTATTGCCATGCCAACGGCATTATGCTGGCAAGCCATGATGATGCGACGCAAGCCCATGTCGATGAGTCCGTGGCTCATGGTGTGGCGGTTGCCGAGTTCCCGACAACGGTTGAAGCCGCTGCGGCATCGCACTCCAACGGTATCGGCGTGATGATGGGCGGGCCGAATGTCGTGCGCGGCGGCTCCCATTCCGGCAATGTCTCTGCTCTGGAACTGGCCGAAAAAGGCTATCTGGATATTATCTCGTCGGATTACATCCCTTTCAGCATGTTGCAGGGGGCTTTCAACCTTGCTCATGTGGTGGAGCATATTGATCTGCCGCAGGCTATCCGCATGGTCAGCACCAATCCGGCAAAAGCTGTCGGTATGACAGATCGCGGCTCAATCGCAGAAGGTCTGCGTGCCGATCTCGTGCGCGTTCATGCCATTGACGATGTGCCGGTAGTGCGCTCAGTCTGGCGAGAATCTAAAAGAGTGAGTTGATCTGCCCTCTGATGGCCTGCAAATTGCACCTTTTTCCGCTTCCGGTGCTCACGTACTATAAGTACGCTGCGCTCCGGTTCTCAAAAGGCACAATTTTCGTCTCACCATAAGGCAGATTAGGTCTGCGCTTTATATTTGCAGAATAGTTGCAATTATTCCGCTGCCTGTTCCGCACGGGCGGCGTTGTTTTCTTCCACCTCGGCAGCGGTTTCGCACATCACCTGATAGGCTTTGCGGATGATCTTGCTGTCCGCATCATTGCGTGTGGCATCTGTCGAGAGAATTTGCCGCCAGCGGCGTGAACCCGCCTGACCCTGAAACAGCCCGACCATGTGGCGGCTGATATGCGCAAGACGGCCGCCATCCGCAATATGCCGGTCAGCATAATCACACATCACGTCCAGCACCTCTTCCATCGACACCGGTGCGGTTTCATCGCCATAAACGAGGCGATCCACATCACGCAGCACCATCGGTGTGTGATAAGCCGTTCGACCCATCATCACGCCGTCTGTATGCTGCAAATGGGTTGTGGTGTCATCAAGGCTGGTAATCCCGCCATTAATGCCGACAAAATGCTGCGGATAATCCTGTTTCAGCCGGTAAACGCGGTCATAATCCAGCGGCGGGATATCGCGGTTTTCTTTCGGCGATAGTCCCTGCAGCCACGCTTTACGCGCATGTACCCACAGTGCATCTGCGCCTTCCGCAATCACCATGCGGCTGAGGTCTGAGAGTGCGGCTTCCTGATCCTGATCATCCACGCCGATACGGCATTTCACCGTTACCGGAATTTTCACGGCCTGTTTCATGGCGGCAACGCAGTCTGCCACCAGTCGCGGTGTCAGCATCAGACAGGCACCGAAAGCGCCCGACTGCACGCGGTCTGACGGGCAACCGACATTGAGATTGATCTCGTCATAGCCGAAGGATTCACCGATTTTGGCGGCCTCGGCAAGTTTCACCGGATCAGAGCCGCCAAGTTGCAGAGCGACAGGATGTTCCTGTTCCGAGAAGCCGAGCAGACGGTCACGCTTGCCATGGATGGCAGCATCGGCGACCACCATTTCCGTATAGAGCAAAGTATGACGGGTGAGCAGACGGTGCATAAAACGGCAATGCCTGTCCGTCCAGTCGAGCATAGGCGCGATGGAAAAGGTTTTGGCGGCATAGAGTTTTTCTGGTCTGGTCACAATGATCTTCTTTACGGCGTCTTCTCTGCGGATGTTTCTGCGCGGACATAATGGTTAAAGACCGGCCTGTCCAGCTTGACGGTTTTTCAGTCGGTCAGGATCAACTGATCGCGCTGCACAGTATAGGCGCTCAGGCTGTTCATGAAATTCATACCCAGCAGGCTGCCGCTGAGCTGGCCTTCCTGTGAAACCAGTGCGCGCAGGTTCTGGCGGGTGATATTGCCGATGCGGATTTCCTGCAACCGTACCGATGCAGCCATGGTGCGGCCATTGGCTGTGCTGACAGGATTCGTATAGCTGAGACTGCTGACATCAATACCGACTTTTTCAGCATCAACCTGTGTCAGCACGATTGTGGAGGCACCGGTATCGACCATGAAGCGCACGCGCTGGTCGTTCACCAGTGCATTGACCTCAAAATGACCGTTGGACGATTGGCCGATACTGACAGTTTCAGCACCATCAACACTATTTCCGCTGATTGCATTGCCCGGTATCAGCCCAGCGGTGACGCGATTGGCAATATTGGTCAGTTCATACTGATATTGATAGCCGGTGACGAGGCCGAGAATAATCACCGCCCAGATTGCAATATTGCGCATCATATGATTGAGCGGAATACCGGAACCCAGCAAACCGGCAGCCACGACAATGCCGAAAATGCTCATATAGGCCGCATCGGCAAAATCATCATTGGCAAGGCCGAGTGTTGTGCCGCTCTCGTCATTGACGATCAGAACGAGCAGGAGAATGGCAATTGCTGCGATAACCAGCCAGAATAAACGGTTCATGAAGTCATTGTTCCTGAGACTGTCGGATGATCCTGCCGAAGCAGGGCATGTCTTTATATGGAGGCTTTGGCCTGCGGGCACAATAATTTCATTTTTCTGCACTTTGAAAAACTGTGAGCAGGGCGTATAGCAGGCGCAGATGAATTTCCCCCACTACGGCTAAAAGACGGATTTGATAACGTGAGTACCAGCGGACTGCCATTTGATGATTTTCGTGAACTTATCAGCCAGCTTCCGGAAGCAAGCGAATTCGCTGGCGAAGCAGTGCGTGAACGTGAAGCGCGTTTGAGCAAACCTGTCGGCTCACTCGGGCGTCTGGAAGAGATCGCGGAATGGCTGGCTGCATGGAGTGGTAAAGCCAAGCCGCAGATCATGCGTCCTCTGGTGGCAATTTTTGCCGGTAATCATGGTGTGCTGGCGCAGGGTGTAAGCTCGCAGCCGCAATCGCTGACTATGGATATGGTCAATAATTTTGCTGCCGGCGGCGCTGCCATCAACCAGATTTGCATCGCCAATGATCTGGGGCTGAAGGTTTTTGATCTGGCGCTGGAGCATCCGACTGAGGATATTACCGTGACTGCGGCGATGGATGAGCGCACCTGTGCGGCAACTATGGCTTTTGGCATGGAAGCAATTGCCGGTGGTACGGATCTTTTGTGCATCGGTGAAATGGGCGTTGGCAATACGACCATTGCTGCTGCGATTTCTCTGGCGCTGTTTGGCGGTCAGGCTGAGGACTGGGTGTCACTGGCAGCCGGTGAAGATGCAAGTGTGTTGCCTGCAAAAATCGCTGCGGTGAAAAAAGCTGTTGCCCTCAATGAAGGTAATCTGCGTGATCCGCTGGAAGTGCTGCGCCGTCTGGGCGGTCGTGAACTGGCTGCGATCACCGGTGCAATTCTGGCCGCGCGTGCCGAGAAAATTCCGGTGCTGATTGACGGTTATGTCGCCAGTGCCGCCGCAGCCATTCTGCTGGCGATGAATGGTGATGCGCTGGATCATTGCCTGTTCTCCCACGTGTCTTCCGAGCAGGGGCATTGCTTATTGCTGGAGAAAATGGGTAAGACGCCATTGCTTGATCTGAATATCAGCCTTGGTTCCGGTACAGGTGCTGCACTGGCAGCCGGTCTGGTGAAAACCGCTGCTCAATGTCATGTCTCTATGGCAACTGCTGAAGATGCCGGTATGAATGGCCGCAGCGTTTCGTAATTCGAAACACAGTCTCAGAAATAAAAAAATCCGGCCGTGTGAGCGCGCCGGATTTTTTGCAACTTTGAGGCGGTGCTTTTTCGGTAATTTTTTATTGGGATTCAAAAATAATTTGCCAAAACTGCAATTAATTGCGGTTGTGCGCAGCCTGTCAGTTTTTAAGATAGATGCGTATTGGAGTATGAGGGTTTTAAGAGCAGGCGACAATTTTACTCAAAGTAATATTTGCTGAGAAGTCAGCCGAAGGATGTATTTACGCTGGTATATCCGCTGCGTTTTTTACAATTTATATTGGCCGGTATTTCATGTCGCCTGTAGCAAAAGTGGCACTATCCTTGCCGTGGGATAGTGCCATTTTTTGTGGAGCCGGGCATTTCCTTTTGGAATTGTAATACGGGAAATGCTCTGTCTGTTTATATTTCGCGCATCTTGTTCCGAAAGCCGTTTCACACTTTTCGGGATGCGCTTTAGTTACCGTCTTTATCCAGCACCATATAATCCAGCGGCAGTTCTGTCGTATATTTGATCTGCTCCATCGCAAAAGATGAAGAAACATTACGGATCTCGATTTTGCTGATCAGGCGCTTGTAGAAAGCGTCATAGGCGGCAATGTCCGGCACCACAACGCGCAGCAGATAATCAATATCGCCGCTCATGCGGTAGAATTCCACCACTTCCGGAAATTCCTGCACGACTTCAGCAAAACGCTTCAGCCATTCATGGCTGTGAGAGCTGGTGCGCACCGAAACAAAGACTGTGACGCGGGCATTGATCTTGACCGGATCAAGCACAGCGACGCGACGCTTGATAATGCCATCTTCTTCCAGTTTCTGAATGCGGCGCCAGCACGGAGTGGTGGACAGGCCAACTTTTTTGGCAATATCTGCTACTGCCAGCGTTGCATCTTCCTGCAACAGACGGAGAATTTTTCTGTCAAGTCTGTCCATTTTGCCTCACATTAAGCGCCGAATTGTATAATTTTGAAACTATATACCTTATGGATGAGCGCGCGATTAAACGCGAAGAATATAATACTATCAAATTGCATTAAGTTAGAAATTATTTTTATCTCGACAATAAAGGCCGGATTTTTTGACGAAGCACCGGCAAAAGCTCGTTTTCAAACCACGGATTACGTTTCAGCCAGCCGCTGTTTCGCCATGACGGATGCGGCAGCGGCAGCACGGCAGGGCCGTCATTCTGATTGCTCTCGATAAAGCGCCGCCAGTTTTTCACAGTCTCGGTCATATTGAGCGGTTTTTGCTGTGCCTGTAAATATTCGCGATAACTCGGATTGCGGGTGAGATGATATGCCTGCGCATGGCTGCCAATGGCAATAATCAGCTCGATTTGCGGCATGAGATCAAACAACCGGTCATGCCATGTCAGGCGACATTCACGGCGCGGGGGCAGGTCGCCGCCATGTTTGTCATAGCCCGGAAAGCAGAAACCCATGGGAATGATCGCAAAGCGCTCTGCGTCATAAAACTCTTCCGGCGTCACATCGAGCCATTGACGCAGCCGCACACCGGAGGGGTCGTTAAACGGAATGCCGGTATTATGCACACGGATACCCGGTGCCTGACCGCAAATGGCAATTCTGGCTGTCGGGGAGGAGATGCATACCGGCCTTGGCTCATGATCCAGCGGGCGTGGACCAAGCGGCTGGTCGCGGCAAATTCTGCAGTCATTGATCTGATGTTGCAGCGTCTGCAATGCCGTTGCCATATTACTGATTGCTCCGGTTGCGCTCATTCTAGAGCGTGTCGCACTTAAGTGTACTCATGTCACTCGCTCTAGAGTCTTTGTTTGGTCGCATTATCACAGCCGTCAAGTTGGTCCAACTTGACTGTGAAATGCTCTAGCGTGACTGATTTTCCCGCCGCCATTTGCCGGGGCGTTCAAATTCCCCCGCCCATAATCCGCGTTTATTCTTGCGTGCCTGTGCTTCCTCACGCTGATAGAGGCCGTAGGAGACTGCCCAGCCTTGCTCGACCATCGTGCGGTTGAGATCCGTCTCTCCGGCCTTGCAGAAGGCAAGGATGCGATCATACTGGTCGCGTCCGTCCGCTGTACAGGTAACAGTCTGATTGCCGATCAGGCGGCGTAATTCCGCAGTCGCATTGCGCCCGCAGCCATAATCTTTACCGTCCATATTACAGTTTTGTTGGGTTTCCGGCGTATCCATGCCTTTCAGCCTTATGCGCTGCCCCTGTATGGCAATTGTATCACCATCGTAAATATGCAGACTTCCGCCGCGACCGCTCAGTTGCGCAGGCAGGGCTTCATTCTTGTTCGCACGAACAGGCTGACGCGGCTGATTGCTGCCGGAAACAGTTTCTGCCCATTGCGGCATAAAAGACTGCATCAAAGCATATATGCCCAGCAACAGCAGTGCAGTCACAATCCCTGACCGGCGAAGGAAGGAATAGGGTTTGCGATAGTGCCTGCGATTGCTGCGGCGCTGCGGCTGTCGTCTGTAAGGTTGAGGTCTGCGCCCCGAAGCAGATGGTTTCATAAGGCGGACTATAAGGCGCTGTTGCCTGAAGAAAAGAGGATTATCGTAAGCACGGCTGAAATCGTATCTGCATCATCCTGAATTGCTGCCTGCATTCAGAGAATCGATTCTGGATAGCGATTCTTCAGAAAATCCTGCTTCTCTATAAAACCAAGATTTATAATCACTTGCTTAACTATATTTCGCAACGGGATGACAACTATGACGCTCTGAAACCGGATTGTTTCGTGGTTTTGAGGGGGCAATTTTATATATCAGCGTAAATTTGTGTTGTTTTGGTAACAGTATTTACCTTTCAGCCGCGCTAAGGTTCACGGAGACGAACTTGGCCTATTTCCCGCCATAAATGCGGAGCACCGATAGGAGGCAGGCAAAGTTTAGTCCTGACAAAATGTGAAACAATCTTTGCCCTTCATTGAGGTCGGTAATTGCAGAATTATAGTTTTTCTCAAAAAAATCCGCAGGTTAGCGTGCAGTCTTGCATGATGACTTCAGGTGCGGGCTCTGCTGAAGGAAATCTGTTTAGCCGACTTTATTCACAGGTCGCAATCTTGCCTGAAAAAATGGCTAGTTTTTCTCATCTTGTTAACTTGTCCTTTACCAAAGTTATTTTGGCAAACGATAATGAAAGAATGCTGTCGTGATCGGGTCGTTTAAGAAAATCGCGTATTCTGTGTGTGGAGCCGGTGTTGCACTCTATCTGGTGTGCAGCAGTGCGTTTGCCTTTGATATTCCGGACAATGCGGACAAGAAGAGCAATCCGTTTGAGGTTTTCAAATTCGGGGTATCCGCCTTTAAGAACGGCCATAAGGATGAAGCGCTGAAAGCTCTGCGCTATGCGGCAGATCAGGGACATCCGGGCGCGAACTGGAAACTGGCGAGCATGTATGCTCAGGGCGACGGTGTTCCGGAAAACGATTACGAAGCCTATAAAATTTTTGAAAAAATCGTTCATGAAGGCGCAGAGCCGGGTTCGCAGAACGAATCTTATGTGGCCGGTGCACTGGTGCAGATGGCGCGCTATCTCAAGCGCGGTATTCCCGGCACTCCTGTAAATTCCAATCCCGATATGGCCCGTGATCTCTATGTGCAGGCCGCATCCAATTTTGGTGACTCCACAGCCCAATATGAGCTTGGCGCTATGCTGCTCAAAGGTGACGGGGTAGAGAAGAACAAAACGCAGGCTGCACGATGGTTCCAGCTGGCTGCCAGAAAGGGCAATGCCAATGCGCAGGCTATGCTCGGCAATATGCTGTTTCAGGCCGGCAAGACTGTTCGCGGCCTTGCGATGCTGACGGCTGCTTTTGAGCGTTGTTCGGATCAGGATTGCGAATGGATCCGTGCGATGCAGGAACAGGCGTTTTCGGTTGCCGGTGAGGCTGACCGCCGTAATGCGATTGCACTCGTCGGCCAGCACTAACGTTGGGTAAAAACAGTTGTGCAGGCACCGTAACTTAGCAAAATGATTCAGTTTGCGGTGCTATGGTCTTCTAATCTTTGAGATAATTTATTTCAGCAGCTAAGCTGAATAACAACCGGCACATGGTCGGACGGTTTGTCCCATGCGCGTGTGTGTTTCTCGATTTCCGCACCATCCAGCAGATTGGCAGCTTCCGGCGACAGCATCAGATGGTCAATGCGGATGCCGTTATTTTTCTGCCATGCACCGGCCTGATAATCCCAGAATGAGAACATCTGTTCATCGCTGACATTGCGGATCGCATCATAAAAACCGAGATTTTCCAGGCGACGGAATGCCTGTTTGCTCTGTGGCAGGAACAGCGCGTCATTCACCCAGTTTTCCGGATGTTTGGCATCAATCGGCTGCGGGATGATATTATAGTCACCGGCGAGCACCAGCGGTTCTTCCAGTTCCAGACGGGTTTTCGCCCAGTCTTCCAGACGCTGCATCCAGCCGAGTTTATACGGGTATTTTTCCGTATCAACCGGATTACCGTTTGGCAGGTAGAGCGAGACGACACGGATCACACCTTTTTCAGTGGTGAATACGGCTTCGATAAAACGTGCCTGCTCATCGCTGTCATCACCCGGCAACCCGCGATTGACTTCAACCGGTGAGACCTTCGAGAGAATGGCAACGCCGTTAAAGCCTTTCTGACCGTGGGTTTCCACGTGATAGCCAAGGGCTTCAATTTCCAGTCGCGGGAACAGATCGTCTACGGATTTGATTTCCTGCAGGCAGGCGACATCCGGCTGGCATTCCTGCAACCAGTGCAGCAGATTTTCGATACGTGCTTTGACACCGTTAATGTTCCATGTGGCAATTTTCAAAGACGTATCCCCGTATTGAGTTTTATAAAAAAATCTGCCGCATTTCAGATCATGCGGCAGCTATTCATGGCAGAAACCGGTCAGATTGCGAAACTGACACCGCAGCCGCAGGATGACGTGACATTCGGATTGTTGATCTGGAAGGACTGTCCCATCAGATCATCAATAAAATCAATAACCGAACCGTCAATATAAGGCACGGAAATGCTGTCGATCAGCACTTTGGCACCGTCTTTTTCAATAATCAGATCATCATCATTGGTATCGCTGACGAGATCGAATTTGTAGGAAAAGCCTGAGCAACCGCCGCCCTCAACGGAAATACGCAGAGCTGATTTGTCGGCTTGTTTTTGCAGAATTTTGACAATGCGTTTGGCCGCCGCATCCGATACGGAAATGTCCGTCATAATAGTCACCTTAAAATCATGGGCGGTTCAAGTTCCGCACAGGATATATGTTGATAGGACTATAATATAGGTCAGAGGTGCAGAGGGCGCAATCTCCTGTCACACGTCATTTGCCCTAAAGTTTTATACTGCACTGCATATCAAACCTGTTATTTTGCACTGCAATCATGATAATGCAGCAGAGTGCAATTGTTGCGAAAGGCCAGATGTGCTTTGCGCAAGCTTGCAGATTTTTGGTTGATGAAACACAAATCATAACAGGAAGAATGATGGACAGTATTGGTTTCGGCTATCGTGAACGTGCTCCTTATGCATGCGACCCTGCGCAAACGCGCGGACGCCTGGTGCATGAGACCGAGAGCCGAACACGCACGCCTTATCAGCGTGACCGCGACCGCATTATCCACTCAACGGCTTTCCGACGATTAAAGCACAAGACACAGGTGTTTATCGCCCATGAAGGCGACCATTACCGCACAAGGCTGACCCACACGATTGAGGTGGCGCAGATTGCCCGTGCTTTGGCGCGCGCATTGCGGCTGGATGAAGATCTGGCAGAAGCCGTGGCGCTGGTGCATGATTTCGGTCATACGCCGTTTGGCCATACGGGCGAAGATGCCCTGAATGAGAAAATGGCGGATTATGGCGGCTTTGATCATAATGCGCAGTCGCTGCGCATCGTGACCTTGCTGGAAAAACGCTATGCGGAATTTGACGGTCTCAACCTGTCATGGGAAACGCTGGAAGGGCTGGTCAAACATAACGGCCCGCTGACCGGCGCTTATTCGGATGGGGAGCCGGTTCCGGGGTCGATCCTCAAATATAATGAGCGTTTTGATCTGGAGCTTTCAGGCTTTGCCAGTCTTGAGGCGCAATGTGCGGCCATTGCCGATGATATTGCCTATAATGCCCATGATATTGATGATGGTTTGCGTTCCGGTCTGCTCACGCTCGAGCAACTGGAAGAAGTGCCGCTCACCCGCGATATTCTGCAGGAAGTGCATCGCCTTTATCCGAAGCTTGATCCGGTGCGTCGTGGCCATGAACTGATGCGCAGGCAGATTACCCGTATGGTTGAGGATGTGATTGCGCATGCGCAGGATCAGATCAAAAAATTCAATCCGCAGAGTGTGGATGATGTGCGTGCGGCCAGTGAGATGATGGTGGGCTTTTCGCCGGATATGGCGATTGCCGAGAAAACCTTGAAGAAGTTTCTCTACCGGAATCTCTATTTCAACGCGCAGGTCGTGCCGATCCGCAAAAATGCCGATCAGGTCGTGAAAGACCTGTTCGATGCTTATATGACGGCGCCGGATGCGATGCCTGCCGACTGGCGGGCAGGGATTGCCGGTAACGAGACTTCGGCCTTTGCGCGCCAGATTGCGGATTTCCTTGCAGGTATGACTGATAATTATGCCGTGCGTGAACACCGACGATTGTTTGACCATACGCCCGACTTGGCTTAAACGGGCTGCAAAACTGCCATTTCTGACTGTGTGATTTGCGAGGCGCTGAGCTTCCCCATTGCATGACGTTCAATTGATTGAATGTGAATTGCGGCCTTGCTCCGCATTTATGTTCCGACAGGACAGATTATGAATATCTTTGCTGATTTCGACGTTAAAATTAAAAAGACACTGCAAGATCTTGGTTTGAAAGACAAAGACGGTGGTGAACTGGATGTTTCCCGTGTTGGTGTTGAGCCGCCGCGTGATGCCACACATGGTGATATTTCCACCAATGCGGCCATGGTGCTTTCCAAGGCGGTTGGCAGCAATCCGCGTGAACTGGCAGCCAAAATTGCCGAAGCGCTGAAAGGCGATGCGGATGTGGCCTCGGTTGATGTGGCAGGTCCGGGCTTTATCAATCTGCGCCTGAATGATGATTACTGGCAGCGTCAGCTGGGCGTTATGCTGGCAGAAGGCACCGATTACGGCCGTTCAAAAATGGGCGGTATGCGCAAGGTCAATGTGGAATATGTTTCCGCTAACCCGACCGGTCCGATGCATGTCGGCCATTGCCGTGGCGCGGTTGTCGGTGATGTGCTGGCTAACCTGCTGAAATTCGCCGGTTATGACGTAACCAAAGAATATTACATCAATGATGCCGGTGCGCAGATTGATGTTGTCGCTAAATCCGTGATGCTGCGTTACCGCGAAGCGCTGGGCGAAGATATTGGCGAAATTCCTGCCGGTCTCTATCCGGGTGATTATCTGGTGCCGCTGGGTCAGGCACTGGCCGAAGAATTTGGCTCGTCGCTGCTGGAAAAGCCGGAAGAAGAAGTTCTGCCGCTGATTAAAGACCGTTCGATTGATGCCATGATGGCGCTGATCCGTGATGATCTGGCCTCCCTCAATGTGCATCATGACCTGTTCTTCTCCGAGCGCAGCCTGCATGCTGACCATGCCAAGCTGATCCGCACCGCGATCAATGATCTGACGCTCAAAGGCCATGTCTATAAAGGCAAGCTGCCGCCGCCAAAAGGCCAGCTGCCGGATGACTGGGAAGATCGTGAGCAGACATTGCTGCGTTCGACCGAAGTCGGCGATGATATGGATCGTGCGCTGGTTAAGTCTGACGGCAGCTTCACTTATTTTGCTGCGGATGTTGCTTACTTCAAAAACAAGTTTGATCGCGGCTTTGAGGAAATGATCTATGTGCTCGGCGCGGATCATGGCGGCTATATCAAGCGTCTGGAGGCGGTGGCGAAAGCTGTTGCTGAAGGTAAGGCCGAGTTGACCGTGCTGATCTGCCAGATGGTCAAGTTGTTCCGTGATGGCGAGCCGGTACGTATGTCCAAGCGTTCAGGCCAGTTCATCACACTGCGTGATGTGGTGGATGAAGTTGGTTCCGATGCTGTGCGTTTCATGATGCTTTACCGCAAGAATGACGCGTCGCTGGACTTTGACTTCGCCAAAGTCACCGAGCAGTCCAAAGACAATCCGGTATTCTACGTGCAATATGCATCTGCGCGTGCGAACTCGGTTTTCCGTCAGGCGAAAGAGCAGCTTGGTCTGGAAAAAATCGAACGTGAAGAGGCGGCAAAACACCTGTCTCTGCTCACCGCTGAGAGCGAAGTGGCGCTGGTGCGTAAGCTTGCCGAATATCCGCGTCTGATTGAGACTGCGGCTATCCATCAGGAGCCGCACAGGCTCGCATTTTACCTCTATGACCTCGCAAGCGCGTTCCATTCTCAGTGGAATCGTGGCTCGGACAACCCGGACTTACGTTTTATTAAGGTTAACGATACAAACTTGTCACTTGCCAGGTTAGGGCTGGTGCAGGTTGTTTCTGATGTCTTGGTATCCGGATTGTCGATTATCGGCGCGGATGCTCCGACAGAAATGCGCTGAATAGAGTGAGGGCGGTTTAAGTTACCGCCTCTGATATTCAGGTAAAGACCGGCACGAAAGGCGCATTTGCTGCGTTTTCGTGCCGTTTTTGCAGGAAACTACTGTCAAGTTTTGCCCACATTGCCTTGCTATATTAGCAATGATTAGGGAGACGTCGGCGGGCGCTCCAGTTGAAATTAGGAAAACGCCATGACTGACAGTAGCGTGACGGGCCGCAATCAGAATCACAGTGATATTCGCGACGAATCGGCGCGGGATAATGATCCGCTGTTTGAATTGTCGCGCATTTTTGGCTTTGATGAACCGGCAGAACAAAAAAATATGCAGAATGCGCAGGCTGA
The DNA here is from genome assembly GCF_041929865.1 of Pseudochrobactrum lubricantis. Taxonomy (NCBI): domain Bacteria; kingdom Pseudomonadati; phylum Pseudomonadota; class Alphaproteobacteria; order Hyphomicrobiales; family Brucellaceae; genus Pseudochrobactrum; species Pseudochrobactrum lubricantis. Next base: position 496,761 of record NZ_JBHEEE010000002.1, read on the forward strand.
ACCGGAAATGTCTTCCGAGATGAGCCTTGAGCGGGAACTGATGGCAGATTTCGATGCTGAATTCGCGGCGGACTTCGCTGCTGAACCGGCACAGCCAGCCAGCAATTTCCAGCCGCAGGATGAAGCGTTCAGCCCTGTTCAGCAGACAGCTGCTGAGAGCCGCTCTTACCAGCAGGCTGTCGAGCCGCGCTTTACCGGCTATGCGCCGTTGCAGCGTGCCTATGCAGAAGAAAAAGCACCGGAACAGTCCCAGCCTGCCTTTCAGCAGGATATTCCGCAATATTATGCGGAAGAGCAGGATTATACGGCTGCGGAACCGCAGAATGCTTATTATGAGGCCTATTCCGATCTGCCTCAGGATGCAGCATTTTCAGAGCCTGTGCAGGCTGCGAATGAAGATTATTTCTCTTCGCTGGAAAATGAGCTGAGCCAGAGCTTTGAACCGGAAACCGCCTCGCAGGTTGCTGCTGAGCCGTATTATCAGGAGAACCAGTATGCCCAGCCTTATCAGGCGGGTTATGGTTCCCATGCGCCTGAATATTCGGAAGCCGCGGCCAATGTTTCGCAAGAGCAGGCCGCTCAGGATTTTGATCTGCCTGAACTGAATGCAGATGATTTCGATTTTTCTGATATCGGCCGTGAGCCGCAACAGGAATTTGTTGCCCAGAGCTATGACAATGTTTTTGCGGAAAACGAGGCTTACCGCCCTGTGAATGCAGCACAGCAGTCTGATACCAGCTTTGAGGATGAACTTTCATTCCTGCTGCAGGATGAAGCACCGGCTCAGACGGATAATTATGCTTATCAGGCACCGTTTGAAGCAACACCTGAAGCAACGGCCTATGCTGATCCGGTCGCGGCTTATGAGGATGAAGTTGTTCCGCTAACCGATATCGAGCCATTGTTTGATGCGCCGTCCATTGAGGTTGCCCCTGCTGTAGCCGATTTTGACGGTCAGGAGCCGGTTGCGGATCATTATGCCCATACAGATATGCAGGCCGAGGATGATTATACGCAGGCTGCACCGGTGCAGAATTACGATCAGATTGATGATGAGTTCTTTGCTGCTCCCGATCTGAGCCGCTTGCCAAACCGCACAGCCAGCGCCCAGACCAATTGGGAAGAGGACAGTGCTGATACAGCTGAAGCTCCGGCAGCCAGTTCCTTCGCGGATCTGTTCGGCGCCAGATCACAGTCTGATTACGCGGAAGAAACAACCGAAACCTATGAGCCGGAACAGGCTGTCGCTTTTGAAGAAGATCAGCAGACTGAAAACTTCAACTTCGGCGATGATTTCTACGAAGCAGAAGAAAATGCGCCCGTTGCAGAACAGGCCATAGAGCAGCCTTATGTACCGGAGCCGGCGGCTCCATTGGCGTATAATGAGCCGGAGGCTCCATTGACGTATAATGAGCCTGTGGCTCCGTTGGCGCATAATGCAGTGCGTGGTTATTCTTCCTACACATTCGGTGCGGCGACACCGGCAGCTGCGGCTGCAACCACATCTGCAGCAAGTACAGCAGAACGCTCTGTCAGCAGCTTTGCGGATACGATTGCAGCTATTCCGTCTGCTTATGCTTCGCAGCCTGTGCGTGACACTGCTCCTGCTGCAGCTTCCTACGAAGAACCGGCTTATGAAGAACCGGCTGCGGCGGATAATTTCTTCAGCAATGATGATTTCGATTTCTCATTTGATGAAGACCTGCAGCCTGCCGATGATTTCGCCGTTGCAGAAGCATCGGAAGAGCTGCCGCTTGATCTTGATCTGAATGATGAACCGGAGATTCCGGCCTATCAGCCTGCTCAGAGTGCAGCCTCCAAGCCGTTTGTACCGGCACCGGAAATCGAATCTGTTGTTGTGTCGGAAAACAAGGTTGAGCAGACACAGGCGCTCGATCTGCCTGAGGTCAGCTATGGCGATGATGTTAAAGAAACGGGGCTGAACAGTCTCGAATCAGAATTCGCAGAAATTTTCAGCACGATCAGTGTGAATGAAGCTGCCGCACCGGATACAACCAGTGAGGCGGATAAGGCTTTCGAAAATATCCTGCAGGATAATTTCGCAGACTATCATACGAGCGTCAAAACTGAGCCGGGAGAAACCGATTCAACTGGTGCAGGTTTCGGCACTATTGCCGGTGCTGCAGCTGGTCTTGCCGGTGCAGCCGTAGCGGGTGCAGCATTGCGTGGTTCTTCCGCGCAGAGCGGTGCAGGCCAGACAGGCAAGGCCACGCAGGATGATTATTATAATCACTGGGCGGCTCAGGGTGCGCAGAATAATGATTTCGACACCTATAATCTGTCCGAGAATTTTGCCCGTGATGAGGATGACTATACGGAAGCCCGTCCGCGTGAAGAGAACCCGTTGCGTAAACCTATCCTCTGGGCATCAGTCGCTGCAGCGGCTCTGATCGTTCTGGGCGGCGGTTACTATATGCTCAAATCCGGCGGTGTTGTCGGCGGCGAACCTGCTGTTCTGCGGGCTGACAGCCAGCCGGTTAAAGTCCAGCCGGAAAATCCGGGCGGTATGGTTGTACCAAATCAGGACAAGGCTGTTTACGATCAGGTTTCCGGTACCAAACCTGCTGCGCCTGAACAGAAAACCCTTATCAATACGGAAGAAGAGCCGGTTGATGTAGGTCTGTTGCAGGGTGCGGATGCGGAAGAAGACCGTTTGCTGTCAGATGAACCGGAAAGCACCAATAGTGCGACGCCTCCTGCTGCCAATAATCCGGCACAAGAGGCTGAGCGTGAGCTGGTAACACCACGCACGGTGAAAACCATGGTCGTGCGCGCTGACGGTACAATCGTACCGAGTGAAGCACCGGCGGCCACTGCGCCTGCAAATAATAATGCAGCTGCAACCGATAATGGTCTTGATGAGGCATCCCGCCTGATCAGCCAGAGTGCTGTTCCTGAACGTCTGGGTACTGATGCACCGGCACCTTCTGCACAGAGTGCAGCAGCACCGCGCGTTGTACAGACGCAGACTTTCACCGCTTCCGGTGAACAGGTCAAACCGCGTGAAGTGACAACAGCTCCGGTTGTGCCGTCCCGTCCTGCCGAGCAGCCGGTTAATGTTGTAGGCAATGTGGAGCGCCCTGCACAAAATACAACACCGCAGCAGGTTGCCAGCGCCACTGCGCCTGCAGCCAATGTTTCGGCCAATGTTCCTGCGGGCACATGGTTCATTCAGATCGCTTCGCAGCCGAGTGCAGAGCTGGCACAGAAAAGCTATGCCAATATGAGCTCGCGCTACGGTAATGTTATCGGTGGTCGTGGTGTTGATATCAAAAGAGCGGATATTGCCGGTAAAGGTACTTATTACCGTGTCCGTATTCCGGGTGGCACCAAGGCTGAAGCCGCAGCGCTCTGTGAGCGTCTGAAATCTGCCGGCGGCAGCTGCTTCCCGACACTCTGATCCGAAAATATGTAAAACAAACATGAAATGCGCTGTGTATCTTTAAAATACGCAGCGCATTTTCTCTTTATGGGTTATGCAGAGAGCATTATCTGATTTGTCGCATTATCGCGGACGTTAAATGAAGTCATTTATCTGCGAAATGCCTGTCTGATTTGTCATATTCCAATAGGCGAGGAGCATTGCCGCAATGACATTTAAAGCCATGATTACCGGTTTCGAAGGTACCACGCTGACCGAAGCCGAGCAGGAATTGTTCCGTCGTGTGCGTCCGTGGGGCTTTATTCTGTTTGCCCGCAATGTGGAAAGTCTGGAGCAGTTGCGCGCATTGACCGCGCAAATCCGCGATGTAACCGGACGGGATGAGACACTGATCTTTATCGATCAGGAAGGCGGGCGTGTGCAGCGTCTGCGCCCGCCGCTGGTGCCGAATTATCCGTCAGCATCGCAGATCGGTGCGCTTTATGAACAGGATGAAGAACAGGGTATGCGCGCCGCCTGGCTGCTCGGCCGTCTTCATGCTTTTGATCTGATGGGCGTTGGCATCAATGCCAATTGTCTGCCGGTGCTGGATGTGCCGGTTGAAGGCTCTCATGAGGTGATCGGTTCGCGCGCTTACTCCTATGATCCGGAAACTGTTGCGGTATTGGGCAATGCGGTTGCTGAAGGACTGATGGCCGGTGGTGTGCTGCCGGTGATGAAACATATGCCGGGGCATGGCCGTGCATTTGCCGACAGTCATAAGGAACTGCCGAGCGTTGATGCGCCTTTGAGCGAACTTTGTGCCCGTGATTTTGTACCATTCTGCCAGCTGGATGATCTGCCGGCCGCTATGACTGCGCATATTGTTTACAAGGCGCTTGATCCGGAACGTCCTGCAACGCTGTCACCGGTGGTTATCAATTGTGTGATCCGTGATATGCTGGATTATGACGGCTTGCTGATGAGCGACGATATTTCCATGAAGGCGCTGTCCGGTAATCTGGATGATATTGCCCGTGAGATTATCGCTGCCGGTTGTGATGTGGTGCTGCATTGCAGCGGCGTGCTGGAAGAAACTATTGCCGTTGCCGCTGCTATTCCTGATCTGAAAGATGAGAGCCTGCGCCGTGCGGAACTGGCTGAAGTCTTTGCAGGTGAAGCGGATCTGAGCAATGAGGCAGCGATCCGTGCGGAATTTAACGCTTTATTCCCAGAGGTCGCTGTTGCCTGATAATCGGGCAGAACTTCAATAAATAACAGGCCGGATGATGAGTACCGAAACCGCAAAGACGGATAATCCCCAGACACCAAAGGCCGATGTGCCGATGGATGATCTGTGGCAGTCAGAGACGGCACTCATCATTCCGCCGGATAGTGCCGAAGATCTGACCCTGCATGTGGATGTGCAGGGTTTTGAAGGCCCGATGGATTTGCTGCTGCACTTGGCACGCAATCAGAAGGTTGATCTGACACAGATTTCCGTGCTGGCGCTTGCCGAGCAATATCTGAAATTTATCGAGCTGGCACGCGACCGAAAGCTGGAACTGGCTGCCGATTATCTGGTGATGGCGGCATGGCTGGCCTATCTCAAATCGCGTTTGCTGATCCCCAAGGCCAAAGATGAGGATGGCGAGACCGGCGAACAGCTGGCTTCCGTCTTGCAATTCCGGTTGAAACGGCTTGAAGCGATGCGTGATGCGGCGGGCAAGCTGGTCAATCGTGACCGGCTGGGGCGCGATGTATTTGCCCGTGGTATGCCGGAAACGGTGCTGGTGGAAAAGACCAGCCTTTACAGCGCTTCGCTTTATGATCTGCTCACGGCTTATGCTTCACAGCGTCAGAGGCAGGCGGTTTCCCATGTGCAGATTGCCAAGCGCACAGTCTGGTCGCTTAAAGAGGCGCGGGTGCTGCTGGTGCGCATGGTAGGTGAATTGCAGGACTGGGTGGCGCTGGATGCGTTTCTGCTGGATTATATTGCGCGACCGGAAGATCGTGCGAGTGCGATTGCCAGTTCCTTTGCCGCCAGTCTTGAGCTGGTGCGTGAAGGGCGGATGGAATTACGCCAAAATGCAGCTTTCGAACCGATTTTTGTACGCGCTGCCGAACGTAAACCGGTGAGCAGTGTGCCAGATGATCTGAAGGCGGATCGCGAAGATAAGGATGAAGCGTGAGCGAGACTGAAATTTTGACAGCTGCTGAGGCTGAAATGCCGATCATATCTTCCGATGATGCCAATCCGTCCGTGCCGTCACGCGAGGCGCTGGGTGATGTGGTGCGTATGGTTGAGGCGATTATTTTCGCGTCTTCCGAGCCGGTGACGGAGAAAATGCTGTCGGAGCGACTGCCGCTGGATGTGGAACTGTTGCCGGTGCTGAAAGTGCTGCAAAGTGAATATCGTCTGCGCGGTGTCAATCTGGTCAAAGCCGGTGACGGCTGGGCGTTTCGCACAGCATCGGATTTAAGCTTTCTGATGAGCCGCGATCTGGTCAAACAGAAGAAACTGTCGCGTGCGGCGCTCGAAGTGCTGGCAATTATTGCTTATCATCAGCCGGTAACCCGTGCGGAGATGGAAGATATTCGCGGCGTGGAAACCTCAAAAGGCACATTGGATGTGCTGATGGAAACCGGCTGGGTGAAACTGCGCGGTCGCAGACGCACACCGGGACGTCCGGTGACCTATGGCACGACAGACAGTTTTCTGGATCATTTCGGTCTGGCAGAGATTCGCGATCTGCCGGGTATGGATGAGTTGCGCGGGGCAGGGCTGCTCTCCGCACGTCTGCCTTCGAATTTCTCTGTGCCGGTGCCGAGTGTTCGGCCGGATGAGTTGCTGGCGGATGAAGACCCGCTGACTGCCGGTGATATTGAAGAGCTAGGTCTTTTCATGCCGAAGGTCGAAGATGATGAGCGTAAATAGCCTTTTTCGCTGCTTCTACTGTTAAAATTGTCATAATTCTGTGCTTGTTAACTTTTAAGCAGCGGCGGGGTTGCAGCCATTTCAAACAGCGGCACGTTACCGGGTAAGGGCTTCAGCGGGGTTCTGCCGGATAAATGTTTTTTATTTTTGTAACTATGCTGTAGAACAAAGAGAAATTTCACCGGTTCTGTTTGAACAATGCTGTGATTGCGCTTAAATAGAGACTGAATTTGGATAATCCTGCTCCGGTATGAATATGCCGCGAGAGCATTTAGGGGATATAAGATGGGTAGTTTTTCGATCTGGCATTGGCTTATTGTTCTGGCGGTTGTGCTGCTGTTGTTTGGCCGCGGCAAAATTCCTGAACTGATGGGCGATGTTGCCAAGGGCATCAAAAACTTCAAGCAGGGCATGAACGAGCCTGAAGAAACCGATGTTGCTTCTTCCAAGACCATCGACAATGAGACCGGCGAACAGGTCAAGCCGACGAAGAAAACGACAAAACTGTAATTACAGATCATTCTGCCGGACTGTGCCGCCTTATGCGGCGCAGACAAACTTTGGCCACGCGTTCGCTTTGAACACAGGCCAAAGGCGGACAGATGGTGAAATGGAACGCCGATGTTAGATATAGGCTGGTCGGAGCTTCTGGTAATTGCGGTTGTTATGATCGTTGTTGTCGGCCCGAAGGATCTTCCGAAAATGTTGCGCGCCTTTGGCAAGGCAACAGGAAAGCTGCGCGCCACGGCGAATGAGTTCCGGACGCATTTTGATGAAGCAATGCGCGAGGCAGAGCTGGACGAAGTCAAAAAGACAATTGACGGCGTGAAGCAATATGACCCGCGCAAAACGGTGACGGATATTTTTGAACCGGTGCGCAGCGCCGGTGATGATTTGCGTGCCAGCCTGAATAATGCATCGCCGAAGCCGGAGGAAACACCGGTCGTGCCTATGGATTCGCCGCTCGATCTCTCTGAAATCAAAGAGGAAGAGGCGAAAGCGGCAGCGCCTGCTGCACAGCCTGTTGCTGCAAAGCCTTCAGCTGCTGTTGCCGAGCCTGCTGCTGCAGAACCGGTGAAAAAAGCCGCGAAACCCAGAGCTTCAAAAGCTGCGGCTGACACAGCGGCAAAACCTGCAGCAAAGAAAGCGCCGGCAAAAAACGATTCTGCGGTTAAAGCTGCACCGGTAAAGCAAGCCGCAGAGAAAAAAGCTGCTGCGCCCCGTGCAAAAGCCGCAGCGAAAACAACAAAAAAGACAGGAACTGAGCAGTGAGCAGTGATCAGGATGAAATAGACCAGAGCGCTGCGCCTTTGCTTGAGCATCTCATTGAGCTGCGCCGCCGCCTGATCTGGTCGATTGTGGCCTTTTTTCTGGCCTTTGTACTCTGCTTTGCTTTTGCCAAGCATCTCTTCAATTTGCTGGTTCTGCCTTATCAATGGGCGCTGGACTGGGCAGGGATGGATCGCAGCAAAGCCGCATTGATCTATACCGCACCGCAGGAGTTCTTCTTCACGCAGGTGAAAGTGGCGATGTTCGGCGGTCTGGTTCTTGCCTTTCCGATGATTGCTTCGCAGATTTACAAGTTTGTTGCGCCCGGCCTTTATAAGCATGAGCGTATGGCGTTCCTGCCGTTTCTGGTTGCCTCGCCTTTGCTGTTCCTGCTGGGTGGCGCACTGGTTTATTTCTTCTTCACACCGATGGTGATGTGGTTCTTCCTTGCCATGCAGCAATCGGGTGCGGATGGCGAAGTGCAGATTTCCCTGCTGCCGAAAGTGTCGGAATATCTCAGTCTGATTATGACGCTGATTTTCGCCTTCGGTCTGGTGTTCCAGCTGCCGGTTATCACATCGCTGATGGCCAAGGTTGGGCTGGTGACTGCGCAGGGCCTGCGGGATAAGCGCAAATATGCGATTGTGATTGCCTTTGTGGTGGCTGCCGTGCTGACACCGCCGGATCCTGCAAGCCAGATCGGTCTTGCTATACCGGCAATCCTGCTCTACGAAATCTCGATCTGGCTGGCACAGATGATTGAGAAGAAGCGCGCTCAGGCCGAAATTCTCAATAATCTCACACCTGCAGATGATAATGAGCAAAAATCGTCCTGATTTTCGTATCATGTGATAGAAATTGAAGGCAGCATTTATGCTGCCTTTTCATGCATTGCAGCGGATCAGTTGTGATCGTGTTGCGATATAAGATCCTGCCGTAACCGCTTGTTGTGATTACGGTGAACCTGAACCTAAAAATAACGGTACTTCCAATGCTGGACATTAAATGGATACGCGAAAACCCTGAAGCTCTTGATGCTGCTCTGCAAAAGCGCGGAGCCTCTGCTGTATCCTCCGATGTGTTGGCGCTGGATGAAGCCCGCCGTCAGCATATTGCCAAGGTGCAGGAAGCGCAGGAGCGCCGCAATGCCGCCTCGAAAGAGATCGGCAAAGCGATGGGCGAAAAAGATATGGCGACCGCTGACCGCCTGAAGGCGGAAGTTGCCGAGCTGAAAACCTTCCTCACTGAAGCGGAAGAAGAAGAGCGTCGTCTCGATAAAGCGCTGAATGATGTTCTCTCGAGCCTGCCGAATGTGCCTTATGACAGCGTTCCTGTCGGTAAAGACGAGAATGATAATGTCGAGACACGTCGTGTCGGCAATATCCGTAATTACGGTTTTGAACCGAAAGAGCATTTTGAACTGGGCGAAGCCCTCGGTCTGATGGATTTCGAGCGTGCTACCCGCATGTCCGGCTCGCGCTTTACCGTGCTGAAAGGTGCGCTTGCGCGTCTGGAACGCGCGCTCGGTCAGTTTATGCTTGATCTGCACACCACAGAACATGGTTATTCTGAAACCATGGTTCCGCTGATGGTGCGTGATGATGCGGTATATGGCACAGGCCAGCTGCCGAAATTCTCGGAAGATCTGTTCCGCACCACTGATGGCCGTTGGCTGATCCCGACAGCGGAAGTGCCGCTGACCAATCTGGTTAATGGCGAGATTGTGGATGGTGCTGAACTGCCGATGCGTGTGACTGCGCTGACGCCTTGCTTCCGCTCAGAGGCCGGTTCTGCCGGACGTGATACACGCGGTATGCTGCGCCAGCACCAGTTCTGGAAAGTGGAAATGGTATCGGTAACCGATGCTGAAACCTCGGAAGCCGAACTGGAACGCATGACCGGTTGCGCTGAAGAAGTTCTGAAGCGTCTCGGTCTGCCATTCCGCACTGTTACACTTTGCACCGGTGATATGGGCTTCGGCGCACAGAAAACCTACGATATCGAAGTATGGTTGCCGGGTCAGAATACATTCCGCGAAATCTCCAGCTGCTCGGTCTGCGGTGATTTTCAGGGACGTCGCATGAATGCGCGTTACCGTGCTGCCGGTGAAAAAGCGACCCGTTTTGTTCACACGCTGAACGGTTCCGGTGTTGCTGTTGGCCGTGCGCTGATCGCTGTGATGGAAAATTATCAGGAAGAAGATGGCAGCATCACCATTCCTGAGGCTCTGGTGCCTTATATGGGCGGCATGACCCGTATCGAAAAAGCCTGATATTCAGGTCTGGATTAAGGAAATGCCGGAGGCGGAAATGTCTCCGGCATTTTTATTTCTTCGCATTATCTCTGAATTTACAATTTTAAAGGATGATGCTGCCTGATCGGCTATAAATCTGACTTCGGGCAGGGTTCATGAATATTCACATGCAGGCAAATACGGGCAAATATCGCATGAGCGGCAAAGAAGGTTTTGCCTCTTTTGTATTGCGTATGCGCAGTCGCGGTTTGCACGATCCGCGTTTGTTTGCAGCAATTGAAGCTACGCCGCGTCAGCATTTCATCAATTCGGCCTATCAGGATTTTGCCTATAGCAATCGTGTTTTGCCGCTGGCTTGCGGCGAATCAATTGAGGGGCTGGACGATCAGGCGCGTTTTCTTTCGGCTTTGTCGCTTGAAGCGGGACATCGCGTGCTGGAAATCGGCACAGGCTCGGGTTTCACTGCCGCTGTTATGGCGCGCCTTGCCGCGCGTGTGACAACGATTGAGCGTTATAAGACTCTGGCAGAAGCCGCGCGCAATCAGTTTCAGGCACATCAGATCGAAAATGTTGTTTGCAAACATGCAGATGGCCGCCATGGTGTAGCTGGTGGTCCTTATGACCGCATTATCGTCTGGCTGGCTTCGGATGCAATGCCGCGGCAATATCTGGATTTGCTGGCAACGCATGGCGTGATGATTGCACCGGTCGGGCAGGGTGACGGGCAGCAGGTCATGTGCCGCATGGCCAAAGTCGGCAGCCGTTTTGAGCGTGAAGACCTGATGATGGTGCGTTATCAGCCGTTTATCGAAGGCTCTGCTGCGTTTCTCTGAAACTTCGGCTGATTTTATTTCCCGGTTTTTATGGTTGTCACAGCGCTCTGACAGGCTTCGGAGCAGCATGTCGTGTATCAAATTTGCCTGATTTAGCGATTATGGTATCCGTTTGATGAATCTTTTAATTTTTTTACAGCAATTTTAACCAGCAGGTAACATTAACGCGCTTTAATAAGTCTACTTAGAGTTTCGGGTATGGACGGGTTGAATATGCGTAAAAAAGTTTTGCATCATGCGTCCGAGCGTCTTCTGCGTCATAGCGCGGTCATCCTGCTTGCAGGTGTGGTTGCTGGCTGTAGCGGGGATATGACACGCTTTACGGATGGCCTTACGACTGGATCGACGAATAATCAGCGCGCGATTATGCAGTCACAGAATCAGTCCTATCAGCAGAATAACGGCGCGGATAATTATCCGTCGATGCCGGCTGCGCAGCGTGTGGCTTCCGGTAATGTGCAGCGTAACGAGTTGCCGCCGGTAGGAACTGCCGCACCGATGGGCGCTGCACAGGTTGTGCAGAATAATGTTCAGAACTCTGTTCAGTCCGTGCGCGATCAGGCGACACAGCAGGTTGCAATGGCTGGCAGCAATATGACCAATGCTGCGGCAAGTTCGGTTAATAATGCGATGGTGCAGCCGGGTGAAACACTTTACGGCGTTGCCCGCCGGTTTAATGTGTCTCCGAATGATCTGATGGCTGCGAATAATATTACTGACCCGAATATGTTGCGGGCAGGGCAGACACTGACAATTCCGGGCGTTAAAGCCGCTGCCGGCGGCGCATTGGTTGCTGCTGCCAATGGCGGTACGCAGACCCTTGGTCAGCTGAAATCAAACGGTACACAGGCTGTTGCCAATGCTCAGCAGGCTGCGACGAATAAAGTGAATAATGCTGTTGCCAATGCAGGCGCAAAAGTAGCTGCTGCGACCGGCGGTTATACTGTGCAGAGCGGTGATACGCTGCATGCGATTGCCCAGCGCAATGGTGTGACGGCTGCAGCTCTGAAACAAGCGAACGGCATGAGCGACGGTACAATCCGCGTCGGTCAGTCTTTGGTGATCCCTGTTGCAGCGACTGCTGCTGCAACGCAGGTCGCGGCTGTTGCCAAGCCGGTTCAGGCCGCAGTTGATACGACAGTAAAAACAGCTTCAACCCCGCCTGCAGCTGCAAAACAGGTGCCGGATGGCAGCGTGAAACCTTATACACCGCCGCAGGCGAGCAATAAGGTGATTGAAGAAGCCGAGCAGGATGTCGCCATGGCGCCTTCTGCAACCGGTATCTCGCAGATGCGCTGGCCGGTGCGCGGCAAGGTGCTGACCAGCTTTGGTCAGCGTGACGGCGGTACTGTGAATGACGGTATCGACATTATGGTGCCGGAAGGTACGCCGGTTAAAGCAGCCGAAAACGGTGTGGTTATCTATGCCGGAGACGGGCTGAAGGAATTCGGTCAGACTGTTCTGGTGCGCCACGAAAATGGTCTTGTGACTGTCTATGGTCATAACAGCAAGATCAATGTGCAGCGTGGTCAGAAAGTACGTCGCGGTGAGGAAATTGCCCGTTCCGGTATGAGCGGCAATGCAAAATCGCCAAAGCTGCATTTTGAAGTGCGCAAGAACTCAACGCCGGTTAATCCGTCGAAATATCTGGAAACATAATTCCCGGAATATAGAGCGCCGCGTGCCATGCAAAGGACGTTCTAACCCTTTAAAATTATGTTCTGAATTGAAAAAGCCCGCTGCATCATGCAGCGGGCTTTTTGGTTTATGCATGAATGGAAATGCCAAGCCTTCCGGCCAAATCTTGTACATATTGCCAGGCAACGCGGCCTGAACGGTTGCCGCGTGTGGTTGACCATTCAAGGGCTTCCGCATGCAGCTTCTCAACCGGATAATTGAAGCCGTAATGCGCGGCATAGCCGTCGACCATTGCCAGATAATCATCCTGATTGCATTTATGGAAGCCAAGCCACAGACCAAAACGGTCGGAGAGTGAGACTTTTTCTTCTGTCGCTTCCGACGGATTGATAGCGCTGGAACGCTCATTATCAATCATTTCACGCGGCATCAGATGACGGCGGTTGGATGTGGCATAGAAAATCACATTATCAGGACGGCCTTCGACACCGCCTTCAAGTGCAGCTTTCAGTGATTTGTAGGATGTGTCGTCATGGTCGAAGGACAGGTCGTCACAAAACAGAATGAAACGGTAGTCGCTCTCCTTGATGAGATTCATCAATACCGGCAGGCTGTTGATATCTTCACGGTGAATTTCAATGAGTTTCAGTGGTTTCTGCGCCGTTTGATTAACTGAAGCCTGCGCGGCTTTGACCAATGAGGATTTGCCCATGCCGCGTGCGCCCCAGAGCAGCACATTATTGGCGGGCAGGCCGCGGGCAAAACGCTCGGTATTGCTCACCAGCTGGTCGCGCACATGGTCAACACCATGAATGAGACCGAGATCAATACGGTTGACCTTTTTGACCGGTGCCAGTTCAAGGCGGGAAGGCTCCCAGACAAAAGTATCGGCACGATCTGCCTGTATCGGTTTCGGGACAGGTGGTGCCATACGCTCAAGAACAGCCAGCAGCTGATCCAGTTTTGCACTCAATATTTGCTCAGTCGTGTTCATTTTAAAGCCTGTATTCTATCCGCGGCACTCTTGTATCCGGTCATCAGACTTATGGCGGGATGCAAGAATGCCCGGATTTTAAGTAAAGCACTTGAGCATTCGCTACCGGCTTTACCGGACTGTTTCTGTTTGCTTCTTAAAGACTGCCTTCAAGAACAGTCTGACTTTAGCAAGATTATTGCCTTTGAATAGTACCCATGGGTACGGTTGTGTGAAAATATTGTATTTGTGCCTGTAGCCAAGGCCGGAGTGAAAAAAATGATGGCCGCACTGGTAAAGTGGATTAAGAATTTGCATCTATGGTTGCATAACGGCGTATAACCGTTGTAATGCGCAGTGAATAAATTTGATGCATGCCGGTGAAATATGACGGCTTTGACTACATAATTCCCTAACCCGCAATCGGTTTAAGGAATTCTGCAGCCGAGAAGCATCGGACAGTTTTCAGTTTGACGAGGAGTCACTTTCATGTTTGTTACCCCTGCTTACGCTCAGGCCGCCGGTGGTGCCGGTGGCGCGGATATGCTGATGAGCATTCTGCCGTTTATTCTTATTTTCGTTGTTATGTATTTCCTGATTATCCGCCCTCAGCGTAATCAGATGAAAAAACGCGGCGAAATGCTGACCAATATCCGCCGCAATGACACGATCATTACCGGTGGCGGCATCATCGCTAAAGTTACCAAAGTAATCGATGATAATGAACTGGAAGCTGAAATTGCTGACGGTATCAAAATCCGCGTTCTGCGCTCCACCATCGGTGATGTGCGCACCCGTGGTGAACCGGTTGCCGACAACAAGAACAAGTAAGCTTATTGCTTATTGTTATTAAAGCCCGCTTCGAGCGGGCTTTTTTATTGGTCTGAAACTATAATTTGATGTGCTGCAATAGCGCATCATCAGCTTAAAATCTGCGCCATCCGCCTGTGTGCCTGCTGAGATTTGTACGAATCACGTATAAGATCAGAAAATGAGGTGGTGTAAGCAGAATTTGCCGTGTTTTATTCGGCAGTTATTCTCAAAACATTGCTGTTACGTCTGATCCTGTCTGTTTTGCGGATTTGCTGCAAAGCGGCATCAATTTTACGGATGGATTGCCGATGCTCTATTTCCCGCGCTGGAAATCGGTACTGATCTGGCTGGTCGTTCTGGCCGGTTTTATCTTTGCATTACCTAATTTCTTTTCCGCTCAGCAATTGTCGGGTCTGCCTGACGGTTTCCCGAAAGGGCAGATTATCACCGGTCTTGATCTGACAGGCGGTACGCGCGTTGTTCTGGCATCGCCGAAAATTACTGCGGAAGATCTGGATAAAAGCGCAGCCGTTATGGCCGACCGTCTGTCTGAGCTGGGCTATGATAATGCCCGTATCAATGTGCAGAACAAAAACCAGATACGCGCTGAAGTGCCGGATGTTTATGATGCACAGCTCATCAAAGATCTCCTGAGCCTGAAAGGCGATATCAATTTCCGTCAGGCGAAAATTGTAACGACGCCTGATCCGCTGGCTGAGGGGCTGGTTCCGCAGGATTCAGAAATCATCTATTCGTTTGATGATCCGCCGGTTGGCTATATTGTTAAAAAAGCACCGGTTCTTACCGGTGAAGACATTGCCGATGCGGAAGTCGGCGTAAATACCGCGCAGGATTCAGTGATTACCATCTCCCTGACGGAAGAGGGCACAAAGGATCTGGCCGATTTTACGACCAAGAATACCGGCTCTGTTCTTGCTGTTGTGATTGATAATCAGATTGTGTCGGCTCCGCGTATTCAGGAGGCAATTACGACCGGTAATCTGCAGATCACCGGTGATTTTGATCTGGAAACACTGAGCAATCTTGGTGTTGTTCTGCGTTCGGGGCCGCTTGCTGCTCCAGTTCAGGTTCTGGAAGAGCGCAGCATCGCTTCGGCGCTTGGCCAGAATTATACAAGCTACGGACTGATTACTGCACTGAGCGCGCTTGTGGTTGTCGCTCTGTTTATGGTGCTGTCCTATGGCCTGCTTGGTCTGATCTCTGTGATTGCACTTGGCGTCAATGTCATGCTGATGATTGCCGTCGTGTCATTCTTCGGCGTTGCAGTCGGGCTGGCAACCATTGCCGGTCTGGTGCTGACAATCGGCATGGCCGTGGACAGCAATATTCTGCTGTTTGAGAAAATGCGTGAAGATCGCCGTAACGGTTATTCCGTTGTGCAAGCGATTGAATCCGGCTTTTCCCGTGCGCGTGCCTGTGTGGTGGATGCCAATCTGACAACGCTGATCGCGGCATTGGTATTGCTGATGTTCGGCAGCGGGCCGTTGCATGAATTTGCGATTATCGTGACCATTGGTGTTGCGACGTCACTTTTCACAACCTACACCTTCTCCCGTCTCCTGATTTCTCTCTGGGTTCGCCAGTCGAAGCCAACAGTGATTCCGGCGCGTTTCCTCAAGCTGGTGCCAACCAATACCAAAATCGGCTTTATGAAACTGAGCGGCATTACGGCGATTATCTCTGCCGCTGCCTGTGTTGCTGCCGTCGTGTTTTATTTCACCATGGGTCTGAATTACGGTATCGATTTCGACGGCGGTTCTTCTGTCGAGCTGCAGTCGCGTGAAGGACCTGCGGATCTGGATGATATTCGTTTGCGTCTGTCCGAGCTGAATATTGACGGTGCGCGGGTGGTGCAGGGTAAAAATGAAAACCTTGCCGAGCTGCTGATCGGTTCGCAGGATGCCGGTGATGATGCCGAGCAGACTGTTGTCGTGAAATTGCGCGACGAGTTCGAGCAGGATTATGATTTCCAGCGCGTCGAAGTGGTGGGGCCAACGGTTTCCGATCATTTGTCGCGGATTGGTAATGCAGCGCTCGGACTGGCACTGATCGGCGTTTTTGCCTATTTGTGGCTGCGTTTCCGCTGGCAGTTTGCTGTCGGTGCCGTGCTGGCAACGACGCATGATATTATCATTATGATCGGTGTTTTTGCGCTGTTCCGCTTTGAATATAATTTGTGGAGCCTTGCGGCACTGCTGACGGTGATCGGTTATTCGCTTAACGATACGGTGGTCGTGTATGACCGCGTGCGTGATAATTTGCGCCGCTATCCGCAGACGCGGGTCAGTATGCTGGTGGATGCTGCGATCAATCAGACGCTGTCCCGTACAATTCTGACCTCTCTGGTCACGTTGCTGGCGCTGATCCCGCTCTACATCTTTGGTGGTGCGGATATCGGTTCCTTTGCAGTGATGATGTCGCTGGGGATTATTATCGCGACCTATTCGTCGATCTATATTGCGGGGCCGTTGCTTTGGCTGCTCGGCATCAGACCGTCGGATGTCAGCGAAAATGCGGAACCGCAAACCGCAAGCTGAGTAATCAGCAATATATAACAATAAGCATTGCCCGCAGGTTCTCCTGCGGGCAATGCTGTTTTAATCAGGCTGAAATGCACTGTAATGAACTGGTAAAACTCCCATATTGTTGTAGAAGGGGCGCATATCAGTGCTTGTGCGCTTGAGCGTATCCCGAAAAGTGTGAAGCGGTTTTCGGATAAGATACGCGTAAAAACTAAAAGATAGAGCATTTCCTATGTTTCAAAATAAACTGGAAATGCTCTAGTGCGGGGCTGAGCAGATTATAGTGCTCAAGATAAAGAGAGACGAAATGAACACTGGCATTGAAATCCGTGAAGCGCATTTTCCGGGACGGGCACCGATTGATGCCTATGGAAATGGCGGTTTTCGTTTTGCGGAAATGTCGCATCGCGGTTCATTAATGTGTCTGCCGTCCGGCATTCATGGCTGGGAGCCAAAACAGCCGCCAATTCTGACGGTGGCTGATCTGGGCATGATCCTGCAGCAGGCAAGCGATATTGAAATTTTGCTGGTTGGCACGGGTATGGATCTGCGCCGGATACCGGAAGATGTTAAGGCTGTGCTGCGTGAACACCGCATTTCCTCCGATCCGATGAGCACCGGCGCTGCTGTGCGCACCTATAATGTGTTGCTTGCGGAAGACCGTGCCGTTGCCGCCGCTCTGATTGCCGTGGAGTGAGAGCGTGGCTGAAACTGACAATAAAGCCGTGACATTTTCAGCGGCCGAGACCGGACATTATCAGCATTGCCTGCAATTTCTGCGCCAGAGTGATTTTGACCGCTATCTGGCTGTGCTTTATGCGCCGGAAGATAAGCGGCCTGCGCTTGCTGCACTCTATGCATTCAATGCAGAAATCGCCCGTATCCGAGATGTGGTACATGATGCATTGCCGGGGGAAGTGCGTCTGCAATGGTGGCGTGATCTTATCAATGGCACCGAACATGGTGCAGTGACCGGCAATCCGGTGGCGGCTTTGCTGCTCAAGGCGATTGGCGATTATCAGCTGCCGCGCTCCGTGTTCGATGCCTATTGTGAGGCACGGATTTTTGATCTCTATAATGATCCGATGCCGAGCCGCAATGATCTGGAAGGCTATTGCGGCGAAACCGCTTGTGCCATTTTGCAAATGGCAGCAATGATCTTGGATGCCGATGCGGCGAAATCTTCGGCAGAACTCTCCGGTCATGCGGGTGTTGCGCAGGCTGTCAGCGGTTTGCTGCGGCTGATGCCTTTGCATCGCCGTCGCGGGCAGGTCTATGTGCCGGAAGATATGTTGCAGGCGGTGGGCGTTTCGACAGAGCAATTTATCAAGGGTGATGACAAAGCGGCGATGCAACGTGTCGTGGCTGTGGTGACAGCTCTGGCGAAGGAACATTACGCGGCTTTTGAAAAACAGCCGATGCCGGCAAGCCTGAAAGCAGCCTATCTGCCGGTGCGTTTGGTTCCGTTGGTGCTGAAACGCGCAGAGCGCAAAGCTGATCTGGTGGCCGAGCAGGGCATTGACCTGTCACAATTACGGCGCCAGTGGATTTACTTAAAGTCCTCACTCAAATCATAAGTAATAAAAAAGCCGCCTCTAGAGCGTGTTGCGTTTAAGCTGTGGCACTGTGCTCGCTCTAGTGCTTTGTTTTTACGCATGTCTTTACCCCAAAACCGGTACCCACTTTTGGGAGACATGCTCTGGAGGCGGCTTTAAAATGTTATTGCTGTTCTTGCAGCCAGATTTTGAAGTCACTCAAAGCGCGGGCACTAAGAGCGCGTTTTTTGGCCTGTGTCTTTTCCTTGCCGCGCAGACGCACACCTTCCTGTTTCGGAACTGTAACTTCCGGAAACAGGCCGAAATTCACATTCATTGGCTGGAAAGAACGTTTGCCCGGTTCATCATCGCTGACAAGATGACCGCCGGTAATGTGATTGAGCAAGGCGCCAAAAGCTGTCGTGACAGGCGGTGGCGGCAAAGTTTCACCACGCTGCTGCGCAGCCGCAAAACGACCGGCGAGCAAACCCATCGCTGAAGATTCCACATAGCCTTCACAGCCGGTAATCTGGCCTGCAAAACGGATCTGCGGGCGGGATTTCAGGCGCAGGCTTGTGTCCAGCAGGATCGGCGAATTGAGATAGGTATTGCGGTGCAAACCGCCGAGGCGGGCAAATTCCGCATTCTCCAAACCCGGAATCATGCGCAAAATCCGGGTCTGTTCGCCATATTTCAGCTTGGTCTGGAAACCGACCATATTATAGAGCGTGCCGAGTGCATTATCCTGACGCAGCTGCACAACTGCATAGGGCTTCACATCGCGATTATGGGCATTGGTCAGCCCCATCGGTTTCATCGGGCCGTGGCGCAATGTTTCAGGGCCGCGCTCTGCCATTACTTCAATCGGCAGACAGCCGTCGAAATAAGGTGTGCCTTCCCATTCTTTGAACTCGGTCTTTTCGCCGTCAATCAAAGCCTGAATAAAAGCCTGATATTGCTCTTTATCCATCGGGCAGTTGATATAGTCTTTGCCTGTACCGCCCGGACCAACTTTGTCATAGCGCGACTGGAACCAGCAGATATCCATATTGATACTGTCAAAATGGATGATCGGCGCAATCGCATCAAAGAAGGCGAGGGAATCGGCTTCAGTTTCCTGCGCGATTGCCTCTGCCAGTTCTGCAGCGGTCAGCGGGCCGGTGGCGATGATGGTGTTGCCCCAGTCTTCCGGTGGCAGACCTTCAACCACTTCACGCTGAATGGTGATGAGCGGATGCGCTTCAAGCTTTGCAGTGACCGCATCAGAGAAACCGTCACGGTCAACAGCCAGCGCACCACCGGCCGGAACCTGATTGGCATCGGCGCAGGCCATAATCAGCGAATTGGCCAGACGCATTTCAGCATGGAGCACGCCAACGGCATTGGTTTCAGCATCATCCGAGCGGAAGGAATTGGAGCAGACAAGCTCAGCCAGTCCGTGGGTCTTATGCGCATCTGTACCGCGCACCGGACGCATTTCATGAATGATGACGGGAATGCCTGCTTCAGCAATCTGCCATGCCGCTTCGCTGCCTGCGAGGCCGCCGCCGATAATGTGAACAGGTGAATAGGATGATAAATTGGACATGCTTTGTCCAATACCGCTTTTGCAACGCGGCATCAATCACCTCTGTGCCAGATCACAAGCTTTTGCGGATAGGAATAATGGATAAAAAAATAGCCCTGTCGCAGGAGGGAGGGCGACAGAGCTATCTTAAGGAGGACTGATATGGGGGGATATCAGTCAGCGCAGAATGGAGGACATAGTCCTGGCAGCGCTATGCCTGCTGAAAAACGGGAGGGACAACAGCAGGCAATAAAACATGACCGGTACGGGAGGAGGAATACCGGTCATGAAAGGGGAGGATGTTTATCCGTCCGCGCCGGTGGTTGAAAAACTCCGGCACAGATATTTCGTGGCATACATACTATCAGTTCAGGCGAATTCCCGATCCTGACAGTTTTAGCAATGACTTGCTTAAATTACATACCGGCAGTGTTGGACTTGCGGGCGATGTAAGGAATGTCGGAGCGGGAGATACCGAGATCACCGAGTTCACGGTTGGACAAACGGTTCAGTTCGGAAACTGTGTCACGGTAACGGCGCCAGTTGTTGAAAGAGCGAATGATGTTCATTTTTAAAACCCTCGATTGTGTTCAGTTGTGTTGTGTAATCTGTTGTCCTGTATATAGCCCGGGTAATCAGAAATGAGGAGAGACAAGATTGCATAGCTCCTCTGCGAGCCTTGCAGACCTCATTTAAACGATTTAAATCGCTATTTAGTCGCTATTTGGACAAAATTGGTGCCGGTCGCAATTTTCGTTCGTTAAACTGTGATTGCGGGTAATTTAAATGCGGTATCACGCATTAAGTCTCACAAAAATATCGCCTGTGGGTTGTGTAGAAATTGTGACATTTCAAGAGCTATGCAAAGCAGCACGGCATTAAGGTTAGCGACTGGTAAAATTGCGGGCTGGTTATTGAGTACCTGTGCGATTTTTGGATACTTGAATGCTGGGAATTTTCGTGGGAACCTTGTTTTCATGAAGGGGAACGGCTTGTTTATAGGGGGAGATCAGGTCGCTTGCTGAGTTCGCCTGTACTCATTGGCATGATCGTCGCCGGTATCATCATCGGCGCAGTGGCTGTTCATCTGCTTGGCGGTAACCGGCAGGCGGTTTTAAACACTGATAAGGATGTGCTGGAGCGTTTCCGGCAGGATTATCCGGAAAGCCTGATCACCCGCATTTATTATACTCAAGACCGGCGCACTGCTTTTTTCGACCTGCCGCAGCAGGGAACCGGTATTGTTCATGCGGTGGGTGCTAAATTTCTGACACGCATTTTAAAAGCGCAAGATATTGCGGAAATCCGGAAGCAGGATGAAACAAGACTGTTTCTGCAGATGCATGATTTTACATGGCCTGCGGCTGCTTTTTCTTTCGATGACAAAAAGACACGTGATCAGGTCTGTGAATGGCTGGAGCATTTCACAGTCAAGTTGGATCAACTTGACGCCCGTGATAGTGCGACCAAATAAAGAATCTGGAGCGAGCGCTATGATCCAATCTGCACGTAAACCGCTCTAGCGCGGCCTCAATAATAAAAAGGGGAGTTGTCTTTATGAATGATCCGGCATTCTTCGACGTGACACTGCTGGCAGTGCCCTTATATCTCCTTGCGATCATGATTGAGCTGGTTGCGGTGCGCTATTGGCATCGCAAGGGCGAATTTGAAACCCGTGATGCACTGACCAGCCTGTTAATGGGCACCGGTAATGTTGTGGCAGGGCTGTTGCTCGGTTTTGTTTCTGTCACAGCTTTGCTGTGGGTCTGGCAGTTCCGTTTCTTTGACCTCGGCCTGCATTGGTGGGTCTTTATTGCTGCCTTTATTTTTGATGATCTGCGCTATTACTGGTATCACCGTATTGCCCATCGGGTGCGTTGGGTCTGGGCGGAGCATGTCAATCATCATTCCAGCCAGCACTATAATCTGACCACAGCGCTGCGTCAGTCATGGACGGGGCAGATTACCGGCATGTTTATGTTGCAGGTGCCGCTGGTATTGCTGGGCTTTCATCCGGCAGTGATTGCTTTCGTCTATGGCTTTAATCTTATCTACCAGTTCTGGATTCATACCGAGGCAATCGGCAAAATGTGGAAGCCTATTGAACTCATATTCAATACGCCGTCGCATCACCGTGTGCATCACGCGACCAATCCGCGATATCTGGATGCGAATTTTGCCGGTACCTTGATTATCTGGGACAGATTATTCGGCACATTTGTGGAGGAACTGCCGGAGGATATGCCGCGCTACGGGATTGTGCGCAATATCGGTACTTTCAATCCGGTGCGGGTGGCATTTCATGAATGGGCGGGGATGATGAAAGATGTGTTTGCGCCGGGGCTGAGCCTGCGGCAAAGGCTGATGTATATGGCAGCGCCGCCCGGCTGGAGCCATGACGGCAGCCGTAAAACATCGGAAGATCTGAAAGCGGATTATGTGCGCCTGAACCCTGATGAAGCCGGTAAGCCGGGATTGCCTGAGCACTCGTCTTAATTTAACACGATAGTAAAGCTATGCGCTCGTCTATTGCATCGGGCAGGTTTGTTCTCATGCAAGCCGGAGCAACCATTATAACAGGATCGCCATTTGTCCATTTTTGTTTCCCTTGCAAGTCAGATCGACCAGTGGCAGTTACAAGGGCTGCTGGATCAGGAAACCGCAGACAGGCTGCGTCTTGATGTTAAAACCCGCAAGAACGGCTTTGGTATTGGCGGTGTTCTCGCCGTACTTGGTGCATTATTGCTTGGCGCAGCGCTGATCCTGTTTGTTGCAGCCAATTGGGAAGTTATACCGCGTGTCTGGCGCGTGGCGCTTATCCTGTTTGTCATGTGGAGCGGTTATCTTGGCGGCGCATGGTTGCAAAGGCGCGGTGAAAGCGGGCAAAGCAACACATTGGCGGCGATTTTTGCACCGGCGCTCTATCTGCTCTCGGCAATTACCTATGGTGCCGGTATCGCGCTGATCGGACAGATGTATCATATGTCCGGTGATATGACGACGGCGGCGCTGGCATGGGGCGTTGGTGTGCTGGTTGCTGCGGTGCTGCTGCGCGCGCCGATTTTGACCGCTGCGGCATTGGGTATCGGTGGCTTTTATCTGTCAACCGTGTTGAATGAGCTTGGCGGGCAGGTCAATCTGGTTGCATCCTATCGCTGGGTTATGCCGCTTTACATCCTCGCCTGTGTCGGAGCCATTATCTACACAAAAGCGGATAAGGCCATGCATTTGCTGGCAGCGCTGACACTGGCTTATTTTCTCACTCTGTATTTTGACATTGAAAATCAGGCGATCCTGATCCTGATGATTGCCCTTGGCGCTGTGCTGGTGATTTGTCAGGGGCGCTGGCCGGCCTTTGAACGCTACAGCTACGGATTTGGCTCGCAGCTGGCCGGTTATGGTCTGGCTTCTCTGCTGATCGCGCTGTTTATCTTTCAGGTTGAGCATAAAGACCTGTTCAATAGCTATGAGGCCGGTGCCGATGCGGTCTATTCGCTGGCGGCAATTGCCATCTGTGTTTTTGCGCTGATTATCGCCGGTGAAAAAAGCGGACAATTACGCTGGTTCGCCTATGCGGGCTTCTCTTTGCATGTGTTGTATCTGGCGACCGTGACTGTGGGGACGATGATCGGCACATCGGGTGTCTTCCTGATCGGCGGTCTGCTGGTGATGGGGCTGGCTTATTTGGTTACCCGTATGGAAAAATATCTGCATGGCTCAACTGTTAAAGCGGTGTCCGTTCATGATGGGGAGCAGCAGCCATGAGTTTTCTTAAAAAGCGCTGGCTTTATGTCGCTGCAATTCTTGCGGCATTGTTGCAGTCAGGTGTGATGCTGGCAGGTGTTCAGCAGCGTATAAGTATTCTGCGCAGCGGTTCGGAAGTGGTGCTGCGGACTTTGCCGGTTGATCCGCGTGATCTGATGCGCGGCGATTATGTTATTCTGAGCTATGAAATTTCCCGCCTACCTGCACATATGATTAGCGGTCAGCCGAAACGCAAAAGCGGATTGAACTATATTTATGTCGTGCTGGCGAAACAGGCCGATGGTTTGTGGGAGGCGAAGCGGGCGCAATTTGATGTTCCGGATGCATTAAAAGACGGCGAAATCTTTTTGCGCGGGGAGGTTGAGGCTCCGTTTCAGCTCTTTGACAGCTATTCAATCCTGCCCGTTGTTTATGGCATTGAGCGCTATTATGTGCCGGAGGGTGAAGGGCTGGCGGTTGAAAATGCCCAGCGCGACAGCAACGTGGATATCGTCCTGTCAGTGAATGAAAAAGGCGTCGCGGCGATCCGTGCGCTCAGGATTGACGGCAAGCAGGTTTTTGATGAACCGCTGTTCTGAGGTGAGGCAGCAAAGGGAAGTGATAAGATCTGTGTATGACAGTCTCTTATCAAAAATAATCTGTTTTTTCCCTTTGAAGCCTGAAAATTGAATGCTATAGAGCGGCGCACATCAAAGCATACGTGCTTCGGTTGCGGATATGGCGAAATTGGTAGACGCACCAGATTTAGGTTCTGGCGGGAGACCGTGGGGGTTCGAGTCCCTCTATCCGCACCACTTTTATTCTCTTTGATTTTTGTAAGTCTTTGTAATTGCTGCGTGTTTGATGCTGCAATTTTGGCGAAGGTGCGTTTTTGGCCGGTTTTGTGATACAAATTGTGTTACAATGCAGTTTGAGATGGCATTTTTTCTCATTGCCTGCTGTTTATAGTCTCCGTAGCAAATATATCCTGCCGGATCGTGCTGAATTTCATCAATTCTAAAACTTTATGGCCGAAGTTTCCGCATAATATATTTATGCTGATGCAGTCTTATCAAAGCTTTAGAAAGGTTTGAGGCTATGAGAAACTATGGTGCGCGTTACGGGCAATATGCTCATGGATTTGGATGCTTGTGCCATAGTCCGGCAATCACGCAGCTGAATGAACGCATTGGTCGCGGGCTGAGCCGCCGTTCTGTCCTGAGCGGCCTTGCGGCTGTAATGGCAGGTGCCGTAGTGGCTGATCCGGTTTCGGTACTGGCTCAGACGCCCGTTTCTGTTGCAGGCCAGCCTGTTTTGCTGAAAAATCTGCGCATTTTCGACGGAAAATCCTCAAAGCTGATTGAAGGGCATAATGTTCTGGTGAGCGGCGGAAAAATTGCGGATATTCTCAAAGCTTCAGAGAATGTTGCTGAGGCGCAGGTGATTGATTGCGGCAATCGCGTGCTGATGCCGGGTCTGATCGATGCCCATTGGCACAGTATTCTGGCGGCTATTCCGCAAATGGTGGCGATGACGTCTGACATTGCCTATGTGCATCTTGTTGCTGCACAGGAAGCGCAGCGCACTTTGATGCGTGGCTTTACGACCGTACGCGATATGGGCGGGCCTTCCTTTGCGCTGAAGCGTGCGATTGATGAAAAGCGTATTCCGGGGCCACGCATTTATCCGTCCGGCGCGATGGTGTCCCAGACCTCCGGTCATGGCGATTTCCGCCAGCGCAGTGATATTCCGCGCCATAGTGCGAATGATCTGAGCCTTGCGGAATCTGCCGGTATAGCTGCAATTGCGGATGGTGAGGCCGAAGTGCTGCGTCGTGTACGGGAGCAGCTGATGCTGGGCGCCAGCCAGATCAAGATTATGGTCGGCGGCGGTGTGGCTTCAGCCTATGATCCGCTGGATTCCCTGCAATTTACCGAGGCTGAAATCCGTGCGGCTGTCATGGCTGCCAAGGATTGGGGCACTTATGTCTGTGCACATGTTTATACGTCAGCCGGTATTCAGCGGGCGCTGGCTTGCGGCGTGCAGTCGATTGAACATGGCCAGCTGGCCGATGAGGAAACCGTCAGGCAAATGGCTGATGCCGGTGCATGGTGGAGCATTCAGCCGTTTCTGGCGGATGAGGATGCCAATGTTTATGCCTCGCAGATACAGCGCGACCAGCAGAAAATGATTGCCGAAGGCACGATCCGTGCATTTGAACTGGGGCCTAAATATAATGTCAAAATGGCATGGGGGACGGATATTCTGTTCAACCCGAAAGGCACAGCCTCGCAGGGACGTCAGCTGGCGAAACTGGCTCGCTGGTTTGATAATGGTGACGTGCTGAAAATGGCAACCGGCACCAATGCCGAATTGCTGGCGCTATCAGGAAACCGTAATCCTTATGGTGCAGCTGTCGGCGTTATCGAAAAAGGTGCAATGGCGGATATGCTGCTGATCGACGGTAATCCGCTGGAGGATGTGTCTCTGATTGCTGATCCGGACAAGAATATGAAGCTGATTATGAAAGACGGTATTGTTTATAAAAATATACTGACTGCATAATCCGCATCGGTAAAAGGCCGATAAAATCCGATGGATTGCAGGGTGAACATTCAATCGCATCTTGTATTTTGCGGGCGCTGATTGTAATGGGTTTGCGATAAATGGGATTCTGGCGCAATGCTGTCGCACGGGCTCTGTTACGAAATGTGACTTTATGCCGGTGAATGAGCAGATATTGTGCAGGAAATTCAATAGCAGAAATCAGGTATGGCTGCTTAAAATCCGTACCATTTATATATAGAGTCACTGTCATAATCCGGCAGGCTTTATATCCGTTCCGGGATGTCCCATAGCCTTTGCGCATATTTGTGCGCGGTATGTGACAAACAGAAAAACAAGAAATTTCGCTAGCCACGGCGGCTACGGTCATGTGGCCGGTCATGCGAAACGAAGACAAAGTGAAGGTTTTGACATGCAGGTTACCGAAACGCTCAATGAAGGGCTGAAGCGCGAGATCAAAGTCGTGGTTCCGGCACAGGATCTTGAAGCAAAGCTTGCTGAGCGCCTCGAAACCGCTCGCGGTCGCGCTAAGATCGATGGTTTCCGTCCTGGTAAAGTTCCTGCAGCACATCTGCGTAAGATGTACGGCAAGTCTTTCATGGCTGAGATCGTTAACGAAATTCTGAACGATTCAACCCGTTCGATCCTTGCTGACCGCAACGAAAAAGCTGCAACCCAGCCAGAAGTTGCAATGAGCGAAGACGAAGCAGAAGCCGAAAAGGTTCTGGCCGGTAAAGCTGATTTCGAATTCACCATGAATTACGAAGTTCTGCCGGCAATCGAAATCAAAGACGTTTCCGGTCTTAAAGTGACCCGTGAAGTTGTTGATATTTCGGACGAAGAAGTTGAAGAGCAGGTTAAGAAGATCGCTTCTTCCGCTCGTACTTTCGAAGCGAAAAAAGGCAAAGCTGAAGACGGCGACCGCGTTACCATGGATTACCTCGGTAAGCTGGAAGACGTTCCTTTCGAAGGCGGCGCAGATCAGGATGCACAGCTGGTACTCGGTTCCGGCCAGTTCATTCCGGGCTTTGAAGATCAGCTGGTCGGCGTAAAAGCCGGTGACGAAAAGCAGATCAAAGTAACTTTCCCTGAAAATTACGGCGCTGCCCATCTGGCCGGTAAAGAAGCAACCTTCGACATCACTGTGAAGGAAGTTGCTAAAGCTGCTGAGCTGGAACTGAATGACGAAGTTGCGAAGAAGCTCGGCATCGAAAGCCTTGACCGTCTGCGCACTGTTGTTCGTGAACAGATCGAAGGTCAGTACGGCCAGATCACCCGCCAGAAAGTTAAGCGTCAGATCCTCGACGGTCTGGATGCAGAATATCAGTTCGAAACACCAGAGCGTCTGGTTAATGCTGAGTTCAACAACATCTGGCAGCAGATCAATTTCGACCTGCAGCAGGCTGGCAAGACTTTTGAAGACGAAGAAACCACTGAAGAAGCTGCTCGTGAAGAATATCGCAAGCTGGCTGAACGCCGTGTACGTCTTGGTCTGGTTCTTTCCGAAATCGGCGAAAAGGCCGGTGTAGAAGTAACCGAAGAAGAACTGCAGCGCGCTGTTTACGATCAGGTTCGTCGTTACCCAGGTCAGGAACAGCAGGTTTATGAATTCCTGCGTAAAACTCCTGATGCAGTTGCTAATCTGCGCGCACCAATCTTTGAAGAAAAGGTTGTTGACCATCTGCTCGGCACAATCTCCGTCACCGATAAGAAAGTGACCAAAGAAGAGCTGACAGCTGAAGAAGAAGGCGCAGCAGAAGAAGCAAAGCCTGCTAAAAAAGCTGCTCCAAAGAAAAAAGCAGCTAAAAAAGCTGATGATGCAGCTGAATAATCAGCCCGCATAAAGTTATGAGAAAGCCGCGTTGCAAAACGCGGCTTTTTTGTTTGCTGTCAGAGGTGCTTTACTGTCACTTGCGTTGCGCTATTGTGCTGCAATGCAACCAAGACTGTATTATCATTTATGTAAATCGCTGAGTGACGAGCAGCGGCAACCTGTCTGGTCAAAGAATGTGGTTTTATCCGCCTTCCGGCCGGATATGATTGCAGAACTCCATACTTTGCTGTCAGCTTCCTATCAAGCTGTTGGCAATATAGTGCCGCCATTGCGTGACTGGTGGCAGGCCCTGTCCAATGATGAGGAATATGATGCCGGTCTGATTTTTCCGGTGACAGATATCCAAGGGCGGTTGATTGCTTTTGCGCAATGCTGGGGCAGTGCTTTTATCAAGGATATTGTCGTACATCCCGACTGGCGCAGGCAGGGCATCGGCGAAGCCTTATTGCTGCATTGTTTTCAGGTTTTCCAATTGCGTGGTGCGGAGAAAATCTGCCTTAAAGTGGAGAGTAATAACCCCTTTGGAGCAGAGCGGCTCTATCGCCGGCTTGGTATGGTCGGTATATGACCGTGCTGTGAGGTCATTTATCTTTGCAAGCCCATGCTTTGTTACGGGAATTTGTACTTTTTCCGTCAATGCAGGGTGCACTGTTGCACCATAATGTTTATAGTCCGCGCCATGATCGTTTATTGATGCTGAAACAGTGCTGTTGTGATGCACAGAACACTTGCCAGTCAGGCCGGTTTGTTTTAGCCAGAAGCATGAGAAAACGGCGGAGTTTAACTCGCGCCGCAAAACAGAGATTTAAGAGCCCATGTCCCTTATCGATACACGCACGCCAGACCCGAAACGCCTGATCTCCGGTGCCACCGGTGACTGGGAAATCGTGATCGGGATGGAAGTTCATGCGCAGGTGACTTCCAATTCCAAATTGTTCTCCGGTGCTTCCACCGAATTCGGTGCCGAGCCAAATGCCAATGTTTCGCTGGTGGATGCCGCGATGCCGGGTATGCTGCCGGTTATCAATGCGGAATGTGTGGCGCAGGCCATTCGTACGGGTCTCGGGCTGAAAGCACAGATCAATCTGAAGTCGGTTTTTGACCGCAAAAACTATTTCTATCCGGATCTGCCGCAGGGCTATCAGATTTCACAGTTTAAACAGCCGATCGTGGGTGAGGGCACTGTAACTGTGTCTGTTGGCCCTGATTCCAAAGGCCAGTTTGAAGATGTTGAGGTTGGTATCGAGCGTGTGCATCTGGAACAGGATGCCGGTAAATCCCTGCACGATCAGCATCCGAGCATGTCCTATGTCGATCTGAACCGTTCCGGTGTGGCGCTGATGGAAATCGTTTCCAAGCCGGATATCCGCTCATCGGATGAAGCACGCGCTTATATGACTAAGCTGCGCAGCATTCTGCGCTATCTCGGCACCTGTGACGGTAATATGGATCAGGGCTCGATGCGCGCAGACGTGAACGTGTCTGTTCGTCGTCCGGGCGGTGAATTCGGCACCCGTTGCGAAATCAAGAACATGAACTCGATCCGCTTCATTGGTCAGGCGATTGAATATGAAGCGCGCCGTCAGATCGGTATTCTTGAAGATGGCGGGAAGATTGATCAGGAAACCCGTCTTTATGATCCGGTAAAGGGTGAAACCCGCTCGATGCGCTCGAAAGAAGAAGCGCATGATTATCGCTATTTCCCTGATCCTGATCTGCTGCCGCTGGAATTCACACAGGCTTATGTGGATGAATTGGCATCAGCTCTGCCGGAACTGCCGGATGACAAGAAAACCCGTCTGGTCGAAACCATGGGTCTGTCTGTCTATGACGCATCCATTCTGATCACTGAGAAAGCCATTGCTGACTATTTCGAATCGGTTGCAGAAGGCCGTGACGGTAAAGTTGCTGCAAACTGGGTCATCAATGATCTGCTCGGCGCTTTGAACAAGGCCGGTAAAGATATTGAAGATGCTCCGGTTTCTCCGGAACAGCTGGGCGCTATTCTTGATCTGATCAAGGAAGGCACAATCTCCGGTAAAATCGCAAAAGACCTGTTTGAAATCGTTTGGAACGAGGGCGGTGATCCGAAAGAGATCGTCGAAGCCCGCGGCATGAAGCAGGTGACTGATACCGGCGCGATTGAAAAAGCCGTTGATGAAATCATCGCTGCCAACCCTGAAAAAGTGGCTCAGGCAAAAGAAAAACCGACACTGGCGGGCTGGTTTGTTGGTCAGGTGATGAAGTCAACCGGCGGTAAAGCTAATCCGCAGGCTGTAAATGATCTGGTTAAAGCGAAACTGGGCATCGAATAATGTGGCTGCGCTCTGCAAATAAGGATGATCTGAAGGCCGTGCACCAGTTGCTGGTCAAAACCTGGCATGCCACATTTGATGATGTGCTGGGCGTTGAGACCGTCAATAAGGTGACAGGTGAATATCATTCTGTTGCTGCGCTGACGCGTAATCTGGCCAAGCCTTATTCGGAATTTGTTGTGGCGGATGACGGCGAGGGCAACCTCGTCGGCATGGCTTATGCCAGCCAGAGCAAAGACGGTATTGCGGAGCTGCACCAGCTTTATGTCGATCCTGAGCAGCAGGTTCAGGGTATTGGCACTATGCTGCTGGCGGAGATTGAAATGGCTTTTCCTGATGTGGAGAAGCTTGCTCTCGAAGTGATTGCCAAGAATCAGAAAGCTCTGGACTTCTACACCCGCAAAGGTTTTGAAAAGACCGGCGAGACGAATGACTGGGGTACACTGAAGCTGGATATTCCGGTTATTAAAATGGAAAAGTCTCTGACAGGCTGGTCTATGTAACCGGAGCATCCCGCATTTAATTGTGCCTGTTGCGTCCGTACAAAGTTTTTTGCGTTAAGTGTTCTCTGGTGTTAATGGCATCACTTAACTGAGAAATGCTGAAAACAGCGGCAACTTGACCCTTGCGACGCGCCTCAGATAAGGGCATAAGCAGGGAATAATCTGCATGATCCTGTGCCTTTATGGTCAGGATAGTTCAGGATCCGGAAGTGCTATGAAAAAATTTATTATTCAGGTTTTTACCTGGTGGAACAGCCAGACTATCGGCACCCGTCTTCATACATGGCGCAAAGGTAAGCGCGTCGGTGAAGATGAGTTCGGTAATGTTTATTATACCGGTGGTAAGGATTCTGAAGGCCGCACCCGTCGTTGGGTTATCTTCAACGGCTATAGCGAAGCCAGTGCAATTCCTGCCGGCTGGCATGGCTGGATGCATCACCGCACCGACACGCCGCCGACTGAAGAAAACTATCAGCCGCGCGAATGGCAGAAGCCGCACCAGCAGAACCTGACCGGTACGCCTTATGCTTATCGCCCGCAGGGTGCGATCTCCGCATCCGGTCAGCGCCCTAAAGTGGGCGGCGACTATGATGCATGGACACCGAATTAAGTTTCAGTCCTGATAGATTTGACAGGCGGCATGGTTTTTCAGCTGTGCCGCCTTTATCTTTCCCCTAAAGTTATGTCCTGTGCAGTGGTATGCCGCTCTGGATTGGGGAAAACCCTGTCCGGCGAGTCTTTTTCTCACAAATGCCGTAAAGAACAGGCTAATTTTCCGGCGGGTGTTTTCTCCGCATCCGTTTATGCAACCAGTACCAAAGGCAGAATGTGTATGAATGTTTCTTCCGGACGATCTTTTGGAACAACATTTCTGCTGGTTGCAGGGCTGGCACTTGCCGGTCTGGGCGTAGCATCTGAGGCACGTGCCGAGCGTATTTCCAATAAAGTTGCGGAATTTTCCGGTCTGGACAAGATCACCGGCCGGATCACAACTTTTGACGTTTATATTAATGAGACAGTGCAATTTGGTGCGTTACAGGTAACGCCAAAGGTTTGCTACAGCCGCTCGGATAATGAAGCGCCGCGCACTGACAGTTTTGTGCAGGTGGATGAAATCACACTGGATCGCAAAATCCGCCGCATCTTCTCCGGCTGGATGTTTGCCGATAGTCCGGGTCTGAATGCTGTGGATCATCCGGTGTATGATATCTGGCTGAAAGACTGCAAGCAGACGTCAGACATTCCTGCGCCGCAATAAGGTTTGGCAGTTTCAGAACTGCGCAGGCGTTAAAATCGCTGGCAGCAACATATCTTCATAATCCTTTGCAGGAATTTCAACAGCGCCAAAACGCTGTAAATGCCCTGTAGTAAACTGCGTGTCCAGCAGTTTGAAACCATGTGCACGCAACCGCTCCACCAGATGCACGAGGCAGACCTTGGAAGCATCGGTGACATGGCTGAACATGCTTTCACCAAAGAATGCGCCACCCAGCGACACACCATAAAGACCACCGACAAGCTGCCCGTCCTGCCATGCTTCAACAGAATGGCAGTGTCCAGCTTTGTGCAGGGCAATATAGCCGTCACGGATCGTCTGATTGATCCATGTACCGGCATTGGGATCCCGCCTGATAGCACAACCTTCCAGCACCTGTTCAAAGGCGGTGTCATAGCTGATCTCGAACGGGGAGCGCTTCAGTGTTTTTTGCAGACTGCGGGAAATGTGGAACTTATCGAGCGGGATAATGCCGCGTTGTTCCGGTCGTACCCAGAATATTTCCGGATCATCAGCACTTTCTGACATAGGGAAAATGCCGGAGGCGTAAGCCCGGAGCAGAAGCTCCGGACTTAAATTTTGAGGCGGAGGGGATTTGCGTCCCGCCACCGGAGTTACTGACCCGATGCGTTTTTCTTTTCCAGATATTTTTCAAGCCAATGGATATCATAATCGCCATTGGCGATATCCGGATTGGCAATCAAATCCTGGAAAAGCGGCAGGGTTGTATCAACGCCGTCAACGACGAATTCATCCAGTGCACGACGCAGACGCATCAGGCATTCCACGCGGTTACGGCCATGCACAATCAGCTTGCCGATCATGCTGTCGTAATATGGCGGGATTTTATAGCCGCTATAGACGCCGGAATCGACACGAATGCCCAGACCACCCGGTGTGTGATAATGCTTAATCGTGCCCGGTGACGGTGTGAATGTGCGTGCGTTTTCCGCATTGATACGACATTCAATCGCATGACCGGAGAAACGTACATCGTCCTGCTTGACCGACAGGCCAAGACCGGCGGCAATACGGATCTGTTCATGAACCAGATCAATACCTGTGATCGCTTCGGTAATCGTATGTTCCACCTGAAGACGGGTGTTCATTTCGATGAAATAGAACTCGCCGTTTTCATAGAGGAATTCGATTGTACCGGCACCGCGATAGCCCAGTTCTGCAACCGCATTGGCGCAGATCATACCGATCTTGTCACGGGCTTCGGAATTCAGGGCAGGGGAATTGGCTTCTTCCCAGACCTTCTGGTGACGGCGCTGCAGCGAGCAGTCGCGTTCGCCCAGATGAACAGCTTTGCCTGCACCGTCGCCAACGATCTGAACTTCAATGTGACGCGGCTTTTCGAGATATTTCTCGATGTAAACAGCATCATCACCGAATGCAGCAGCTGCTTCCGAGCGTGCAGTATTATAGGCAACAGAGATATCTTCTGCCGATTTGGCAACCTTCATCCCGCGGCCGCCGCCACCGGAAGAAGCCTTGATGATGACCGGATAGCCGATTTCGGAAGCAATACGAATTGCATCCTGTTCACTGGCAACCCCGCCGTCAGACCCCGGAACAACCGGAATGCCGAGGCGTTTTGCAGTTTTCTTGGCTTCGATCTTATCGCCCATGATGCGGATATGCGCAGCGGTCGGGCCGATGAAGGTAATATCGTGAGCTTCAAGAATTTCAGCGAATTTGGCATTCTCGGAGAGGAAGCCGTAACCCGGATGGATTGCATCAGCACCGGTGATTTCGCAGGCGGCAACGATCTGGTGAATATTCAGATAGCTGTCGCGCGATGATGGTGGTCCGATACATACGCTTTCGTCTGCGAGACGCACATGCATGGCATCGGCATCGGCAGTGGAGTGAACGGCAACAGTCTTGATGCCAAGCTCCTTACAGGCGCGCAGCACCCGCAGGGCAATTTCGCCGCGATTGGCTATGAGGATTTTTTGAAACATCGGAGCTCCTGCCTCAGGCATAGTCTGAGGCAGACTATGCATTAATTCAAATTGGTCAGCGATGGTTGTATGTTTGAAAATACAGCCGTGATCTGTGAAAGATCTTATTCGATGACGATAAGAGGTTCGCCGAATTCAACTGGCTGGCTGTCGCTGACCAGAATAGCAGTCACTGTACCTGCACGCGGAGCAGCAATCTGGTTCATGGTTTTCATCGCTTCGATGATGAGAACGGTCTGGCCTTCTTTAACGCTCTGGCCGACTTCTACGAACTGCTTGGCACCTGGTGCCGGTGCGAGATAGGCGGTACCAACCATTGGCGAAGGCACGGCATTTTTGGATTTGTCAGCAGCTTTCGGTGCTTCTGCAGCCGGAGCAGGCGCAGCGGTGGCAACCGGTGCTGCGGCAGCAGGGGCAAAATATTGCTGAGGTGCTGCAGCCTGAACAGTGATATTGCGCGAAACGCGAATGCGCAGATCGTCCTGTTCAACTTCAATTTCTGTCAGATCGGTATCTTTGAGGATGTTCGCGAGATCGCGAATGATCGCCTGATCGATACCGGAGCTTTTGTTCGTCATGGGTCTGGCCCCTTTACCGCTGATATATATATTGTTGTTTCTTCAGAGCCTATTCCGATCCGGTTAAGGCAGATCGGAATAGGCTCCCATTTTTATTTTCGCAGTTTTGAACGGAAAACCGGTTCCCGTTTTTGCCTTAACTGCTTTTAGCATATGCCTGACGGTCAGGGTACATTATGCTGGTTTGGTATGCGTGGCATAATCCACTCTGAAAATCCGGTCAACTTTCGCGATTATGCTGATAACCGGCGAGAGCCCGCAGACCCATCAAATAACCTTCCGCACCGAAGCCGCACAGTACAGCTTTGGCAACCGGAGAAACGAAGGATTTGTGGCGGAACTCTTCACGGGCGTGAATATTTGAGAGGTGAACCTCAACCACTGTCACCTGAGCTGCGCGAATGGCATCAAGCAGCGCAATGGATGTATGTGTATAGGCTGCAGGGTTAATCAGAATCTGCGCGCCTTTCTCACCGGCTTCCTGAATCCATGTGACCAGATCGCCTTCGTGATTAGACTGACGGAAGTCAATTTCCACGCCCAGCTTTTCAGCTTCTTTGCGGCAGTTTACGTGAATATCATCAAGGGTCGTCGAGCCGTAAATTGCCGGTTCTCTTTTACCGAGCATATTCAGGTTCGGGCCGTTCAGAATGAAAATCACTTGTGCCATCGGGTGTGGTGTCGCTTTACGATTCCGTTATTCGTATGAATTCAGCTTGTCTGAAGTCTTTAACTCTTCCCATATAATGGGGAATGCTTTGCGGTTAAAGCCTGTAAATTGTATCCGTACAGGCTTTAACTGCATTTTCCGGCACTAAATTCAAATTTTATAGATAAAATTATGAATTTTATTTGTTGCCGGTGTTTGATTGACGCTGTTCAGCGATTTTTTCAGACAATGTTTCCAGACCGACCGCCCCCGGAACCAGCTCATTACCGATAATATAAGACGGTGTGCCGGAAATATTCAGCGCCTGAGCAACATTATAAGCGCTCTGGAAGGAGGTCACGACCTCTTTGCTTTTCATCAGTTCACGCAGTTTCGCTTCATCAGCGCCCAAAGAGGTAGCGATTTTCATTGCGCTCTCTTCGGTAGAGCTTTTCGGCTCTTTCATCAGCGCTTCGTGCAATTCCATGTATTTTTCAGGCATCAGACGCTTGAATGCCTGTGCAACCAGATGGGTGCGCATGGAATCCGGTCCGAGAATCGGGAATTCTTTCAGAACAAAGCGGACATTCGGATCGGCTTTGAGCAGCGCCTGCATATCCGGCATTGCGCGTTTGCAATAGCCGCAATTGTAATCGTAGAATTCAACTATGGTCACGTCGCCTTTCGGATTGCCGTAAACGGCATCATTGGCGTCGTTGAAAATCGAATCATGATTTTCTGCAATAATCTTGGACTGGCTGTCACGGGCTGATGCAGCCTGTTTTTCTTCCAGAGCGTCCTGCACTTCAAGCATCACTTCCGGATTGGCGATCAGATATTCGCGGACGATTTTCTCAACGGCAGCTTTATCGAGCGGCTTTGCTTCTTGTGCATGGGAAGCTGCAACGGCAGAAACCAGAGCAGCTGCGCCGAAAACAGTGGTAGCTAAACGGCGCTTGAAATGAATGGTCATAGGATCACTCCGGATAAACCGGCCTTGTCGTTCGGGTTAATGGTGGTAGTTCGCCATACTGGCGAAATGTGAAGTTCTGTTACGGAAAACCGGTATTGGTACCGTGGTTTATTTCTTTTTGGTCTTGGTATTGATGATGTCCTGCGCCCGCAGCCAGTCCGGCGAACCGGATTTCAGACGTGTCTGCGCACGGGTTGCGAAAATCTTAGCCTCATTGATACGGCCTGCATAATAATGCTGATCCGCAGTTGCGAGGTCCGAAAGCCCCATCTGTCCGGACTGGCCATAGGCCTGTGCCAGATAGCCGTAACCTTCCGAAAATTCCGGATCACGTACCATACCCGCTTTAAGCTCGCGGATAGCCGCTTCCATATTGGCTTTATTGCCGGTCAGCATCAAAGCGCGGCCATAGCTCATACGGATCAGGCTGGATTTGCGCGGATCAAGCGCGGCAGCCTGTTTGAACTCGGCAGCAGCACCGGCCGGATTATTGGCTTTCAGCAGCATTTCGCCCTTTATTTCGCGGAAATAAGGGTTTTTCGGCTGTTCTTTGATTAATGCATCAATTTTCGGAATGGCATTACGGGGATTGCCATTGAGGAAAGTGTAAATCGCATCGCCGTAACGTGCGCCTACGCCACGCGGATTGTTGCGGAACATGCGTTGCAGTGAGCCGAGGCCGCCGGAATAGGCCGCGATTTTTGCCCGCGCCATATCATGACGAAGCTGCAGGGCTTCCGGGTCTTTTTTCTCAAAATACGGGCTTTGATGAGCCAGTGTCGTCAGATTGGCAATACGGTCACGCGGCAGCGGGTGGCTGATACGATAGGCATCAACCTGTGTGCCGCTGATCGATAAGGCACTGGCAAAGCGCTCGAATGTTGTCAGCATGCCTTTGGCTGACTGGCCGGTTTTATTCAGATAATTGATTGCCGAGCGGTCAGCTGCTGCTTCTTCCGTGCGCTGATAGGACAGCAGGCTGCGCATGGCGATTTCACCGCCGCCCGCAGCAATACCGCCACCGGCACCGGCAATGGCGCTGTTACGGGTGGCTGCACCGGCAATCCCCGCACCAAGGCCGAGCAATGTGCCGATAACAGCCATGGTTTTGGCCTGTTTGAGTTGTTCACGCAGACGATCCTGATGGCCGCCGGCAAGATGGCCGGTTTCGTGAGCGATAACACCGATAATCTCATTCGGGGTTTCAGACTGGAGCAGGGCGCCGGTATTGATAAAGATACGCCGTCCGTCGACAAAAGCGTTGAAGCTCGGGCTGTTGACCAGAATTGTACCGATACGCTTTTTACCAAGGCCTGCGGCATTGAGAATTGGGGTCGTGTAATCGGTAACGAGGGCTTCAATTTCTGCATCACGCACGACCGGTACTGAGCGCGATTGCGCTGAGGCAGTGACTGCGGAACTGGCCAGAATAGCGGCGGAAATCATCAGAGAAAGCGGGCGGTACAACCTGTTGCGGACGGGAACCGGTGCCGGTGCTGCCGGTTGCGGCGCAGGGGCTGTATAAAGAAGAGCGGTTTCGGCCATCAATAAAATCCTGTTTTAAAAACGATCAAGAACGGTAGCACGGTATCGCATTCGCTCCGGACACTTTCATTTACCGCATGATGTATCCAAACAGGTCAGTTTGGACAGGGACATGCATCAGGTGTGAATCAGCTGCAATATTTATAATGCTGTTTTAGCTTACAGGATGCGAAAAACAGAATGATATATTCCGCCAGGAATCCGCAGTTGTGAACCACAGTTTATTTCATGATCTTTCAGGCCTTTTTTATGACCTGAACTGAAGTCAGGCTTAAGAAGTTTAAAGTTTCGGTTCGTTTTGCTGTTTTATAGCTAATATTTTGTGATTGTTATGCGGTTGTTGCGCTGTGCAGTTCGGGCTATGGAACAGCCGGTGTTTAAAGCTTAACCGGTTCTGCAGACTGCTGTTTCATACAGGCGGCAGAGCAGGTGTTTTTTGAGGGCAGAGAAGTGAGAGTTTTTTCCTACCGGAGTGAAGTTGATCCGTTTCATGCCATGGATGTGCTCGCTGAAGCGAACCGGCGCCGTGCAGAAGGCGCGCCGATGATCTCCATGGCGGTTGGTCAGCCTGCTGATCCGGCACCGCTCCGCGTGCGTGAAGCTGCGCAAAAAGCTCTGATTGATGGTAAAATCGGTTATACGGATGCGCTGGGCCTGATTGGTCTGCGTGAAGCGATTGCGGCCCATTATGCCGAGCAATATGGCGTTGAAGTCAGCCCGCAGCGCATTGCCGTGACGACCGGCTCATCGGCCGCGTTCAATTTGGCCTTCCTGACCTATTTTGATGCCGGTGACCGTGTGGCGATTACCCGTCCGGGTTATCCGGCCTATCGCAATATTCTGAAAGCGCTTGGCGTTGAAGTTGTTGAAATCGGCACCGGTGACGGTAAAAGTGCCAATCTGACTGCTGAAAGCCTGATTGCTGCCCATGCGGAAAAGCCGCTGAAAGGTGTGCTTTTCGCCAGCCCTGCCAATCCGACCGGCGCAATCATTGAAGATGATGAGCTGAAAGCCATTTTGGAGGCAGCTCGCGAACGCAATATTCGTGTGATCTCCGATGAGATTTATCATCGCCTGACCTATGATCGTCCTGACCAGACTGCACTGGCCTTTGATGATAGTGTGACGGTGATTAATTCCTTCTCCAAATATTATTGCATGACAGGCTGGCGTATCGGCTGGATGGTGCTGCCGGAAGAGGCGGTGCGCCCGAATGAACGTATTGCGCAAAGCCTGTATATTTCTGCACCGGAACTGTCACAGATTGCGGCGATTGAGGCTTTTAAGGCAACGGATGAGCTGGATATTATCAAGCAGCGTTATGCGCTGAACCGTTCTATCCTCGGTGAACATCTGCCGAAAATGGGGCTGACACTGGCCGCACCGATGGATGGTGCATTCTATGCCTATTGTGATGTGTCCCGCTTTACCAATGACAGCATGGCATTCGCCCGCAAAATGATTGCCGAGATTAATGTGGCCGCTACACCGGGGCTGGATTTTGATCCGCTGGAAGGTCACCGCACAATGCGCTTCTCCTATGCGGGCACAGCTGATGAAATGCGTGAAGCAATGCGCCGGTTGGAAGGCTGGCTCTGAGGTCAGTCCTCTTTTTGTACAAATTTGAAATTTAGTATGTACACGAAATAAAAAAAGCCGCCGGAAATTCCGGCGGCTTTTCTATTCTATGGGTTTTATCGGCAGGGCTTAAAAGAAGCCTTTTTTCTGCCACCAGCCGCCGCGTTTTGGCTGCTCTGCCGGTTCTTCCTGCTTTTCAGCCTGACTGATCTGCGAGGTCACAACCGGCTTGGATGCTTCCTGTGTGCTGCTGCGTTTACGGGCAGGCTTTTCTGCTTGCTGTTCCGCCGCAGGTTCTGCCACTTCAGTCACAATAACGGCTTCAGCAACTTCAGCCTGTGTTTCTGCAACCGGTTCCGCTGCTTTTTTAGCGCGCGGCTTGCGGGCAGGCTTGGCCGGTTTTTCTGCAGCTTTTTTGCTGGTGGTTTTGGCCGGAGCTTCATCACTCACAGTTTCAGCTTCCGCAACCACTGCTTCTGCAACAACCGGTTCACCGGCAGGTTCTGCCACTTCAGTCACAGTTTCCGCAGCGGTTTCAGCCGTTGCTTTTGCACCGCGTGGCTTCGCAGGGCGTTTACGGGCAGGTTTTGTAGTCTTCTTCTCGGATTTTGCCTCAGTCTGCGGGGCTGCTTCAGTCTTGGCCGGAGCATCCTGTGTCAGGGCCGCAGCCGGAGCCGCTGATTTCACCTGCGGGTTAAAGCCCACAAATTCCGGTGAAGGCAGAGGAGCCGAAGCTTTTTTCACTGCCTGTTTATAGGCAGTCAGACGGGTGACAGCTTCATCGCGACTGAAGCCGACAAATTCCACCGCAGGCATGCGGTTGTCATTGTCATATTCACCGCGACGGTTCTTGCGTCCGCCACGACGGCCGCGACGACGCTTCTTACGACGGTCTTCTTCCGACTGGGAAGGTGCGTCATCTGCGTCTGTATCATCGCCTTCATCTTCATCCGAAGCGGCTTCGCCCTGTGTTTCCGAATTATCGCGTTCACGGGCACCGCGACGGCGACGGCGGCGACGGCTGCGCTTGCGGTCGTCATTATTATCGTCGCGTGTGTTATCTTCATCGCCTGATGTTGCTTCGGTTTCCGCATCATCTTCCACATCGATGATTTCCGGATCATTTTCCTCGTCATAAGGCATGAACTGGATTGTCTGCGGAACCGGATTAACAGGACCGGCAGCCGGTGTGCCCTTATCAATCGCCAGATGCTGATGACCAACGGTTTCATCGATCTGCAGTTCAATTGTCAGGCCGAAACGGCTTTCCATTTCTGCAAGCAGGTGGCGCTTGTGGTTCAGCACATACAGCGCTGTGGCCTGCGGTGCGCGAACAGTAATATTGTTCTGCGAATTGCGCTGCAGGAATTCTTCAATCGAGCGGATGACATAAAGCGCCATCGAGGAATCCGAGCGGATCAGACCTGTGCCTGCGCAATGCGGGCAAGGCTGCATGGTGCTTTCAAGAACCGATGCACGGATACGCTGACGCGACATTTCGAGAAGACCGAAATGCGAAATACGGCCAACCTGAATACGGGCGCGATCATCTTTCAGGCAATCTTTCATGCGTTTTTCAACGGCACGATTGTTGCGCTTTTCTTCCATATCAATGAAGTCAACCACAACCAGACCGGCAAGGTCGCGCAGACGCAGCTGGCGCGCAACTTCTTCTGCGGCTTCCAGATTGGTCTGCAATGCAGTTTCTTCAATTGAATTTTCACGGGTTGAACGGCCGGAGTTGACGTCAACCGCTACCAGAGCTTCAGTCTGGTTGATGATGATATAGCCGCCGGATTTCAGTGTAACCTGCGGATGCAGCATCCGGTCAAGCTGGGCTTCAATCCCGTTGCGGGCAAAAATCGGCGTGGTTTCACGGTAAGGCTGGACGACGCGCGCATGGGTCGGCATCAGCATCCGCATGAAATCTTTGGCTTCGCGGTAACCGGCTTCACCGGCAACCAGAATATCCGTGATATCCTTGTTATAAAGGTCGCGGATCGAACGCTTGATGAGATTGCCTTCTTCATAGACGAGGGCAGGCGCCTGTGACTGCATGGTCAGCTGGCGGACATTATCCCACATACGCATCAGATATTCATAGTCACGGCGCACTTCTGCCTTGGTGCGGTTGGCACCGGCAGTACGCAGGATCACACCCATGCCCTGCGGCACTTCGAGTTCCTTGACGATATCTTTCAGGCGCTTGCGATCCTGAATATTGGTGATCTTGCGAGAAATACCGCCACCGCGTGCGGTGTTTGGCATCAGCACGGAATAACGGCCTGCCAGCGACAGATAGGTTGTGAGAGCTGCGCCTTTATTGCCGCGCTCTTCTTTAACCACCTGCACCAGAATAATCTGGCGGCGCTTGATAACTTCCTGAATCTTGTAGTGCTTGCGATG
The DNA here is from genome assembly GCF_041929865.1 of Pseudochrobactrum lubricantis. Lineage (NCBI taxonomy): Bacteria > Pseudomonadati > Pseudomonadota > Alphaproteobacteria > Hyphomicrobiales > Brucellaceae > Pseudochrobactrum > Pseudochrobactrum lubricantis. Next base: position 538,442 of record NZ_JBHEEE010000002.1, read on the forward strand.
CGCACGGTTGCTGCCCGGCAGCTCTTCCATCGCATCTTCAGCGCCGACCGATTCAACCTGATCGTCTTCATCATCGTGATCGTCATCGTCGTCACTGTCTGATGCGTGCTGTTTACGCGGAGCTTTTTCACGGATTACCGGCTGGTCGGAAGAAGCAGCCATGACGGATGCATTATCATCCGCATCGTCATTTGCCTGTTCCTGAGCAGCATTGAGCAATGCTTGTGCATAGGCTTCCTGCGCTTCGGCAGCGAAGTCGCCGACAAATTCAGGTGCCGGTACAGCCGGTGCTGCAGCATGATCTCTGCTGTTGTTGTGATGACGGTGCCGGCCCGAGCCGCGACGGTCATTGTGACCGCGGCGATTGCGGCGTGGTGCTTCTTCACGCTCTTCATCATCTTCATCACGTGCTGCGCGGGCTTCTGCTTCCAGCAGCGCTTTACGGTCAGCTTCCGGAATCTGGTAATAGTCCGGATGAATTTCGGAGAAGGCGAGGAAGCCATGGCGGTTGCCGCCATATTCCACAAAAGCAGCCTGCAATGACGGCTCAACGCGGGTTACGCGTGCCAGATATACATTGCCTTTTAACTGCTTCTTATGCTCAGATTCAAAATCGAATTCTTCGATCTTGTTACCGCGCACCACTACGACGCGCGTTTCCTCCGGGTGGGAGGCATCGATAAGCATTTTGTTCGACATAAGTGTTTTTCCTTCCGGCGGAAAAACGCAAATCAAGAGGAACCGGAGACGCTTCGGGAGCGCCGGTTCGTATATATTCGCGGTTGCCGGATAAATTAAGGTTCGCCGGAACGCAGAGTACAGTCTTCACGCGCTGATGCCTTGCGGCAATCGCGATTTTCAGGCTGGCAATGGTCAAGTCTGCGTGACCCATAGCGGTTCCGATCGAAACGACCTCGAAAGACCTGATAAACAGGCCGATTATAGTGCCGCACAAATCCCAAAGGATAAAATATGCAGCAATTCAAAAGTGTTACGGCATTGTAAACTGCGTTTCTTACAACGCGTGATGCCGCAGATAACAGATTGCCGATTATGATTTCTCACATAGTCCGCAGTCTTTATGAGCAGTGGCCGGGGGAACCGTGCCAGTGCTGAATCCTTGTTCAGTTACGCTGAGCCGCCGGATAATCTTTCAAATCAGAATTATCACAAACGGCCGTTCTGCAGTTTTCTGACGGTTGTAACGTCAGGTTCTGAGCTGATCTGCCACGATAAGAGCCTGTCCGCGGGTGTTAACCGGACGCTGGACAGAGAATGATTCCGATGGCGGATCTGTAACCTGATAATGCTTTTAGGACCTGATCGCCCCTCTGACAAGCAGAATATAATAATGCGTCACACTCCGTTCAAACTAATCAGGCATGAATTTTATAATTTCGACATTTATCTCAATGTTTTAGAATGATTTTCTGATGTCGCTGACACGGGATTTAAGTGAAGATACGGCGGGCGGAATCTAAGCCGGCTTTATTTCATGCGTGATTTGTGCACGCAGCTTTGTCAGTTGCCTGTTATGACGGGAAATGGCATTGAAATTTTGTAATTATAAAAGCCTGATGCAGAGGCAGATTTGATGAAATTTGCAAAGGCTTCATTAACGATAAAGCTCTAGCATATCTGTGTTACGGGCGGTTGCAGCATCCGACAGAAGCGGGTGAGGCAGTGTGGTTTTTCTGAAACAGGAGAAATGAAACTGCTCAGACGTCACCGAACTGCCGCAAAGGCAATCATAATGCCCGAGCACGGGCGGGTGTTCGTAAATGCTGATTTGCGGGCAGGGGATTGCAAACTATGTGCAGGATCTGAACGAATCTCAGCTTTGCAATAATTTGATCGAGACGATGTTTTTACGAATTCTGACAGCCAATCTTTTTTCTTTAAAACCGGCTTTTCGCAAGTTTTTGCGGCGGCAGGCGCTGCTTTCGGCTTTTGTGGCAATAATACCGATAAATTCTGCATTTGCAGCGCAGGGCGCTAAGTCTGAACTCTCTGCACTGACCTTCAAAATGGCCGGTGATGATCTGCGCAGCCGTATCGTGGTTATGTTTGACAATGAGCCGAATGTAGAGACGCATCTTCTGGAGCGTCCGCATCGCCTTGTGATCGATCTGCCGGAAACCAGTTTCGGTTTTGACAAGGAATCACTGACGCCGCGCGGTCTGATTTCCGAGGTGCGCTACGGACTGATTGCGCAGACGCGGTCGCGATTGATTCTCAATGCCAAAGGGCCTTTCAAAGTTGAAAAGCTGGAAGTTGTAAAAAACGAATCTTCGTCCGGCTATCGTATGGTTGCCGATATTGTCGCCAGTTCTGACCGTGAATTTGCACAGGCTCTTGCCGATCAGAAAGTGACTACGGCCTCATTAAATGCGGACACTGGCGGGGCATCTCCTGCCATCAGCGATACGCTTGGCTCAAGCCACCAGTTTACTGTGATGATTGATCCGGGACATGGCGGCATCGACAGCGGCGCGGAAAGTGTGAGCGGCACGCTGGAAAAGAATGTGACGCTTGCTTTCGGGCGCGAGCTTCGTGATGAACTCATGAAGAACAAGAATATCAATGTTCTCATGACCCGCGAGGATGATACTTTCCTGCGGCTCGGGGAGCGGGTGCGTCTGGCGCGCCAGCATGAGGCGGATCTGTTTATCTCGCTTCATGCCGATACGATCCGCCATAAGGATATCCGTGGTGCAACGGTCTATACATTGTCTGACAAGGCATCGGATGATGTGGCCAGAGCTATGGCGGAACGCGAGAATAATTCTGATGCCAGTGCGGGTATTTACAGCGAAGAAGCACCGGTCGTTCATGATATCCTCATGGAACTGACCCAGCGTGAAACGCATTCTTTTTCGCTGAATTTTGCTGACGGGCTGGTCAAATCTCTGCAGGGCAAGGTTAATCTGATTAATAATCCTCATCGTTTTGCCGGATTTCAGGTGTTGCGTGCACCGGATGTTCCTTCGGTTCTCGTCGAAATCGGATATTTGTCGAATAAGGACGATGAGAAGCTGCTGAAAGATGCTTCATGGCGCAAACGTGCGGTGGAGCGTATTTCCCATGCAGTGGATAAATATTATACGCTGCGCAACAATGTTCAGGCGCAGCCGTAAAATCTGTGAGGGCTGCGTCAAAAGCGTCACAGAAATGAATAAAGAGTTAAAAACAGTAAATTCATCTTGTCTTTGACGTATTTGCTGTTCACTACCACGCTGTTGGTCTGGTTTAACACCGGATCAGGGTTCAGGTCAGGGCTCAGAGATGAATGGCTTGGAAGGGTTCATCAGGTTGAAAACAATTTTACGCTGCAAAGCCTGCTAAAATTGCCTGTGAATTTTTACCGGAGCGGATTACGTTCAAATTGGATCGCGGCATTCGTTCTGGATTCTTTAGTAGCCGCATTATCACTGTCGTCAAATTGATCCAATTTGACTGTGAAATGCTCTAAGTTAATGATATGTAGCAGATAATCTGAAACGGACACCGGATAAAATATGGTACGGCTCATCGGATATTTTTTCGGCATCGGAACGGTGCTGATGCTGATCGTTGCGGGAGGCGTTGCCTTCTATGTCGGCAGCATAAGCAAGGACTTGCCGGATTATGAAGTGCTGGCCAAATATGAGCCGCCGGTAACAACGCGCGTGCATGCCGCAGACGGTAGTCTGATGGCGGAATATTACAAAGAACGCCGCATGTTCCTGCCGATTCAGGCGGTTCCTGATCGAGTGAAAGCAGCCTTTGTTTCAGCGGAAGACAAGAGCTTTTATCAGCATCACGGGCTGGATTATCTCGGCCTTACCCGTGCGGTCTCCACCAATATTGTCAATAAGCTGACCGGTAATGACCGCCGTCCGGTGGGCGCGTCGACCATTACGCAGCAGGTTGCCAAAAATATGCTGCTCACTTCCGAGCAGACCTATGACCGTAAAATCAAGGAAGCGATTGTTGCGCTGCGTATGGAGCGTACTTTCAGCAAAGACCAGATTCTTGAGCTTTATCTCAATGAAATGTTCTTCGGTATGGGTGCTTACGGTATTGCCGGTGCTGCGCTGACCTATTTCGACAAGTCGGTCAATGAACTGACCATCAGCGAATCTGCCTATCTTGCAGCACTCCTCAAAGGCCCTGCCAATTATCATCCGTATCGTTATGCCCAGCGCGCGATTGAGCGCCGCAACTGGGTCATCGATCGTATGCAGGAAAACGGCTATATTTCTGTTGAGGATGCAAAAGAAGCCAAAGAAACACCGCTGGGCGTGAAGCCGCATAATGCGGATGGCCGTCTGTTTGCCAGTGAATATTTTGCTGAAGAAGTGCGTCGTCAGATTGTAACCCGTTACGGCAATGCTTCGCTGCTTGAAGGCGGGCTTTCCGTGCGCACAACGCTTGATCCGCAATTGCAGGTCATGGCGCGTAAAACATTGCATAACGGTTTCATCCGTTATGATGAGGCGCAAGGCTATCGCGGCCCTGTCAAACATCTCAATCTGAGTACAGACTGGGGTCAGGAACTGGGTGAAGTTGCCGGTCTGACCGACGTGCCGGAATGGCATCTGGCTGTTGTGCTGGACGCCACACCGGATGCGCTGGAAATCGGATTGCAGCCGGCCCGTGATCCGTCCGGCAAGATCAGTGAAGAACGTGCGACCGGCCGCGTTGCCGCTGCGGATATGAAATGGGCGATGCGCATGAATATCGGCGGCAAGCGCTCGACAGCGAAATCACCGGCAGGTGTGCTTGAGGTCGGCGATGTGATTTATGTGGAGAAAAAAGGCGAGGGCAGTGATGCTTACCGTCTGCGTCAGGTGCCGAAAATCTCCGGCGCGCTGGTTGCTATGGATCCGCATACCGGCCGCGTGCTGTCTATGGTTGGCGGCTTCTCCTATGCGCAGTCGGAATTCAACCGCGCCACGCAGGCCTATCGCCAGCCAGGTTCGGCCTTCAAACCGTTTGTTTATGCGGCAGCGCTGGATAATGGCTACACACCGGCATCCGTGGTGCTTGACGGCCCGATCTCTGTCGATCAGGGCGGTTCGCTCGGCGTCTGGAGCCCGAAAAACTATTCCGGCAAATTCTCCGGCCCTTCAACCCTGCGTTATGGTATTGAACAATCCCGTAACCTGATGACCGTGCGTCTGGCACAGGATATGGGCATGAAGACCGTTGCGGAATATGCAGAGCGTTTCGGTGTTTATGACAAGATGATGCCGGTGCTTTCCATGTCGCTTGGTGCCGGTGAAACCACTGTGCTTCGCATGGTCACAGGCTATTCGATCATGGCCAATGGCGGACGTTCGATCACGCCTTCAATGATTGACCGCGTGCAGGATCGTTACGGCAAGACTATTTTCAAGCATGATATGCGTCAGTGCCAGAATTGCAATGCGGAAGAGTGGAACAATCAGGAAGAACCTGAGCTGGTTGACGAGCGCGATCAGGTGCTCGACCCGATGACTGCCTATCAGATCACATCGATGATGGAAGGTGTTGTTCAGCGCGGTACTGCGCGTATGCTGCTGAGCCTGAACCGTCCGATTGCCGGTAAAACCGGTACGACAAATGACGAAAAAGATGCGTGGTTTGTCGGTTTCACGCCGGATATGGTTGTCGGTCTGTATCTCGGTATGGATCAGCCTGCACCACTCGGCCGCGGCGGTACAGGTTCCGGCCTCGCTGTGCCGGTGTTCAAGGATTTCATGACCGTGGCAATGCAGGGAGCGCCGAAAGTGGACTTCCGTGTGCCTGAAGGCATGACCATGATTGCAATCAACCGCCGTACCGGTATGCGTGCAACGCCGGGTGGCCCTGATGTGATTATGGAAGCCTTTAAACCGGGAACAGGCCCAGCTGACAGCTATTCTGTGATCGGTGCCGACAGCTTCCAGGAAGGCTCACCGGTGCAGCCGCAATCGCCGCAGGCGAATAAGGCAATTAATTCCGGATCTGGCGGTCTTTATTAAGCCTGCCCTGAGCCTGAAATATTGACAGGCTTAAACACAATCAGCATACAGACTTATAGAGCGGTTATTTTTCCTAAGCAGGAAAACCGCTCTATATCTTTATATTAACGCAGTTTCGGACGAATCGAAGCGAGATAAGAAAATAGTCCTGTGAACTGTTTTCCTCGCTGAGGCGGTTTCCACTTTTTCTGAAACTGCTTGTAGCGCCTGTATGCTTTTTTATTAAGGCCATGTGCTGACTGCGAAATTATTAAGACTGACAAAGGAGCCGCAGCTATGCGTGCTGAGATTGAGAACTTGGTTGACGAAATCAAGCAGGCCATAAGCCTGCTGAGGAGGCATCTTTGACTGGGATCAGTCACTGAAGAAACTCGAATATCTGAACAGCCGTGCTGAAGATCCGACCCTGTGGAATGACCCGCAGGAAGCACAGAAGCTGATGCGTGAACGCCAGCAGCTGGATGACAGCATTAACAGTATTCTGGCGCTGACCCGTTCGCTCGATGACAATATCGAGCTGATCGCGATGGGTGAAGAAGAGGGCGACAAGTCCATCATCACCGATGCGGAAAACGGTATTCGCGAGATCAAGGCGGAACTCGACAAGCGTCAGATTGAAATGCTGCTCAGCGGTGAAGCTGACGGCAATGATGCTTATCTGGAAGTTCATGCCGGTGCCGGTGGTACGGAAAGTCAGGACTGGGCGTCTATTCTGCTGCGCATGTATTCGCGCTGGGGTGAGCGCGACGGCCGTAAGGTGGAAGTTCTGGAAGTTCAGGCAGGGGAAGAAGCGGGTATTAAATCCGCAACCATCCTCGTGAAAGGCCATAATAGCTACGGTATGTTGAAAACGGAATCAGGCGTGCATCGTCTGGTGCGTATTTCGCCGTTTGACTCCAATGCCCGCCGCCACACATCCTTTGCCAGTATCTGGGTCTATCCGGTGATCGACGACAATATTGAAGTCGAAGTATCGGAATCCGATGTTCGTATTGATACTTACCGCGCCTCCGGTGCCGGTGGTCAGCACGTTAACACCACAGATTCGGCGGTTCGTATTACGCATATTGCCACCGGTATTGTGGTGCAGTGTCAGACCCAGCGTTCACAGCATAAAAACCGTGAACAGGCCTGGTCGATGCTCCGCGCACGTCTTTATGAAGAAGAGCTGAAGAAGCGTGAAGAAGCCGCCAATGAGGTGAATTCTTCCAAGACAGATATCGGCTGGGGACACCAGATCCGCTCTTATGTCATGCAGCCTTATCAGCTGGTCAAAGACCTGCGCACCGGTGTTGAAAGCACAAGTCCGGACGATGTTCTGGATGGTGATCTGGATGAGTTTATGGAAGCTGCTTTGGCGCAGCGCGTACACGGCAAGGATGCCGATGTACAGGATATTGACTGATCTGAGTTGATTAAATGAAAAAAAGCCGCCGGTGAGATGATCTTACCGGCGGCTTTTTTATGATCGGTTATTTCGGAACCGGGCCGGTGATGAAAGGATCAATTCCGGCAAAACTGGCAGCGGTGTTCAGATCAACCACGCCTTCGTGGAATCTGGCATCATAAATCTGATCCGGCAGTGGCGGCATCGGCTGGGCGGCGACACTCTTCTCAGATTTCAGCATGGTCAGGGATGTGTCAGGCAGCGGAGCCTGAGCCGGTAGAACAGAGGCAGCCAAAGCACCGGCAATCAGCACACCTGCACTCACACCATAGCCGATGAGTCCGGCAAGCAGAAAATTGCCTGCGCGGGACGGCAAACGCAGTCGCGCAACCGATGCGGAGAGTGGTGAGAGATAACGGGTCATGATCTTACCTGTGACTGACATAGTCTTATCCCGTAAAGCCTGCTATTCGTTCTGCTTTTCATCAAAGAAAAGCAGCTCTGTGATATTATCTCAGACAGATTTGCGGGTTTTGTATGGCAGAATGAGCTGCCTTTACTGCCTTGCAATTACCGTCTGAGCGGATCACTTGCAGAGCGGTTCTAGTAAAGTTGAAGCGTAGAACCGCTCTGTCTTATCTTTATTTCGCATTATCCAACGCAAAACCGGTTCCCACTTTTGCTGGAAATGCTGCAACTATAACAAACTGTGCGGACGGGTAAAACTATTCTGGACTGTTGCGCAGATCATACACCGTAACAGAGTTAATAAAGGGTTTCCGTGCCGGATTTTTTCGGTCTTCAACCGAGTTTACGGGCGGCTTCAAGCACAGCCTCGGCATGACCGGCAACTTTTACCTTGCGCCAGACCTGTGCGATTTTTCCGTCTTTGCCGATCAGGAAGGTGGAGCGCTCAATGCCCATATATTTGCGACCATACATGCTCTTTTCTACCCATACACCATAAGCATTGCTCAGAGCTTTTTCTTCATCAGCAAGAAGCTCAATGGTAAGATCATGTTTATCGATAAATTTGTCATGCTTGCGTACGCTGTCAGGGGATACGCCGATAATACTGACATTGATGGCATTAAATTCCGGTTTCAATGCGCTGAAGTCAATTGCCTCGCGGGTGCAGCCGCTGGTGTCGTCTTTCGGATAAAAATACAGCACATAGGCTTTGCCCTGAAGAGCGGCAGATGAGAGCATGTCATCACCGTTTTTAGGCAGGGAAAATGCCGGAGCCGGATCACCTGCCTGCAAAGCAATTGCGGCAACATTATCTGTCGGGTTGGTCATAAGTGCGCCTTTCTTCATCCTTATGGGAGCAAGGACTGAGCGTGTTACGTTTCATCTGATCCACGATACTGCTCTGCCTGTTATTCATGTGAATGGTTGAGGATGTGTTCTACAATGATTCTGCACGAGGATTAATGTTGTGCCGGATAATAGAAAAACTCAAAGCATCCGGTGTCATTTTCCCGGGGGTAGGTGATTTGATTTATTTCCGCGACTTGTAATCATGTGTTGTTTCTGAAATTTTGTCAGTTAATCAGGGCTTTGAAATAACGATTCATCAATGACAGCAATCTGATCTGTTTTATATTGATGAGAAATGACAGAATTTCTTTTGAAAATTATGCAGTTCAGGTGCAGCCAATCCGGATAGTGATTTAAGTTTTTGAAAGAAAAACCAAGAAAAATCCGCTTTAACAAGCGTGACATACAGCATCTTGATCAGTATCCGTCATCCGGTGCGGGGCCTGAGAATAAAGCTGTGCTGAAAGACTGCCCTGATTATAAGACCGGCTTACACAACAGAGCGGCCCGCAAGGCCGCGCGCAGAAAGCGCAAAGGCTTTATTGCGAAGTGCTGGCGTGCTTTCATCTCTGTCAGTTTCGCTTTGATTGTTTTGGCCGGTATCGGTTTTCTCGTACTGCGTACCGGTATCAGCAGCGATATGTTGCGCGATGAAGCACAGCAAAGATTGCAGGAAATCTTAGGGCCTGATGCCGGTGTGTCGATCAGCAAAGCGCAGGTTTCGCTGGACGGTAACAGACATCTGGCAATTGAAGCGCGTGATGTTGCTCTGAACAGCCGCATTCAGGATGTGTCCGTAGAAAAGCTGGGCGTTGTCAGGCTGGGGCTGGCACCTTTGCCGCTGTTGACCGGCTCTGTTCAGGTTGCCCAGATTGAAATCGGCGATGCTTTAATCCGTCTGCAAGAGGGGGAAACCAAGCCGAAGCCTTTTATCCGTTTGCCGTTTAATGACAGGGGACTGGTCGATTTTGATCAGCTGTCACGTGAAGTCTTTGCCGGTATCGATCAGACACTGGCACTGCTGGATATGCGCGGCACAAAAGCAATTGCATTGCACGATGTGACATTTGCTTTTCGCGCGATGGAGAAAGATCAGGAAATCCTGATCCGTAATGCGCAGGTCAGGCAGAACGGGCAGAAAGTTACGCTGGATGCCGAATTTGTCTGGCAGGGCAAAAGCACGGCATTGCAGGCGGAAATGATCCGTTCCGATGATCCCGCACATGCTTCTAACTTCTCTCTAACGCTGGATAATATTCCGGTCAGTCTTGGCTCGCCGGAAGAGGTCATGCCGCAAATGGGCAATGACCGGCCAAATCCGGCTTATTTTCATGTGAACAGCACGGCATCACTGGCTTTAACCGGACAGGCCTCTACTGAGGTGCAAAAGGAAACCCTCTCCGGCAAGCTGACGCTTGATGATGCTGTCGTGGATATGGGGCGTGAGCGCGGCATCAAAGGCAATATGGCACTGTCTTTTGAGCATATCGCCGGGGGTGAAAAGCTTGAGATTAAGGCGCTTGATCTCAATCTTGGCGGCTTGTCCACGGTGCTTGAAGGTGCATTCGGGGTAGAGCCGGTTGCTGAAACGGAAACGGCCGCGCAAAAAATCCGCGAACAGGCAGCGCGTATTGCGAGTGGTGAAATGTCAGCTGCAGGGCAGCAAACAGACACTCTGCCTGTTTTGAAGAGTGCACGATCTGCGATCGCGCAAACGGAAACCGATATTGCGGAGAAACCGGCTTACCGTTTTGAGCTTGTATCCAGAAAAGCCGTCAGTGCGCCGGAAAATTCTGCCGAAGCGCCTTTGCCATTCGGCGTGAAGATTGCCGGTCGTCTGATGCAGAATGCCAGCCGCGTTGACTTCAATGATCTGAATGTCAAAACAGATTCCGGTGAGCTTTACGGGCAGGGGCGCATGATCTTTGGTTATGGCTCTCCGGCGATGATTTTTATGCTGCGCATACCGGGTATGCCGGTGGCACAGGCCAAGCAGCTCTGGCCGCTCAATGTGGCTGACGGCGCGCGCGACTGGGTGCTGAAAAATCTGTTCGGCGGTCATATGACCGAAGGCCGGATTGATATTGCACTGCCTGCCGGTCACTTCAACGGACCGGGACTGCCGCCGGATTTGACGGAATCCGATATCAAGGCTGATTTCAGGGTTGAAGGCACACGTTTTGACGTGATCGGTGAGATACCGCCGGTGCGTGATGCAACAGGCACGATTGCGGTGCGCGGTGCGCATACAACCATCAAGCTTGAAAAAGGCACGGCCTTTACACCGGTTAATCGTCAGATCAATGTGGATGGCGGAACATTATTTGTGCCTTGGGGACGTCAGCGTCCGGTGATTGCGGATCTTGATCTGGATCTCAGCGGTGAGGCACCGGCGATCACAGAGCTTGTTGGCTATAAGCCGATCAATGCCTTGCGCAAACTGCCTTTCAGCGCTGAAGATCTCAGCGGCAATGTGAATGCGAAAGTAAAAGTGGCGTTTTCGGTTACCAAGGATGCACCAAAGGATAGTCTGAAATGGCAGGCTGATCTGGCTTTCAGCGATGTGACTTTGAAGAAACCGTTTAACGGTCAGAATGTGACGCAGGCCAAAGGCAATCTGAGCGTCAATGATGATGTGGCTAAAATCGATGCGACTGCACGGCTGAATAATATTCCGGCCAAGCTGGCACTGGTTGAGCCGTTGGCGGATACAAATATCAAGCGTCAGCAAAATATCCGGCTGGAGCTGGATGATAAAACGCGTGAGACTTATTATCCGGGGCTGAATGATATTTTTAAAGGCCCGCTGACGCTGGATCTGGGCGAGGAACAGGGCGAGATGCGCAAAATCTCCGCTGATCTCGGAAAAACACAGGTCAATCTGCCATGGCTCGGCTGGAAAAAAGGTACAGGCATTCCTGCGAAGCTGACAATGGATATGAAGCTGCCGAAGGAAGGCAAAGGGCCGGTACTGGTTCGTAACTTTGTCTTTGACGGCACCGGTTTTCATGTCAGCGGTGATCTGACGCTTGAAAATAATGAATTGCAGAGTGCAAATATCCGCAAGCTCAATCTGACGCGCAATGATGATCTCAGCCTTGAAGTGCGCAAATCCGGTAATGGCTTCCGTGCGGATGTTCGTGGTACGGCTTTTGATGCGCGGGCGCTGATCCAGCAGGCGGTTTCAGGCAATACGGATGAAAAGAAAGCCGGTCAAAGCAAAAACGGGGTGATGCCGCGCATTGTCGTCAATGCACAGATTGATGATGTGAAAGGGTTCTATGATGAGAGCCTGCGCAATGTCACCGTGTCTTATGAAACAGCAGGGGCGAAAGTCTCCGGCGTGTCACTGAATGCGGTGACAGGAAATGGCGCACAGGTCAGCGCGACATCCAGCAATCAGAAAGGTGCCAGTTCTGTGGCGCTGAGCTCGGCTAATGCCGGAGCGGTGCTGCGCTTCTTTGATTTTTACGACAAGATGCGCGGTGGCAGAATTACCGTTAATCTGACCTCGCAGGGCACGGGGCCCCTTTATGGCGCTATTGATGCTCGTGATTTCTCGGTCATTAATGAGCCGCGTCTGGATAAGCTGGTTTCTACCAGTTCCAATGGCGGCAAGAGCCTCAATCAGGCCGTGCGCGGTAATATTGATGTGACGCGGGTCGACTTTGAACGCGGCTATTCGCAGATTGAAAAGGGCTCCGGTTATCTGACTCTGAAGAACGGTGTTGTTCGCGGCCCGCTGATCGGTGCGACTTTTCAGGGCATTCTCTACGACCGAAACGGCAATATGGCGGTTACCGGCACATTCATGCCTGCCTATGGTCTGAACCGTTTATTTGGTGAAGTGCCGGTGCTGGGCGCAATTCTCGGCAATGGCCGCGATCGTGGTCTGATCGGGATTACCTATAAGCTGGCAGGCAATGCCAAGCAGCCGAATATTATCGTCAATCCGATTTCTGCGATTGCGCCGGGGATTTTCCGCTCAATCTTCGAATTCTAATCGGGTTTTGAAATTTGATAATAAAAAAGCGCGGATTACTCCGCGCTTTTTTGATTTCTCGTGATGAGAACTGCTTATTCCGGACGAACCAGAATGTGCTTTTTCTTACCCAGCGACAGCTTGATGATACCGTCTTCGGTTACGTCACCGGCAGTGATACCAGCGCGTTCATCCTGAACAGCCACATCATTGATACGCACAGCACCGCCCTGAATATGACGGCGTGCTTCACCGTTAGATGATGCTAGGCCAGCTTTAACCAGCAGAGCCTGAATACCGAGACCGGCAACCAGTTCGTCTTTGGCAATGCTCAGGCTTGGCAGGTTGTCAGAAATTGCACCTTCTTCAAAAGTTTTACGTGCAGTTTCCGCAGCCTGTTCCGCAGCTTCACGGCCGTGGAGCATTGCAGTGATTTCGGTGGCCAGAATCTTCTTGGTTTCGTTGATTTCCGAGCCGCCAAGTGCTGCCAGACGCGCAATCTCATCCATAGGCATGGTGGTGTAGAGCTTGAGGAAGCGTTCTACGTCGGCATCTTCAGTATTACGCCAGTACTGCCAGAAGTCGTAAGCGCTCAGCATGTCAGCATTGAGCCAGACAGCGCCATTGAGCGACTTGCCCATTTTCGCACCGGAAGAGGTGGTCAGCAGCGGCGAAGTCAGCGCGTAGAGCTGCGGTGTACCCATGCGGTGACCGAGATCAATACCATTAATGATATTGCCCCATTGGTCGGAGCCGCCCATCTGCAGGCGCATATCGTAGCGCTTGCTGAGTTCAACAAAGTCATAAGCCTGAAGGATCATGTAGTTGAATTCAAGGAAGGACAGTGACTGTTCACGATCAAGGCGGGTTTTAACCGAGTCAAAGGACAGCATGCGGTTGACGGAGAAATGACGGCCGACATCACGCAGGAACTCAAGATAGTTGAGACCTGCCAGCCAGTCGGCATTATTGACCATCAGCGCGTCGGTTTTGCCTTCGCCGAAAGTGAGGTAATTGGTGAAAACCTTTTTGATACCGGCAATATTGTCGGCAATGGTTTCAACCGTCATCAGCTTGCGGGCTTCTTCTTTAAATGACGGATCACCGACCATACCGGTGCCGCCGCCCATCAGCGCAACCGGACGATGACCGGTTTTCTGCATCCAGTGCAGCATCATGATCTGAATGAGGCCGCCCGCATGCAGACTGGATGCTGTCGGGTCGAAGCCAATATACGCAGTCACAGTTTCCTTGGTGAAGAGTTCATCCAGACCTGATTCATCGGAGACCTGATGAATAAAGCCACGTTCGGAAAGTGTGCGTAGAAAATCGGACTTAAAGCCGGACATTGATTTTTCCTGTCTGACAAAGGATTGTGATATGGGAAGACCCCAGAGAGCAGGCCGTGAATATTATTCCGGTGACTGACACAATCCAGCGTTTAACATTATTGCAGGGCAAATCACAATAAAGGTGTGACATCGTAAAAGGCGATTTTATCGCAAATTGCTGTCGTTTTGTGCCGTTTGTGTGGTTTATGTAACCTGCTTGTACCTGCCAACTGTACAAAACCGGAAATATTGAAAGCGGAAAGACAAAGATGACTGCACTCTATCGCGCACTCGGATTGATGAGCGGCACCTCTATGGATGGCATTGATCTGGCGCTGATCAAAACAGACGGTGAGCAGGTGGTTGAGCGCATTGCTGCGGGTAGCATGAATTATTCCGATGCGTTTCGTGCCCGTTTGAAACAGGGGCTTGTCGATGCCCGAAGCATCACGCAGCGTGATGAGCGAATTGGTATTCTTGAAAAACTTGAGCATGATCTGACATTGCTGCATGCGGTGGCGGTGCAGGATTTTCTGTTTGCCAATGGTCTGAATGCGGATGATGTTGATGTCATCGGCTTTCACGGGCAGACAGTGCTGCATCGCCCTGATGATGCGCTGACCGTGCAGATCGGTGACGGCGCATTGCTGGCACAGGAAGCCGGTATTGATGTGGTTTATGATATGCGCGCTGAGGATATGCGCCATTGCGGGCAGGGCGCGCCGCTGATCCCCGCTTATCATGCGGCCTTAGCATATAATCTGGAGCAGCAGCTGGATATGCCGGTTGTCTTCGTCAATATTGGTGGGATTTCCAATCTGACCTATGTCGATGAGACAGGGCGGCTGGCAGCTTTTGACAGTGGTCCCGGCAATATGCTGATCGACCAGTGGGTGGAACTGCACGGGCAGGGCAGTTTTGATGCCGGTGGTGCACTGGCATTGAGTGGTGCTGTAAATACCGAGTTGGCCGCGCATTATCTGGGCAATGCATTTTTCACCGGTAATCAGCGCCGCTCACTGGATCGCGGGGACTTTGCTGTGCCTTCAATCGGTGTTGTATCGGTTGAGGATGGTGCCCGTACATTGGCCTATGTCGCGGCGGCTTCGATCCTGCAATCAGCGTCCCATCTGCCGCAGAAGCCTCGCAGTTATGTTGTGAGTGGCGGCGGACGTAAGAACGCGGCAATTATGGCTGAACTCTCTGCCTTGGTGCAAGCTGAAGGTGCAGTTGTGCTTGATGCTGATACAGCAGGGCTGGACGGTGATTCCATGGAAGCCGAGGCTTGGGGCTATCTGGCTGTGCGTAGTTTGAAAGGCTTGCCGCTGACTTATCCCTCAACAACCGGTTGCGACAAGCCGGTGAGTGGCGGTGTGTTGGTAAGGGCATAAATAAAAAAGACCGGCGATTAGCCGGTCTTTTGCTTTTGTCGATTAGCGCAAGCGCTTCTGGCGGACTTCTGTCAGCTCACCCATCAGGCGGCGATCCAGATATTCTGAACATTCCGCAATCAGCTCATCACCCATGCCGGAAAAGAAGTGATTGGCACCGGCCATAGTGTTCTGCGTGATGGTGATACCCTTCTGGGTTTTCAGCTTGTCAACCAGAACCTGCACATCTTTAGGTGGTGCAACCTTGTCCTGATCGCCATGAATGATCAGGCCCGATGAAGGGCAAGGTGCGAGGAACGAGAAATCATAAGTGTTCGGCTGCGGCGCAATCGACATGAAACCTTCGATTTCCGGACGGCGCATCAGCAACTGCATACCAATCCACGCACCGAAAGAATAACCGGCAACCCAGCAGGTTTTGGAATCAGGATGCAGCGACTGCACCCAATCCAGTGCGCTTGCCGCATCGGACAATTCACCCGCGCCGTGATCAAACTCACCCTGACTACGTCCGATTCCGCGGAAGTTAAACCGCAGAGTCGTGAAATTGCGGCTCTGGAACATGTAAAACAGATCATAAACGATCTTGTTATTCATGGTGCCGCCGAATTGCGGATGCGGGTGCAGGATGATGGCGATTGGTGCATTCTTCTCGCTTGAAGGCTGATAACGCCCTTCAAGGCGACCCGCAGGACCATTAAAGATGACTTCTGGCATATGTACTCCGCTATAACCGCCGGGTTGCGTGACCAAATGGCTGGTTCGCAACACAAGTGTCGTATTTGTTATTTATAAGCCTGATTGTTACCAATCATGACTTTACGGCTTAAATTCTGAGCAAATCCTTGACTGTTTCGCTCATAAATCTTACAACCGACTTTAGAATCTTTCAAAACTGGAGGGTGTAAAAAAACACTCATGCAGCTTAATAGTCTGCTCTGGTTTGAAATTTCAAGATAATTGCGCGTTTAACGCAAATATGGTGCTTCGCGAAAGAGTCTGCAATGCCAAAGCCGCGTATCTATTTCGATTATAATGCCAGTGCGCCGCTGAGTGAAGCCGCGCGCGAGGCTGTGGCCGCGGCATTGAATGTGACAGGTAATCCGTCTTCTGTGCATCAGGAAGGCCGTGCAGCGCGTGCGCTGGTTGAATCAGCACGACGTGACGTGGCCGCCCTTTGCGGTGCGAAGCCGGATCATGTGTTTTTCACCTCCGGTGCAACCGAAGCAGCAAACACATTGCTGACTCCGCTTTATAAGATGGGGCGCTCGGAACTGCGCCTGTCGCATCTTTATGTTTCGGCCACTGAGCATCCGTGCATGTTGTCCGGCGGGCGTTTCGCTGCGGAAAACATGACTGTGCTGCCGGTTGATCATCAGGGCATTGTTGATCTTGATGTGCTGGAACAGGCGTTAAAAGCGCATGATAAATCCAAAGGCCTGCCGCTGGTGGCAATCCAATGGGCGAATAATGAAACCGGTGTTATTCAGCCGGTAGCGAAAATCGGTGCGCTGGTAAAAGCTGCCGGTGGTTTCTTCATTGTGGATGCCGTGCAGGCTGCAGGGCGCATCGCGCTTGATATTGCTTCTGCGGACTATCTCATTCTCTCTTCCCACAAAATCGGCGGCCCTAAAGGTGTTGGTGCTGTGGTAGCTATCTCTGATCTGGTTATGCCGTCTGCGCTGGTACGCGGTGGCGGACAGGAGAAAGGGCATCGTGCCGGTACTGAAGCCTTGCCGCTGATCGCCGGTTTTGGTGCAGCTGCACGCGAAGCTTTGGCAGCGCAGCAAGAGGGCAGCAATCTGCCGCGCTGGTCGGATGCAATCCGTACGGTAATCGAGAACGGTGTGCGCAAGCTGGCCGGTGATGTGCTGGTGCATGGTGATGCTGTGCCGCGCCTGCCGAATACGAGTTTTATTTCTTTGCCCGGCATGAAGGCCGAGACCATGCAGATCGCCTTTGATCTGGGCGGTATTGCACTTTCTGCCGGTTCGGCCTGTTCTTCCGGCAAGGTTGGCGCAAGCCATGTGCTGGCGGCGATGGGCTATGAGGATGAATGCGGTGCATTGCGCGTCTCGACAGAAAAGTCGGCGACAATGCAGGACGCGGAAGCATTTCTGACGATTTTCGAAAGACTGGTAGCCAGACGGGATCAGACTCGCAGTCCGGTTCAGGCACCGCTTTTGAGCGAATCGGAAAACAATGCCGCCTGAAAGGGCAGGTATTTCTGAATGGCCATTGTGGTTTTACGCACAGTAATGTGATGCAAAACCGGCCGGAGTTCGAAGTCTGGAGTAGTGCCTGTTTTTAACATGGCCAGCAATCAGACTTTTATAGCGCCCCAATGCGCACTATATGTTTATGACAGCAACATGATTGCTGCCATAACGTTTTTAACTGTCGGGCCTTGACCCTGACAAGGATGGAGAACGGCGATGCCTGCAGTGCAGGAAACGATCGATCAGGTCGCCACGCTTGACGTGGACCAGTACAAATATGGTTTTGAAACAACCATCGAAATGGATAAGGCTCCTAAGGGGCTGAACGAAGATATTATCCGTTTCATTTCTGCTAAAAAAGAAGAGCCGGAATGGATGCTGGAATGGCGTCTGGATGCTTACCGCCGCTGGCTCACTATGGAAGAGCCGAAATGGGCGCGTGTTGATTATCCGGAAATTGATTTTCAGGATATCCGCTATTATGCGGCTCCTAAAAATCAGACCGGCCCTAAGTCTCTGGATGAAGTTGATCCGGAACTGCTGCGTACCTATGAAAAGCTCGGAATTCCGCTGCGCGAGCAGGAAATTCTGGCCGGTGTGCGCAAACAGGGTGAACCGAGCGAGATTGACGGCAATCCGGCAGACAATGTCTATGCATCAGGCCGCGTGGCTGTTGATGCGGTGTTTGACAGTGTTTCCGTTGTCACCACTTTTAAGGCTGAGCTTGCCAAAGCCGGTGTGATTTTCTGCTCGATTTCGGAAGCTATTCGTGAGCATCCGGATCTGGTGAAGAAATATCTGGCTTCTGTTGTGCCGGTTTCGGACAATTATTACGCCACACTCAACTCCGCTGTCTTTACGGACGGATCATTCGTCTATGTACCAAAAGGCGTTCGTTGCCCGATGGAACTGTCGACCTATTTCCGTATCAACGAAAAAGACACCGGCCAGTTCGAGCGTACGCTGATTATTGCCGAAGAGGGCGCTTACGTGTCCTATCTGGAAGGCTGTACAGCACCGCAGCGTGATGAAAACCAGCTCCATGCAGCTGTTGTTGAGCTGATCGCGCTTGATGATGCCGAAATCAAATATTCCACAGTCCAGAACTGGTATCCGGGCGATAAGGAAGGCAAGGGCGGTATCTATAACTTCGTGACCAAGCGCGGCGATTGCCGTGGCGACCGTTCGAAGATTTCATGGACACAGGTCGAAACCGGCTCTGCGGTCACATGGAAATACCCGTCCTGTATTCTGCGCGGTGATGATTCACGCGGTGAGTTCTACTCGATTGCGGTATCCAACGGTTATCAGCAGATCGACAGCGGTACCAAGATGATCCATCTCGGTAAGAACACATCGAGCCGCATCATCTCCAAGGGTATTTCGGCAGGTAATTCCAACAATACCTATCGCGGTCAGGTTTCTGCCCATCGTAAAGCCACCAATGCCCGTAACTTCACCCAGTGTGACTCATTGCTGATCGGCAATGATTGCGGTGCGCATACTGTGCCTTATATCGAAGCGAAAAACTCGACTGCGCAGTTCGAGCATGAAGCAACAACCTCGAAAATCTCTGAAGACCAGCTGTTCTATGTGATGCAGCGCGGTATTCCGGAAGAAGAGGCGATTGCTCTGATCGTGAACGGCTTCGTTAAGGAAGTTATTCAGGAACTGCCGATGGAATTTGCCGTGGAAGCTCAGAAGCTTATCGGTATCTCGCTCGAAGGTTCGGTTGGTTAAACAGGGATGGCGGAGTGAGACTTCGCCCCTTTAACTAACATTCATTGATATTTTCGGATCCTGAGAGATCCGGTATAAAAGGTTACACTCATGTTAGAGATCATTAATCTGCACGCCAAAATCGCTGACACGGATACAGAGATCATCCGTGGTCTGAACCTCACTGTTAAAGCCGGTGAAGTGGCTGCGATCATGGGTCCGAACGGTTCGGGTAAATCCACGCTGTCTTACATTCTGGCCGGTCGTTCGGACTACGAAGTTACCTCCGGTGATATTCTGTATAACGGCGAAAGCATTCTGGAACTCGATCCTGCGGAACGTGCAGCCAAGGGCATCTTCCTTGCATTCCAGTATCCGCTGGAAATTCCAGGCGTTGCCACAATGGAATTCCTGAAAGTTGCGATGAATGCGCAGCGTAAGGCACGCGGTGAAGAAGAGCTGAAAATTCCTGAACTGCTGCGTCGCGTTAAGGAAGCTGCCGGCGGCCTGAACATGGATATGGCTATGCTGAAGCGTCCGCTCAATGTCGGTTTCTCCGGCGGTGAGAAGAAACGTGCGGAAATTCTGCAGATGCAGCTTCTGGAACCATCACTCTGCGTTCTCGACGAAACCGACTCCGGTCTGGACATTGATGCGCTGAAGATCGTTTCCGATGGTGTGAATGCTCTGCGTTCGCCTGACCGTGCTGTGATCGTGATCACCCACTATCAGCGTCTGCTTGAATATATTGTACCGGACAGTGTGCATGTTCTTTACAAAGGACAGGTTATCAAATCCGGCGATAAGAGCCTCGCTCTGCATCTGGAAGAAAACGGATACGCTGAAATCATCGGCGCAGCTGCTTAAAGAGAGGGATGAATATGAACGTCCATCTTCAGAAGGTCAGAACGCCGGCTGAGAGTGCATTGATTGATGCATTCGCTGTCCGCGTCGGTGATCTGCCGGGTGATACGGAAGTCGTAAGCGCCCGCGATAACGCACTGGAAGCTTTGAAAGTCAACGGTCTGCCTGGCCGTCGTATTGAAAGCTGGCACTATACAGATCTGCGCACATTGCTGCGCTCGGTTGCGCCGTTCGATGCGAATGTGAGCCATAAATCTGTTGCGCCGCTGCTCGACGGTTCTGCCGTGCTGACCGTTGCCAATGGTGTTGCGCAGAAGCCTGTGCAGATCGAAGGCGTACGCGTTGAAGCGATCCGCGATATTCTGGGACAGGGCATTGCTGCCCATACTCTGAAAACCCGTGGTGACGATGATGCGATCGGCCAGATCAACGCAGCCTATGCCAGCGATGGCTGGGGCCTGTCCGTTGCTGACGGTACCGAGCTGGAACAGGCTGTTGAGCTGCAGAATTTGCAGCCTTCCGGCCAGTCCCATGTGCGTTTTCCGGTTAAGATCGGCTCGAATGTCAAAGCGACATTTATCGAGCGCCAGATCGGCGGTGAAGCAGAAACTTTCGCAACCAGTATCGGTCATGTGACCATTGCTGATAATTCAGAGATCGTCTGGGTTATCGTGCGTGAGCATACGGATCTCTCCACGCAGTTGTCGCAGATCAATGTGACAATTGGTGAGAATTCCAAGCTGATCCTGTTCGTGATGAATGCCGGCGGCAAGCTGGTGCGTCAGGAAATCAATGTGGATGTAAAGGGCGAAGGCTCTGACTTCCAGCTGCGTACGCTCAACCTGCTTGGCGGCGAAACAGTGACTGACGTGACCATGAATGTTGGTCATCTCGTTGAAAACACCACCTCGACCGAGGTTGTGCGCAATGTGGTGACAGACAAAGCGCGCGGTATTTTTCAGGGCATGATCCGCGTTGCGCAGATCGCTCAGAAGACTGACGCGAAAATGGCCTGTAACACATTGCTGTTGTCAGATGACGCGGAATTTGCGGCCAAGCCTGAGCTGGAAATCTTTGCTGATGACGTGGCCTGCGGTCACGGTGCGACTGTGCGTGAGATTGAAAAGGATCACCTTTTCTATCTGATGGCGCGCGGTGTGCCTGAAAATGCAGCCCGTGGTCTGCTGGTCAAAGCCTTTATCGCAGAAGTTATCGAAGAGCTGGAAAACGAAATCCTCGTTGAAAAGCTTGAAGATATTTTGCAGAGCTGGCTCGAAAAGCACGCTTGATGATGTAAAAAGAGCGGGAAATTTCCCGCTCTTCTTCCCTGATATAGAGCACATGTTGCCTTATTGATTTTTGTGAGCACCTAGTGCTCTTGCCTGCTTTTTTGAGCACAAAGTGCTCAGGAGTACGATTATGAATCAATTATCGTCTGTACTGCAAAATTATGATGTTGAAGCAATCCGTCGTGATTTCCCGATCCTGTCGCGTGAAGTCTATGGCAAGCCGCTGATCTATCTCGATAATGGTGCCTCGGCACAGAAGCCGCAGGCGGTTATTGATGCGGTGACGAATGCCTATTCCAATGAATATGCCAATGTGCATCGCGGCCTGCATTACCTCTCTAATGCGACGACCGATGCCTATGAGCGTGCACGTGAAAAAGTGCGCAACTTTCTCAATGCCGGTTCTGTAGACGAGATTATCTTTACCAAATCGGCGACTGAGGCGATCAACACGGTTGCCTATGGTTATGGCATGCCAAAAATCGGTGAGGGCGATGAAATCCTGCTCACTATTCTTGAGCATCATTCCAATATCGTGCCTTGGCATTTCATCCGCGAGCGTCAGGGTGCCAAACTGGTATTCGCGCCGGTGGATGATGAAGGTGTGTTCCACCTTGATGAATTCGAGAAATGCATTACCCCGAAAACCAAACTGATTGCGCTGACCCATATGTCCAATGTGACGGGTACGGTTCTGCCGATTAAAAAGATCGTCGAACTTGCTCATGCGCGCGGCATTCCGGTGCTGGTGGATGGTTCGCAGGCTGCTGTGCATATGCCGGTGGATGTGCGTGATCTCGGTTGTGACTGGTATATTATGACCGGCCATAAACTCTATGGTCCGTCCGGTATCGGCGTGCTGTATGGCCGTATGGAAATGCTGGAACAGATGCGCCCGTTTATGGGTGGTGGTGAAATGATTGAAGAGGTAACCGTCGATAATGTTACCTATAATCATCCGCCGCATCGTTTTGAGGCCGGAACCCCGCCGATTGTGCAGGCTATTGGATTGGGCGCAGCGCTTGACTATATAGAGAGCATAGGTCGTGAGGCTATTGCTGCCCATGAGGCTGATCTGCGTCTCTATGCGCATGAGTCTTTGGCGAAAATTAACTCACTGCGTATTGTCGGCAATGCACCGGATAAAGGCGCGATCATTGCGTTTGAGATGCAGGGTATTCATGCCCATGATGTTTCAACTCTGATTGACCGTGCAGGAATTGCAGTGCGGGCAGGCACCCATTGTGCTCAGCCATTGCTGCAGCGCTTTGGAGTAACATCAACCTGCCGTGCTTCCTTCGCTATGTATAATACCCGCGCGGAAGTGGATGCTCTGGTTGCAGCGCTTGAAAAAGCAAGACAGTTTTTTGGATGATGAATATGGATACTAAACAGCAAGTGCCGGTCGCAGATGTGATCGCAGCAGATGAAGAAAACAGTGCTTCAAAAGTGTTTTCCGCTTCCGCAATTCCGGAAGAAGAATTGCTGCGCCTGACCGATGATATTATCGGCGCGCTGAAAACTGTCTATGATCCGGAAATTCCGGCAGATATTTATGAGCTCGGCCTGATCTATAAAGTTGATATTGAAGATGACCGTACCGTCAAAATCGATATGACATTGACTGCGCCTGGTTGCCCTGTTGCCGGTGAAATGCCGGGTTGGGTGGAAAATGCCGTTGGCGCGGTTGAGGGCGTTTCCCATGTGGAAGTGACCATGACCTTTGATCCGCCATGGACACCGGACCGTATGTCCGAAGAAGCTCAGGTTGCTGTGGGCTGGTACTGATTTTAAACGCTGCGGAAACGCAGCGTTTTTTATTTAGCGGGCATGTAAGCTAAGATAATCGGATACGAGTAACTTGCTGGAAGGGCTGATCTGCTGCTCGCCGTCCTGCATGAGATCGGCAATAGTCTGGCTGCGTAAAGCATCGCGCCAGAGCTGTTCAGCGGCCAGCATCCGCGATTTGATGAAACAATCTCTCTTATAGTTGCAGGAATCTTGCGATTTTCCCGGTGCGCGGCGGCGGATTTCCCTGCAAATAAAAGCCGGTTCTTTGCCGTCAATCGCTTCCACAATATCGAGCAATGTAATCTGTTGCGGAATATGTGCGAGCCGGTAGCCACCACGCGGCCCCGGAATAGCTATAATCACATCAGCAGCGGTGAGGGCACGCAGGTGCTTCAGCAGATAGCTCTCAGATACGCCGTGCAGCTCCGCCAGATGTTTCCCAGCCAGAACCTTATTCTCCGGTAGTCCTGACAATACGAGTGCGCAATGCAATGCCGCCTCAACACCGTCGCTCATTTTGCGCATATCACAACCTTGAGATTTGTTAATTTCCTATCGTCGATATAATATATCGATGATTCTCGGGCAAACTTTTATTTCGGACAAAACCTATGCAAAGCAGAATGAATATCGCGAAAATTACACCAGAGCTTTATCGGTCGATTAAGGTGCTGGACGCAGCCGTTGATGCAGCGGGGTTGGATAAGCGTCTGCTGCATCTGGTGAAAATCCGCGCTTCACAGATTAACGGCTGCTCCTATTGTACGGATATTCATGTCCGTGATGCTCATAAAGACGGTATGGATATGCAGACTTTATATATGACAAGCGCATGGCGTGAATCGCCGTGCTTTGATGCGCGTGACCGTGCTGTGCTGGAATGGACCGAACATCTCACGCGAGTTGCAGAACTTGGCGTGCCGGATGCTCTTTATGAGCGTGTGAAGGCACTGTTCTCCGAAGAAGAGATTGCCAAGCTGATTGTGGCTATTGGCATGATTAATTTGTGGAACCGGATTGGTGTCAGTACACAGCTCATTCATCCGCGTAAGCCATAAAACAAAAAGCCTGTCAGTGATGACAGGCTTTCCTACAGGTGATCGACAGAGGAGTTACGGAGCACCACATTCTTCCGGCACGCTTTTTTCAAGCGGCAGCGGTGATTTTGACAGCGTGCCTGCCATGATTGCCATTGGTTTGAATGGCGGCACTGCCTGCATGGCAGGATTGCTCATGCTGATCGTGTAGCAACCGGTATAAACCTGCGACTTACCTTCAGCGAGTTTGGATTCGATAGCAATCGGCACAGACCAATAGATCTGACCGGCACCCGGATCAGGTTCGCTGCTGCCGAGTTTAATGCTGACAGATTCTGTACCGGCATAGCCCTTGGCATATTTCTCAAAATCATCGCCTTGCTGGCCTTCAGCATAATAGCTGTAGGCACGCACATATTCTTTGCGGTTAATGGCATTGTAATAGGATTCCAGCAATTTCTGCGGTGTGCTGCGGTCATCCACATAATCGGGCAGAACCAAACCCTCAGCCACTTCTTTTGTGGCTTCAGGTGCCGGAGCATCGGGCTTGTCTGTGGCTTCTGTGGATTTTTTAGCGTCCGGCTTATCTGCAGGCACAGCATCTTCTTTCGGCTTTTCAGCTTCAGTTTTCTCCGCTTTCGCTTTCTCTACCTTGGCTTTTTCTTCCTCAGAATCTTTAGCTGCTGCTTCACCGGCCTTTTTCAGAGCATCGGGCTTTACCTTTTGCTGTGCTGCAGGCTTGTCTTTGGTTTCAGCTGTTCCTGCCGCCTTGGCATGAATCGCACTGCCGGTCAGCAAAGCTGCACCGATAATCGTGGTTCCAAGCAACCGCATGATAGTAAGGCGCTGTTGCTGAGCGCGACCCTGTGTGATGGCCAATGCAACGGGACGATGCGATGCGGGGTTATGACGGCTCTGCTGAATACCCATTAAAATCTCCGCTTAGCTGAGGCAAAGAACCTGAGATGCTCTTTTATTCGCAAAAGACTGCAAACAGATCATGGCAATTTTACGCGTTTTGCGAATTATTCATTTTATTCTTATGCGCTGTAAAGAACAGAAAATCTTGCGTTAAATGCAGGATCAGAGCGTTGCTTTACTTGCAGTCAGGACTGTGTGAGACTAGATAGAGTATCAGAGGTAAACTGGACAATCGGGGCTTAGTGCAGGATTTCAGGTTGGCCTCGCAAGTTGAAACTACATGGCCTTGAACCATGTAACAGATACAAGTGAGAAATTTTATGGGACGTTTTTCCATCATGACCCTGACCGACGCAGCAGCGGAACGCGTGCGCGAAATTCAGGCCTCTCATGAGGATGCTCTGGGTATCCGCGTGGGAGTGAAAAAGGGCGGCTGCGCCGGTATGGAATATACGATTGCGCTGGCTGAAGAAGCCAAAGCCGGTGATGACCTCATCGAGCATGAAGGTGCAAAAGTCTATGTGGCACCGGAAGCTGCGTTGTTTCTGCTCGGCACGCAGATGGATTTTGAAGTGACAACTCTGCGCACAGGTTTTGTTTTCAATAACCCGAACCAGACATCGGCCTGTGGCTGTGGTGAATCCGTTGAGCTGGCACCGGTTACTCAGGAAGCACTGGATGCTGCGCATCGCGCTGCCTGATTTTTAATCTGACTTACAGATAATAAAAAACCCACCATTCGGCGGGTTTTTCTTTTTTAAATATTGATCGGTATCAGCATGAAGGCCGGAATATCATCGCCGAAGCCCAGCGGTGACGGTTCATCGTCAAAATCACGGCGATGACGTTTATTCTGCTGGCCATTCTGGTTGTGGTTCTGGCGGCGATCTTCATGGCCGTTTTTGTGCGGAGCAGGGCGAACCGGTTCCGCTGTAACGGCAGTGCCGATGGAGACATTATCCGGCAGAACAGGCTGCGGCGCATTGAGCGCGGAAATGTCTGCCACGGCCTGAGGTGCTTCAGCAGTTTTTTCTTCTGCAACGCGTGGCTGTGCCTGTTTTTCCTTGTGATCTTTATCACGGGATTTCTTGCCGTTCTTACCACGGTTGTTGCGGCCGCGGCGACCGGTCTCTTCGGTCTCTTCCTGTGCAGGCAGAGTGGAGAGATCACCGTCCAGCCATTCAATCTTTTCGCCGATCATTTTTTCGATGGCATCAAGATATTTGGTATCTGCACCGGTGATGATCGAGAATGCCTTGCCCGAGCGGCCTGCACGACCGGTACGGCCGATGCGGTGGACATAATCTTCCGCATGGATCGGAATGTCATAGTTGAACACATGGCTGACATCCGGAATATCCAGACCACGGGCAGCCACATCGGAAGCCACCAAAAGCTGAAGATTGCCGTCTTTAAAATTGCTCAGCATGGTCATGCGCGCGCGCTGATCCATATCGCCATGGAGCGCACCGGCATTGAAGCCGTGCTTTACCAGCGAGCGGAACAGTTCTGACACATCCATTTTGCGGTTGCAGAAAATGATCGCATTTTTCAGATCATCGCCTTCAGCCTGAATAAGATCACGCAGCACTGCACGCTTATCCCAAGGTTTCTTAGCCGATTTAACCAGACGCTGGGTCACAGTTTTGGCAGTTGTTGATGCTTTGGCAACCTCAACGCGCGCCGGTGAATGCAGGAACTGCTCAGTCAGCTTGGTGATTTCCGCAGGCATGGTTGCCGAGAAGAACAGGGTCTGACGGGTGAAAGGGATCAGCTTGCAGATACGCTCGATATCAGGAATGAAACCCATATCCAGCATACGGTCTGCTTCGTCGATAACCAGAATTTCAACGCCGGTCAGCAGCAGTTTACCGCGCTCAAAATGATCGAGCAGACGACCAGGAGTAGCGATCAGCACATCAGCGCCGCGTTCCAGCTTGCGCTCCTGCTCATCAAAGGAGACACCGCCGATCAGCAGAGCAACGTTAATACGGTGATTAACACCGTATTTTACAAAATTCTCTTCAACCTGCGCTGCGAGTTCGCGGGTTGGTTCAAGAATGAGTGTGCGCGGCATACGTGCGCGTGCACGGCCTTTTTCAAGCAGATGCAGCATCGGCAATACAAAGGATGCTGTTTTGCCGGTACCGGTCTGGGCAATACCGAGAACGTCTTTACGTTCCAAGGCCTGAGGAATGGCGCCAGCCTGAATAGGAGTAGGGGTGGTGTAACCGGCGGCTTCTACCGCTGCCAGTATTTTCGGTGACAGACCGAGTTCTGCAAATGTCGTCAATGGAGGCGTAGCTCTCTTTTTGGAAGAAGCGCACTGGACCCGACCGGTAATGTCCGCATGACAACAGGACAGGAAAAGCGCTTATGTTTGCGCATTGCGTTAAAATTAATAAAGCCGTTACGGGGAACAGGCCAAAAAGTCAACAAAAATGCCGTTTTTGCTTCGATTTAGGTTGATATAATTGATATTCCGGCAGCCCACAACTGTATGATCTGCCAATAGAAGCATCGCATTGTTATAAAGCGATGCTGTTTATCTCTGTTTTATCAGTGGTTTTGCAGATCCGTGTATGACTAACTATGCGGTTTAGGCCGGATTTTTCTTGGCTTTCTGACTAATACGAGTTTTGTGCGCCAATAGGCGCACGGCGCTTAATAACGAAACTGCTCATTGAGGATGCGTTCATCCCATGTGTGCTCTTCATCAAAAAGCAGGGTGACGCGGTTTTGCGTATCTTCGCGCACGGTTACAGAAGTGACGGACTTTACTTCTGTATGATCCGCCACGGCATTGACCGGTCGCTTGTCGACTTCAAGAATATCCATCCGCACAGTCACTGATTTCGGCAGCAACGCACCGCGCCAGCGACGCGGACGGAAAGGACTGACGGGTGTCAGAGCCAGCAGCGGAGAGTCGAGCGGCAGGATTGGTCCCTGAGCGGAAAGATTGTAGGCGGTGGAGCCGGCAGGGGTAGCCACCATCAGTCCGTCGCAGATCAGTTCTTCCAGCCGTACCTTGTCATCAATGCTGATGCGGATTTTCGCTGCCTGGTAAGATTGGCGCAAAACTGACACTTCATTAATGGCCAGTGCTTTGACGGTGCCGCTCTCACGTGATTCAGTAATCATTTCAAGAGGGCGGATGGTTTCTGCATGAGCGGCTGCAACACGCTTGGGTAAGTCTTCCTCGTGATACTCATTCATAAGGAAACCGACCGAGCCGCGATTCATGCCGTAAATCGGGCGCTCGTGATTCATATGATCGTGCAAAGCCTGCAACATGACCCCGTCACCGCCAAGCACGATGAGGGCATCTGCTTCATCTGCAGGTGATTCACCATAACGATTGCGTAATGATTCCGCGGCCGAGACCGATTCCGGAGTGCCTGAAGTGATATAAAAGAATTTTTTATACGGGTATTTCATCAGTTTCTGCCGAAAAGCTGCATGATTGGATGAGGATTTGTAGCCTAAATGTGGATAAGAGGCAAAACATTGTTATTTTTTCTGCGTCTAAGCGATTTTCCGTTTTACAAACAAAAAGAATATGCTATCTAGCCGTCAGTTGCCCTTATAGCTCAGTTGGTAGAGCACCTGATTTGTAATCAGGGGGTCGGGAGTTCGAGTCTCTCTGGGGGCACCACTTACAATCTTCTCATTGTAATTGTTGTGCTTTTTCAACTAATCTCAGAATTGAGATTTGATAATACGAAGCATTTATAATCTTTTCCCACACATATTATCGCTTAATGCAAAGGCTATTCCTGCCATCTCTTTGGTAGCATGTTTGATGCTGTGTAATCATTGACTGACCGAAGGTTGATTCTCCGCTGTCAGGATTCGACTTCCTGTTCGCTATTGTCAGAGCGCTGGGGAGATTAAAATTATAGTTTTGAAAAGGCGGCTTAATGGCCGCTTTTTTTATGGACGAGCCAGAGATGTAATATCTGTAAGCCAATCATCACGATGCCCAGAAAAATAAGGGATTGAGTTGTTGACTGCTCATGCTCTGAAATACTGGTGACAATAAGTGCAGAGCTGATCACCGCAAAAATGGCAGGAAATGAAGCCAGTGCTATAACTCTCGGAGCTGACCAGTTAACCTGTCCGGAAAGACTCCATTGCATCGGAAGTCTATGCAGATGATGAAGTTTATTATTTGCTGCTATGGCAATTAAACTCATTACCAACAGAACGATAAACCCAGCAGCATACATTATCGACCTCGGATGTTGGGGGGATTTTACTTATTCGTTTTTATCATCGCTGTAATGTGTGAAGTTTTGGTGCGGATAGTGCCTGCTGCCAATCAGCATATCGGCTGAGAGGCTGAATTGCGTCTGACGGTTATAATTATCCGTTTACTGCTTAAGCCACCAGTCCAGAACGTTGTGTCCGTGTTCTAACCGTCGCTTATTGCGGGACTTTAATTGTGGCCTCAGAACTGGGATTTATTTCGTGCCAAACTACAATATTATTAATTTCGTATATTGGAGGGTGGATATATGAAGAAATCTATTATTGTCGTATTTTTAATAGCTTCAATGGCTACCGGATCAAGTCTCGGGGTCGCCAATGCTGGCCCGTGGTGTGATGCTGCCCGAGAACAACAAATTAAGCCGCCATCGGGAAATCCTGCAGTTGGAAACCCGTACAAGAGTGGGGAAGCCGGTGCAAATTGGGGCAGTTTTTTTGCTCAAGTGATTTTTTGCGCTTTTGATTTGTAGAATTAAAGAGACGTGCTGTTTAGTATATGAGCTTGCGAAACTTTACCCCGCTTCGGCGGGGTTTTTTATAATGTCGCTGGCATTTGTTGTGGCTGATGTGTCCGGTGTTGAGCGGACTCCTGAATTATTGCATCATTGCATATTATGGCTGCGTTGCCGGCTCAGTCGGGTTTGAGCACGGCTCTTGTCCTTTGAAGTTTTTGGACATGCAGGCGTAACGGTCAAAGCTTTTTCCTGAGTCCATTGCAGTTTTGCCCGCGCCGCAGGCCGTTAATGCGAGGGCGGCAATGAGCAGAGGAATAGCTCTTTTCATTTCAAAACAAGCTCTTATCAAAATTTTCATTCCTGTGCGGCGTGTTGCAATGTTCAGATAAGGAAATACATGGTGCGATTTTGGCAATTATACGTCGGCTGATTGATCGATACCTATATTTACCGTGCCTTTTTATTACGCATAGTGAGTGCGAGACCTGCCAATATAAGTGAGACACCGAGCAAAAATTGTAAGCCAATATCGTCACCGAACAGGATGGCTGAAGCAATGATCCCAAATACTGGCTGAAGATATTGAATGCTGGCTGCGACCGGTGCCGGTACATTCTTTAAAATACTGATCCATAAGAATAATCCGGCTACACTCACGATTAATCCAAGATATGCAGCCGCACCGAGTGAAACGGCTGTGAGTGTAAAGGGAGCCTGATAAGTTTCCCAGGCAGCAAGCGGGATCATTGCCAGTAGCCCGAAGAATGTGCTCCATGTTACGACCACGACTGTTCCATATTTAAGTGTCAGTTCAACACTCCAGACATAATAGAATGCAACCGCAATTGCCGAAATCTGTATCCAGACGGGTCCCGAAAACGTGGTGGCTATGTCAGGAGATGTGTTCTCAAATGCAACAACGACAATGCCAATAAACGCTGTAGCAACACCGCATATCTGAATAATCGTGATCGGCTGCTTTAACCGGTATGTTGCAAAGATCACAATAAACAAGGGAATGGTTGCGGAGAGAATGGTTCCGACTGATGCCGATGTACCATTTACACCTATTGTTTGTGCGACCTGTCCCAAACCAATGCCGATGATGCCAAGCATAGCAACGGTGGGAACTGCTTTCCACGGTAAAGGCTTTTTCCCGATTAACAGCAATAGCATAAACGGCACGGCGACTGCATAACGCAATGCGGTGAGTGTCAAAGGTGGTGTTGAGTTTAAACCCAGCTTGGTTGCCGGTATCGAGAGCCCCCACATCAGCGCCAGAAGCAACATTGCACCAAAGCTGACAAGCGTGACCGGCTTGTGAGAAATTGCCATATATGCAGTTTTGTTGCTTAAGGTTTGACTCATTGAGAAATCCTCAAAATAGCGCGAGCTTTTCTTAAGATTTACCGCTCTCTGCCTCTTGCAGACAAACCATTTATAATCACACTATGCGTGAGATTTTGTCATGTATGGGTGTAAAATATGGCAGGCCATCTTCCTCCGTTACAAACGCTTCGTGCTTTTGAGGCTGCGGGCAGGCGATTGAGTATGACGCTTGCTGCAGAAGAGCTGTGCGTCACGCACGGAGCCGTCAGCAGGCAGATCAAAGCTTTGGAAGATGATCTTGGTTGCAGGCTGTTTAAGCGCTTGACGCGGAAAATTGAGTTTACGGATGACGGGGCAAATTACTTTGCCGCAGTTACTCACTTGCTGTCGGAACTGGCGCGGGAGACTGAAAATATCCGGACTAGAAATACTGACGCAAAACTGGTCATCAATTGCAGTATTTCATTTGCGAGCAAATGGTTAGCGCAGCGTTTGCATCGCTTGATGAGCTGTTACCCCGATTACGATATCCATCTCGAGGTGAATGAAAATGCTGTCGATTTTAATGTTTCCTCCGCGCATGTCGTTTTACGTTACGGGAATGGCATATATCCCAATGCGGATAGTGAGCGCATCATGGACGAGA
Organism: Pseudochrobactrum lubricantis; assembly: GCF_041929865.1. Lineage (NCBI taxonomy): Bacteria > Pseudomonadati > Pseudomonadota > Alphaproteobacteria > Hyphomicrobiales > Brucellaceae > Pseudochrobactrum > Pseudochrobactrum lubricantis. The sequence goes on from NZ_JBHEEE010000002.1 coordinate 570,379, forward strand.
CTGTAAGTCCGGTTTGTTCACCTGCTTATCGTGAGAAAACGGGAGATATAGCCACTGCCTCAGATTTGCTTTCCTGTAAATTGATACATGAAAACGGAATGAAAACAGACTGGCATCGTTGGTTTGAGCTCTTCGGGGTAAAAGGCGGTAATATACGCGGTGCCGGTTACAGTCATGGAAGTATGTCCATAGAGGCGGCAATCAGAGGTGAGGGCGTGGCGCTGGGACGCAGCGTACTTATTGCCGAGGATCTGGCCTCAGGCCGGCTGGTGGAACTGTTTCCTGCATTCCGTCTGGAAGTTGAGCATGGCTATGATCTTATTTACGCAAAAGGCAGTCGTGATCATCCGAAAGTTTGTGCATTCAGAGATTGGATGAATGAGGAAATCCGCCGGTTTAATATGCCTGAATAGCACTCTTATCCTCGGATAAGTGCTTGGCGTGCCAATCCTTTTCAATGAGAAGGATAATGCCGAAGGGCAGTTTATAAAAAGAGGCTGTAATATCTTATTGCGTTTAGAAAATAAAAACACGGCGAGATGTTTGATTTCCCGCCGTGTCCCGTGAGCGTAGCTGAATGGATAGTATTTTGATGACTGGAGGTCATAACCAAGTCTAGACTACGCTCTTAGGGAGATGCGTTATATTCATCCCCCTAATAAATTTTATTAGAACGAACGCTGGAAGCGGATCATACCACCGAATGCGCCTTCGCCACGAACGGCTGGAGCGTATTTGTCGGTGTCTTTCCATTTGGTGTAGGAAACTTCAGGAGTAATTGTGAAGCCTGGAACCAGCTGGTAAGCTACGTTTGCAGTGTAAGCCTGTTT
>NZ_JBHEEE010000003.1:0-173756 GCF_041929865.1 Pseudochrobactrum lubricantis
TATAACAGCTATATAGAGATGCGACACTTGGGCAAATTAGAGATGCGACAGATTTTGCAGCTCATGCCCTGTTCAAACAGAATAAAGAAAGGAAGACTGGGGTTCCGAATGCAAGCAGCGGATGGGAGCCGTCATGTCTTGTTTGATCACAATGTCGCAGAAAGAACTCAATCGATTAGACGCTATTCAGAAGATACGGGATCGCCGCCTGACTGTTGTTCAGGCGACTGCATTGCTCGATCTCAGCCGCAGCCATATTCATCGTCTTTTACAGGCCTTTGACAAGTTTGGTGCGGCTGGCCTTGTTTCAGGCAAACGTGGTCACCCAAGCAATCGCCGTTACAGCGAGGATTTCCGGAATACGGTGCTGGATCTTATACGGGCTTATTATCGGGATTTTGGCCCGACACTGGCCTGTGAGAAGCTGGTTGAGCTACATCAACTTTCAGTCAGTAAAGAAACGCTGCGCCAGTGGATGACAGCTGCAGGTATATGGATTTCACGCCGAGAACGCAAAAAACGTGTATTTCAACCGCGCGGCCGGCGCGATTGTTTTGGTGAACTAGTGCAGATTGACGGTTCACATCATTGGTGGTTCGAGGGTCGGGGGCCCAAATGCGCCCTCCTCGTTTATATTGATGATGCAACCGGTAAGCTTCTGCATCTGCGTTTTGCCGGATCAGAGAACACATTTGATTATTTCCATGCGACGAAGGCCTATCTGGAGCTTTGGGGCAAGCCGCTGGCATTTTACAGCGACAAGCATGGAGTATTTCGCTCCACCCATGGTTCTGAGAAAGATCGAACGAGTGGGCTAACGCAATTCGGTCGGGCACTTTATGAGCTGAACATTGATATTATCTGTGCCAATACCCCACAGGCCAAAGGCCGTGTCGAGCGTGCAAACAGAACTTTGCAGGATCGCCTAGTGAAGGAGTTGCGATTGCGCGGCATTGATACGATGGAAGCAGCAAATGCTTATGCACCGGAATTCATTGCAGATTTCAATGCCCGTTTTGGTAAGCTACCGCGCAATCCGAAGGATATGCATCGGCCGCTGGCTGCGCATGAGAACCTCGACGGCGCACTGTGCCGGAAGGAAGTGCGGACACTGTCGCAGTCTCTGACGCTGCGCTACGACAAGGTATTGTTCATCCTGGAGCCAACGGAGATTGCAAAACGACTGGCCCGTCAAAAGGTCATTGTCTGCGATTATCCGGACGGTCGCCTTGAAATCATGCACGGCACGGACACCCTGCCCTATAGAACGTTTGACAAATTGCGTTCGGTTCATCGCTCACCCGTTGTCGAGAACAAACGGCTGGACGACATGCTGGCTCTTGTCGCTGAGATGCAGGCTGGACGGGAACAGCAACGCAGCAAGAGTGGTCCGCGTCGCACGGGACAGACGAACCATATGTTTGGCGTCCGCGACGGCAGCACCGCCAACGGCTATCAGAAGCGAGAGCGTAAATCGCGCACAGCCTACATGAACGATCCTGCTGTCATTGCTCGGCGAGAGCAAGCCCTATTGAGACAGCCGGCGCAGGAATAAAGCTCGTCAATGGACGCTGATATGGCTTAGCGTAGCCGATATAGGTGGGCCGAGTATCAACTAATGACAGAACAATTGCTACTGAGAAAGCTAAAGCCGAAGAGGCGGGTATTCACTCGCCCCCATTCCTCGCTTGCAACCCTGACCAGCCTCTCGGAATGGGGGCTGTCGTCAGCGCCTGTCGCATTTCTATTTTGCTGGGAACGTCGCAACTTTAACTTGCTAAAACAATACATATGGCTTTGACCGATTGGCAGTGAGCCGCCTGACCGTCTCGGATCAGTCCAAATTTTCCTGTTCGAACTTGTCGGTGACATGAATATCCGTCATCTCCAGACTATGCGGGCCGAGATTGACATATTTATGCGGAATGTTGGCTGGTCCGAAGATTATCTGTCCTGCTACAGCCTCAAACTGCCGGTCACCCACTGTGAACAAAGCGCGGCCCTGACGTATGATAAATATCTCATCATAAGGGTGTTTGTGCAGCCTTGGTCCGCGCCCGATATGCTCGGTCGTATAAAACATCACTGATACATTCGTGCCCAAATGCTTTCCTTCAAACTCTCCGTGCCAGACATCGGGCTTTTCAGCCCATTCTGTACGCTCGAGAATTGCTGCTTGTTTTTGCATGTGGCTCACCTCAACCTCATTCTGAGTGCAGTCTTTATTTACCATAAAAACGCAAAAGCCGCGGCTTTCAAGATTGTGCATCTTTGAAACTTAATATGGCCGGATTTCCGGAAAATGATCCGGTTGAAAAATGATATTCATTATCTCCCGCATCTTATTGAAAATATTGATATTATGGATGGTGTCATGACCGGAAAACAAAATAAATTGCGTATTGCTGTGCTGTTTGGCGGCCGCTCACCGGAGCATGATGTTTCTGTGCTTTCTGCTACCAATGTGATGCAGGCGCTGGATGTCGATAAATACGAGGTCGTACCGGTTTTTGTGACCCGTGAAGGACAATGGTTGCTCAGCGCCTATGAGCAGGGACAATTGGCGAAGCCCTCCTCCGGCACTGAAATTTGCCTTGTTTCCGGTGGTTACGGGCGGATTATCGGTATTGATGCAGATCAGGGGCTTCAGGAATTGCCGAAAATTGATGCTTTATTTCCTGTTTTGCACGGCCTTCATGGCGAAGACGGTGCGGTACAGGGATTGGCTGAAGTTGCCTGCGTTCCGCTGATCGGCTGTGGTATTCTAGGTTCTGCCGTCGCTCTTGATAAGGACATGACTAAACGTGTGAACAGAGAGGCCGCAGTTCCTGTTGCCCATGCTGTGACGCTCCATTCGGGAAATGTACCGGAGTTTGAAGCTGTCAAGAATGCGCTCGGCCTGCCCTTTTTTGTGAAGCCTGCACGGCAAGGCTCATCCGTGGGGGTCAGTAAGGTTGCTACATCGGCGGATTACAGACTGGCACTGGATGAAGGTTTCCGGCACGACAATAAGCTTCTCGCAGAAGAATTTATCCGTGGCCGCGAGATTGAATGTGCTGTGCTTGAGGATGCTGACGGTACGCTTTTCGTTTCCCGTTGCGGCGAGATTACACCAGCTGAAAGTCATGGTTTTTATAGTTATGATGCGAAATATACGGACGAGAACGGTGCGGCTTTAAAAGTACCGGCCGACTTGCCCGCATCTGTTGAAACGCAGATCCGTGAGATGGCGAAAAAAGCATTCCGGGCTACCGGCTGCGATGCAATGGCGCGCGTGGATTTCTTTGTGACGGATGATATGCGTATCATACTCAACGAAATTAATACGATTCCGGGCTTTACCGATATCAGTATGTATTCGAAAGTAATGGCTGTGAGTGGCGTCAGCTATGCTCAGATTCTCGACCGGCTCATAGCTCATGGTCTGAAACGCGGCAGTTGATGAAGAATATGACTTATAAAATCAATGAAATGCCTGTTTTATAAGGATATCAGTGATGAAAACACCGCAACTCCCCTTCAGCGGGCAATGCCGCTGCGGAAAAGTCAGGATTGAGGTCAGTGCAGCACCGATCATGACGGCGGCCTGTCATTGCACAGGCTGTCAGACAATGAGCAGCAGCGCGTTTTCGTTGACGGCGATGATCCCCTCTTCTGGCTTTAAAGTCACGGAGGGTAAGCCGGTGATCGGTGGTTTGCATGGCCCGCAACAGCATCATTATTTCTGCGCCTATTGCATGACATGGATGTTTACGCGCATTGAAGGCGTTGATGCTTTCGTCAATGTCCGGCCATCGCTGTTTGATGACCATAGCTGGTTTGTACCTTTCGTGGAGACCATGACAAAGGAGAAGCTGTCCTGGGCACAGACACCGGCACTTTATCACTATGAAGCTTTTCCGCCTTTAGAAGACTATGAAAAACTGATGGGTGAATTTGCACGGCAAATGGAGTGAAACAGCCCGTTTGTCTGAAATTTTATCCCATCAGGATGCGATCATGAAGTTGACTTACGATGCGGCCGCTGATGCTGCTTATATTCAGTTCAAATCAGATGAAGATGAAACTGCCTTCGGCTTTACATATTGCTGTGATCCGCGCGAAACGGACGGGGAAATCAATCTGGATTTCAATAGCGACGGGAGGCTGACCGGGATCGAGATATTGCAGGCCAGCAAGAAATTACCTGCATATTTGCTTGCATTATCGCAATCCTGATCTGTTCACCGGAAATCGTTGAAACCGGACAAGTTTTATAAAATTGTTCCGAATTCCATACTCTCAGGCTCAATCAGTGCCAGAAAAGCATCGCAGACCGGTTGATTGCGCCAGCTTGCACAAATTGCCTTTGCATGATCCTCAGTCAGTGCAAAAGCAATATCAAGAAAAGCACCATCGCCCAGCTTTACCAGATGCTGGTTGCACCAGCCATTCTGTTTGGACAAATGGCTTGCAATCATCAAATCATAGGCAATGTGCATATCCGCTTCATTGACACCGTTTTTAAGACGGAAACGCCCCAATTCGAGACCGGATATTTTTGCCTGAAGGGACGTCTGGTTTTTAACTGATTGCATTGCATTAACTCCTTGTTTGAGGAGCGTTGCATACAATATTCCTCCTGACAGTTTCTGTCAGGATGCTGTATAGATACACCATGCGCACACTTCGCCTTTTTGCTCTCCTCGATCATTTACGGGGCCGAACAGAGCCGGTTTCAGCAGAAATGCTGGCACAGGAACTGCAGGTTTCAGTCCGCACAATCTATCGCGATATGGCGACTTTGCAGGCTATGGGAGCGCCCTTGCGCGGTGAGGCCGGCATTGGTTATCAGCTGGAGAAGGGCTATTTTCTGCCCCCTCTTCATTTCGATCCTGATGAACTGGATGCTTTGATGCTCGGAACCCGCCTGATCGCGTCCCGCGGCGACGAAGCACTGGCTGCGGCTGCCCGACGTGTCTCGGCCAAAATCAGTGCTGCTATTGGTTACGATAAAGGTGAAGCCTATACGCGTCTGCCATTACGCGCTGTTGCAAGACAAAATTCTGAGAGTGACAAGGCATCCGGACATCTTGCAGTCCTGCGCACTGCTTTACGCGATAAAGCCGTATTAAATATTACCTATTGCGACTTGGAGAATAAACGCAGTCAGCGAAGCGTTCGCCCGCTTGGCCTGACGATGTTTGAGCAAGTCTGGCTTCTGACTGTCTGGTGTGAGAGCCGCATGGATTTCCGTAATCTGCGCGCTGATCGTATTGAAGCCATTCAGCTTGCAGACAGAGTATTCCGGGATGAAAAAGGCAAGCGTTTTGAAGACTATCTCAAAACGCTTGCCTGACGAATTTACCGCGCCTGCTCTTTCTTCGGAGCAGAGAGAATAACAAGGCAGAATATCACCAGCAAAGCACCAAGCCATCCGAGTGGCGACAGGTTTTCACCAACGATTACAACGGCCAGCAAAGCGGCAATCACAGGTTCTGTGAGTGTTATTGTTGTTGCGGTACTGACGGAAATACGCGCCAGCGCATAGCCAAATAAGACATAGCCGGTAAACATCGGTATGACAGCCATATAGGCACCGACAAGTGCATTATTCCATGAGGCCAGCAATGCTCCGCCGGTCAGCAGTAATACCGGCATCAGTAACAGGCCGCCTGCTCCGAAAATTGACCCCATCGCTGCTTTTGAGGAAATGCCTTTACACATCAGCCGGTGTGCTGCCCATGCATAAAGGGCATAGGTCAGTCCGCCGACAAGTCCCAGCAATACGCCTGACGCAGTCGCTCCCGCAGAAAATGCAACTGATGCTGTCTGATGGTCGCCGCCACCGAAAAAGCAAAGCAGAACAATGCCGGAAAGCCCGAGAGCCGCGCCGAATATCCATTGCTTGCTCAGGGTTTTACGATCAATCACCCATTCAATCAGCGCGGAAAATAAAGGTGCGGAACCGATCGTGACAACCGTGCCGACTGTGACACCCGCCAGATACATCGACGAGTAAAAGGCCAGCGGATAGACAGCCACAGAAACCGCGCCGAACAAGACGAGAAGCCATTGTTGCTGTAACTTGCTGTAATCGCGTTTCAATGCCCGCAAAGCGAGCAGGGCTTGCAAAAGTCCGCCTACTCCCATGGCAACCGCGCCGATGGCCATGGGCCCGACTTCGGGTGCAAAAGTTGCGGCAGTGCCGGTTGTGCCCCACAGGAAGGACGCGATTAAAACGCAGACAATGCCAAGCCCTGCACTATCTGTTTTGATAACTGATACATTGCTCATAAACCGGCCAAAATACTTTCTGCAAGACGTCTTGCATGTTGAACACGCTTACTATCGCCTTCAAGACCGGCGCGGGAGAATGAGCCTTCCAGCAGAAATGCCAGATGTTCTGCGGTCATTTCCACCTGCTCCGCTGTCAATGTTTTACCTGTTTGAGTGCGCCATTCCTGCAGGTGCTGAATAAGGAAATGCTCCACCTCTTCCTTATGGCGGCGCACAGCCTCCCTGCCCTTGTCACCCACGGTGAGTTCAGCCGCGGCATTCAACAAGCCGCAGCCGCGAAAACCGTTCTCATAATCATATTCAGCATGGTCTCTGTAGGCATCAAACACGGCCATAACCCGCTCTTTCGGGCTGGCGGCAGGTGCTAAACGCGCAGCATATAAATCAAGCCACTCCTGATGCCTCAGCTCAATAAAAGCGGCGACCAGCTCTGATTTTGATGCAAAATTATTATACAGGCTCATTTTGGCCACGCCTGCTTTTGCGGTAATCATATCAATGCCGGTTGCGTTAATCCCGTAATTATAAAACAGGATACCCGCCGCATCGAGCAGACGATCACGCACAGATTGAGCTTTGGACGGCTTTGCAGAGGCAGACATAATTTCTCTTTTCAGTATTAGGTAGGTCAGTCTACATAATTGCTTTTCAGCAGACAAGCGGTAATATATTTGTGAACGGAGTATTCATTTAAAAACAGCTATTTAAGCGTATCATTCATCAACAAGACATAATAATGAGAACACCTGGCGGGGCTTAAGCCGGTATAATTATGATCTCTGACTGATAGCAAACAGCGTGCAATCTGCGCGTTGCAAGGAGATTTGCATCTGCCGGAATGAACGGTTTGATACCATTATCGGGCATGCTCTTTAACAGAGTTTAAGGCATTTTCAGTTATGGGAACTCATTGGAAATGCTTTGGTTTTTGAAATTATGCGCATTCTTAAAGCCGGAAACAGATCAAAAGTTTCGGATTTTTAATATGCGCTCCAGCATATGAGTGATGAAGCTATGACGGTTATGAATGTCCCTGCTCTGCCTACAGAGATGTCCGGTGATGATATCCGTAATCCTCATATCTGCCTGACGCCTTCCGAAAGCGAATGGATTCAGCTCATTCATAGCCTGCCTGATAATCTTGCAAAGCAGCTTGCCTGTCTGATCGAGGCGGATAAAGACCGTCTGGTTGGTGTTTTCTACGACAGGTTGCTGCAAAACCCGGATGCAAGTCCGTTTCTCTCTCAGGATGTGGTTCACGACCGCCTGCAGCATTCGATGCGCGGCTGGCTGCGCCGCCTTTTTGTTGAGCGAACCATGGATGTTGCGGTTTTTGTGGCTGAGCAGCGCAAGATCGGCGAGGTTCATGCGCGTATTCAGGTGCCTATTCATGTGGTTATGCAGGGCGCACGCCTGCTGAAGAACGAGATTGTTTGTCAGCTGCAAAGTCAGACAATCAGTCTTGGTGACTTTGCTGTCATGGCCGATTATGTCGGCAATGCCATTAATATTGCTATTGAATTTATGAGTCAGGCTTTTGTCAGCAATACCAAAAGCGATGCACAGACGGATGAAGCCTATCGCGCTTTCGCACTCAGTCAGGATGTGACACTGGAACGTGAAATCCAGCGTGCCAGCCTCATGGAGTGGAGCCAGTCGGTTCTGTTCAGTCTCTATGGTAACAGACGTGAGGCTGTGCTGCCCCTGCTCTCCAGTTCTGATTTCGGCCTGTGGCTGCATCATAAAGGCGATATGATTTTTCATGGTTCGCCGGTTTTGGAAAATATTCGTGCAGATATGAAATATATTGACACCGTTTTGCTACCGGCCATTGCCGGTGCCGATGCGGATCAAAATCTAACAGAACTGATTGAATCCTTTAAAAATAAAACCGGAGAGATCAAATTTCTGCTGGCAGAACTCTTTCAGGCCGCTGCTGCGATGGAAACCGGTCGCGATCCGCTGACGCGCACACTGAACAGACGTTTTCTGCCTTCCATTCTGTCGCGTGAGGTTAAAATGGCTTCACAAAACCGGATGGAGCTGAGTGTCATGATGGTCGATATCGATAATTTCAAACGTATCAATGACACTTACGGCCATGGCGGCGGGGATCATATTCTCCAGCAGGTGGCAGAAAGCATTTTCACGCATTCCCGTGCCAGCGATTTTGTCTTCCGTTATGGCGGCGAAGAGTTTCTTGTGGTGCTGATTGAAGCAAGTGCAAAGACTGCTTTGGAAACGGCTGAAAAACTACGACTGAAAATTGCCGGTCAGCAATTCTCACTGCCGGATGGCGGGTCGCAAAATATTACGCTGTCGATTGGTGTTTCCACATTCAATGGCCATCCTGACTTCAGCCATTTGATTAAAACCGCAGATCAGGCGCTGTATCAGGCTAAGCAAAACGGCAGAAACCGCACGGAAGTTGCTATTCCTCTGTCCTGAGGAGTGGAGGTTTACTCGCTAATGGCCGTGGCTGATATGCCTGTCGGGATTGCAGGTACTATTGCATCAGCTATATGCTTGTCTGTTTTGAAGTAATAGGGAATTTTTGCTTCATTGAGTGCAGCAATGAAATGTTTAATGATGAGTTCAATATTGGATTTCTTGTAATAATTCTGTGACAGGGTACATACCGCCACAGTATAGGATGTTCCGTATTTTACCGGCCAGTGGCACAGCAAAAACACAGACAAATCGGTCCAGCAGGATATTTTAAATACCTGCCCTTGCACCGGCTCGACAATAATAAAGAAGTTCCAGTCTTTCTCCATGTATTATCCATCGAAAATTGCGATATGCATGATGATACTTCATTTTTTCAAATATTAAAGCGTATATTTATAAAATTTAATATTGAATATTTAATAATAAAAATTTCATCTGTTTTGCGAAGTTTTTGATCTTTTACTTCATACTCTATCAATATTGCAGATTTTTCATCTGCTTTTGTATCGTGGACATGGTGAGAATCTCCTCTGCATCAAATGCAGTTTCATAGGCTCATGGAGGCTTGTTTTATAGCTGCGCTACCTTTTTCTGATTATGCGCTGCGCCCTGAAAACATAGGGTTTTGCAGCAATTCCCATATGTCGGGTGGACTTTTTTCGATATTTCTATATATTGTTGAATATCAGTTTAGATTTATCTGCAATTTCTAAATGAAATTTAAAGCATAATCTTTGCATTAATTTCGCAGATATTTCTCTTATTTAAATACAAAAGGAGAATAGGTCTGCCATTATGGCAGGGTTAACTTATTATATGGCTGTTTATACAATTAATGAGAGTATGAATGAGCCAAAGTCTGTAAAACTATCTTTAAAAGATGTTTTTAAAGTCTTTGGTGAAAAGCCGGAAAAAGCAATGAGCCAATTGCGTTCCGGAAAAAGCAAAAAAGAGATCCACAAGGATACGGGCTGCACTATCGGCGTTGACGGTGCGAGCTTTGAAATTATGGATGGCGAGATCTTCGTCATTATGGGATTGTCCGGCTCCGGCAAATCCACACTTCTGCGCCTGCTGAACCGGCTGATTGAGCCGACCTCCGGCACCATTGCCGTTGATGGGCGTGACATTACCAAAATGTCCAAAGGCGAGCTGATCGATCTGCGCCGCCGTGATATGAGCATGGTTTTCCAGTCTTTCGCATTGCTGCCAAACCGTACTGTTCTCAACAATGCTGCCTTCGGCCTTGAAGTTGCCGGCATGGCTGAGGCCGAGCGCCATGAGCGCGCAATGCAAGCGCTCACGGCCGTCGGTCTGGAGCCCTATGCCCAGAGCATGCCCGACCAGCTTTCCGGTGGTATGAAACAGCGTGTCGGCCTTGCCCGCGCTCTGGCCAATGAGCCGACAATCCTGCTGATGGACGAAGCGTTTTCCGCGCTTGATCCCCTCATCCGCACGGAAATGCAGGATGAGCTGATCCGCCTGCAATCGGAAAACAGCCGCACGATTATCTTTGTGAGCCACGATCTGGACGAAGCCATGCGCATAGGCGACCGCATCTGCATCATGCAGCACGGCAAGGTCGTACAGGTCGGCACACCGGATGAGATTGTTTCTGCTCCGGCGAATGATTATGTGCGCTCCTTCTTCAAGAATGTGGATGTGTCTCATGTGTTTTCTGCCGGTGATGTGGCGCGGAAAACCCTGCTGACGATCTTTGACCGTCAGGGTGTTTCTGCCGCGTCCGCATTGGAACAGATGGAAACAACGGGGCGCGACGTTGCCGTTATTGTCGGCCGTGACCGCAGCTATCACGGCATGATCAGTCAGGACGGGCTGATTGAGAAGGTCAAAGCCAAATCCCCGCATCCGTACAGGGAAGCGTTCTTAAGCGATATCACTCCTATTGAAGCAAGCGAACCGCTTTCCAACGTGCTCGGCCGCGTTGCTGAAAGCCGCTGGCCGGTTCCGGTTGTTGATGAAAAAAACAGATATGTCGGTGCGATTTCTAAGTCGGCACTTCTGGAAACGCTCGACCGCGCCGGTTGAGCTGAAACGATTGGTATAAAAATGGATATGAATTTTAGTATCGGCAAAGGTGCCGATATCACTGTGAATTACATTCTCGACCATTTCACACCGGCGCTGGATATGATTGCTGCGGTTATCGGCTTTGTTACCGGCGGTATTCAGGGCGGATTGCTGGCAATTCCGGCTGTTGCCGGTATTGCCATTCTCACATTGCTGTCGCTGTGGCGTGTGGGTTGGAAGTTTGCGATTTTCACTGCTCTCGCACTGGCACTCGTCCATCATATGGGACTGTGGTCGGGCACGATGGAGAGCCTGTCTTTGGTGCTGGCTGCAACGATCATTGCCATTGTCATTGGTATTCCGCTGGGTATTGCCATGGCGCGCAGCGAGTTGCTTGCATCTTTCATCCGCCCTGTGCTCGACCTGATGCAGACTATGCCTGCCTTTGTGTATCTTATTCCGGCGGCCATGTTCTTTGGTCTTGGCGCCGTGCCCGGTACAATCGCGACTGTGATTTTTGCAATGCCGCCGGTTGTACGCCTGACCAATCTCGGTATCCGGCAGGTTCATGGAGAGTTCGTTGAAGCCGGTCTGGCCTTCGGCTGCACGGCAAAACAGCTACTGTTCAAAGTGCAGCTTCCCAATGCCCTTCCCTCGATTATGGCCGGTATCAACCAGACCATCATGCTGTCGCTGTCGATGGTGGTGATTGCCTCCATGATCGGTGCAGGCGGTCTGGGGAATACAGTGCTCACCGGTATTCAGCGTCTTGATGTCGGTACCGGTTTTGAGGGCGGACTTGCCGTGGTCATTCTGGCCGTTGTGCTTGACCGTATCACTCAGAGTTTTGGAAAACCGCAGCCAGGTCTGTTCAAGCGCTTTGCAGCGCTGCGCAAACAGCCGGAAGCGGAAACCGGAGCCAAGAAAACAACAACCCTGCGCAAGCAGGAAGCTTAATTCACCTATAGAAACCTTAAAGGAGAAGATATGTTCGGGAAACTGACACGTCTAAGCCTGGCGGCATTGCTGGCGGGAACCATGGCAACTTCAGCATTGGCTGCAGGCGATGCCAAAGTGGTCAAACTTGGCTGGGCACCCTGGTCCGATGCTGAGTTTGTGACCAAACTCGCAGCTAAACTTATTCAGGATAATCTGGATCAGAAAGTCGAGCTGGTGCAGACAGATGTTGCGCCGCTTTATCAGGGCGTGAGCCGTGGCGATCTTGATGCCATGATGATGGCTTGGCTGCCTGCAACACATGCGGATTATTACAAGCGCGTTGAAGGCAAGGTTGAAGATCTGGGCCCGCTCTATGAAGGTGCACAACTTGGCTGGGTTGTGCCCGCCTCCGTGCCTGAGAGTGATATCAAGTCGATTGAAGACCTGAAGAAAGCCGATATTCATGAAAAGCTGAAAGGCCAGATTCAAGGTATTGATCCGGGTGCCGGTCTGACCCGCCTTTCAGAGGAAGCGATCAAGAAATACGGCCTGAATTACAAGCTGCAGATTTCCAGTGAAGCGGCAATGCTCACGACGGTTGACCGTGCAACCCGCTCGGACGGCTGGTTTGTGGCGACGGCATGGAGCCCGCACTGGATGTTCGGCAAATACAAGCTGCGCTATCTGGAAGACCCTGAAGGTGCGCTTGGTGCCGCAGAGCATGTGAATGCCCTCGCCCGCAAAGGCTTTAAGGAAGACAATCCGAAAGTCGCCTCTCTGCTGGAAAAGATGAATATCCCGCTGGAAGACCTCGAAAAAGCGATGTTTGAGGCGCAGGAAACATCGTACGATAAGGCCGTTGATAAATATATTGCCGACAATCCTGATCGCATCAAAGAATGGCTGGCTGAATAATTTCAGCCTGAAGAGCAAAATACGGCGGTGCGCAAGCGCCGCCGTTTTTCAATTTTGGCTTATAATATTCCTGTTTAAAAATGCTGACATCGCCACGGGGGAGTGATAAAGCACTGCGCAGATCATATTTTTCCTGCAATGAAAAGGTGATGTTATGAGTATGATACAATGGGTATTTCTCATTCAGGGTATTATCGCTTTCGGTCTGGCCGGTTGCGTTGCCTATGTTGTCCTGAACCGCAAACGCTGAGAACAGCCCTGTGCCAGTCGCATTCTTAAAGCAAATGAGTGACGGCACCCGCAATTTCAGCGGCTTAATATGTGACGGGGCTGATTTGTCCGGTCAGGATTTATCTGACTGTATTTTCACAGAATGCATATTTACAAACTGCAATTTCAAAGCTGCAATCATCACTGAAACGCAATTCAATAAATGCCGTCTCAGTGGTGCAAACCTGTCCAATATTGATGGCAATACCGCACAATTTTACGATTGCGATCTGTCCAATACATTGTGGAGCCGGTCCAATCTCAATGGTGTGAAATTTTCACGATCCAAGCTAACCGGTGCGGATTTCGCTGATTGCAGCCTGATCGGCACCGATTTTGAAGAATGTTTGCTGATTGCAGCTTTTCTGCCGCGCGCGTCGTTTCGTAATAAAACTCTGACAAATATGGATTTCAGCGAGGCTGATCTCAGAGAATGTGATTTCCGTGATGCGGTTTTTCACGATTGCCGGATGCGCGGTGCCACTTTACGGCTGAGCAAATTCAAAGGCGCTGATCTGCGTGGCTGCGATCTGGGCAGCCTGACATTTCACGATGCCGCTGTGCTTAAAGGTGCCATCATCTCAAAAAGTCAGGCAACGGATATTCTCAGCGGCATCGGTCTGCTGGTTCTGTAGAAACTACTTCTCAAGCACAGCAACGATTTCAGCAAAGCCGCGCTTTTTAGCATGCTGAAGTGCTGTTACGCCTTCATTATCCGGAATAGAGAGATCAGCACCGGCGGCTTTCAAAAGCTTTACAATTTCTACATGGGCTGGCCCGCCATCGCTCAGGATTACGGCTTCAATCAGCGCAGTCCAGCCGAGACGATTGACATGATCGACATCAACACCGGCCTCAATCAGCGTGCGCACCGTTTCCACATGACCACGCTCGGATGCCGGAATAAGTGCCGTGCCGCCAAAGCGGTTGATGCTTTTCAGATCGGCACCATGGCTCAAAGTCATTTTCAGAATTTCCAGATGGCCGCGTGCTCCGGCATAGAGATACGGGCTGTCCTGTATCATATCTTTGGCATTCACATCTGCACCGGCATCAATCAGAACTTTAGCCGTTTCGATCTGATTATTATGGGTTGCAACCAGTAATGCAGTCTGGCGGTGGTCGTTGCGTGTATCGGCATTCACGCCATCTTTCAGCAGGCTCTGAATAGTTGCGACATCACCGGTGGCAGCGGCATCCAGTAATTTGCGTTCTTTGCTGGCCGAGGCAGACATGGCAACTCCCGTGATTGTCAAAATAAAACCGGCAATAAGCAGAGTGCTTCTGAAAATATTTCGCAGGGACAATAAATTTGTCATGTCTCTCTCCTCATTGAAAATACATCATGCGTGAACCGCCACACTGAGACAACAGTGCGGCGGTTGGGAGCAATTATTTAAGCTGGTCTTTGACCTTGTCGAGTGCAGCAACTGCACAGGCTTCGTCCAGATGACCACCTGGTGCGCCGCCGACGCCGATTGCGCCGATGGTTGCATCGCCGACTTTAACCGGTACACCGCCAGCCAGTACGAGGAAGCCCGGAATGTTAGCCAGTTCTGCAGCTGCCGGATTTTTCTGGATATTTTCAGCCATTACGCCGGTTGGAGTGCGCGAAGAGGCCGAGGTAAAAGCCTTGGCGGTCGCTGCGGCAGGTGTATGAGCACCGGCATTATCGGCGCGCATCAGAGTGCGCAGCACGCCTGCACGGTCAACAACAGCTACGGCTACATTGTAACCTTTAGCAGAGCAGGCAGCGATTGTTTCATTGGCAATGTTTACCGCAAGATTGAGCGGCATGTTCTTTTCCTGCAAAACCTGCGCGGAAGCAGCTGAGGTCAGTACAAGTGCCGCAGCACCGGCAAACAAAATGCGTTTCATGATCGTCTCCTGAGTGTTGATGAAAGCAACCGGCTTTCTGACACTCAATCTAGTGAAACACTCATTTTGCGTGAATCCGCGATACCGCTGAAAGCTCTAGGTAGAATTACGGATGCCCTGCACTGCTGCCGGATAATTGCAGCCGCACAAAATCCACCACCGAACTGGTTTCCAGTTTTTCGGCAATATTGGCGCGATGTGCATCAATGGTGCGTACGGAAATATTCAGTGCAGAGGCAATTTCTTTGCTGCCGAAACCTTTGCAGATCAGATCGAAAATCTCATGCTCGCGGTCGGTCAGTCTGGCGATCAGTTTCTGCGCTTCCGCCCGTTCCAGAATTTTATCCAGCTCCTGAGAAGCTGTCTCCAGTGCCTCCAGTAAAACCTGCTCATCCACGGGCTTGGACAGAAAGTCGAGGATGCCTGCCTTGAAAGCACGACGACAGGCATTGATATCCCCGTGACCGGTAATCATAATCGCCGGCCAGTCGATCCCGCGTTCCAGCAGTTTTTGTTGCAGTTGCAAGCCGCTTATCATTGGCATACGCAAATCGAGTATCAGACAGCCGGGCTTTTGCGGATCAACATGCGCCAGAAATGTCGCCGGATCACGGAATGTCTCCACATGCATGCCATAAGTCTGCAACAGCAGTGACAATGCCTCGCGCACGGCTTCATCATCATCAATCAGATAAATTTTGAGATTTTTCATTCTGCTGCCTTTGAATGCTCAGGCTCAGCCATCGGAATGGTAATTGTAAAGATTGCACCGCCGGATGGTGCATTTTCTGCCGATATTTCCCCGTCAATCCGCTCAATCAGGGTTGCGCAGAGCGAAAGCCCCAGCCCCATACCCGCTTCACGGGTGGTGAAAAACGGCTCGAATAAACGCGGCAGAATATCATCGGCAATGCCGCCGCCATTATCAGCGATGCTCAGAATGAGCTGCCCGCCTCTGGCCTCAGCTGTCAAAGTAATGCGTTTATCGCTGATCTCGCTCTGGCTCAGGCTGTCGGCAGCATTGCGGATCAGGTTATAAAGCACCTGCTCCATTTCTACCGGATCAGCAGTAATCAGCGGCGATATTCTCTCGGTTTGCTGATGCAGGCTGATATTGCGTTGCGCCAGATCCGTGCGCAGTAATTCCGCCACATCGCGGATAATCTGGTTTATTTCTATAGATTTACGCTGTGGTTCATGATTGCTCATATAATTGCGCATACGCTGTAAAATCTCACCGGCACGCGATGCTTCGCGCACATTGGCGGCCAAAGCCTGTTTCAATAATTCAGGCCGATCACCGGAAGCTTCAAGGCGTAATGCGGCCTGACTTTGGCTCAGCAAGGCTGTCAGCGGTTGTGTCAGTTCATGGGCAATGCCGGAGGCCAGTTCGCCCATGGAATTGACCCGCGCCGCATGAGCAAGCCGTGTTTCATGTTCCGACAATAGTGCTTTCTGTTCGGCCTCTCTGGTGGCCCTTTGAAAGCGCCAGAGCGTATAAACGCCGGTCAAAGCAATCAGTGACAAAACCGCGAATAATATGGTGCGCAGCGGATCAATCACATCTGACAGCGCCATCGGACGGCTGAGACGCAGCAAAAGCGGCTGGTTCTGACTATCGATTTTCTGCGAAAAGACCGGTTGTTCCAGAAAGTGCGATGCCACTGTTTGCAGACCGGATTGTTGTTCAAGAATAATCTTATCATTAATGGACAGGGTCAGATCTGCCCAATCCGGCCGCTCATCCGGTTCAATCATCAGAGCCGGATTGATAGCCATGAAAATCGCATAACCGGGATTGGCATTGTCAGATTTTTTGCCCAGATAATAACGGTCTGCCAGCTTGTCAGACAGATAAGTGCGTACCTCGCCCGGTTTTTGTTCTGCGACCTGCGCGGCAAAATCAACAGCGATATTATCATGCTCAGTCTCATCAACCATCAGCACAGGCTCAGCATTAACCGTGGAACCGGTACGGTTCAGCAGCATGACGTCAATTACGCTGATGCGCGGGTAAAAGCGGATAATATTGCGCGACACCTGACGCAAGGCGTCCACCGGTGCCGGACTGGCAGAGGATCAGCGCATTCAAACTGGTAAGGTGAGCATCATGCTGGGCGGCACGCTGCGACAGAACACGATGCAGCGCTGTGCCGGTTTGCTTCACCTCGTCACGCGCCTGATTAATGCTCTGACGGGCGGTGAATGCGACAAACAGCAATAGCAATATCAGCCAGATAACCGATATTGTCAGATAGGATTTCCAAATCTGTTTATTGCCCGTCAAACGCTTCCCCCATACACAATATTGTAATTACACTTGAATATCGCTGCCATAATATAGTGCAACACGCAATGCACAGGCCGAAAAACTTCTTCATCACACAGGTTTGGGCTTGTCAGCGCGTTGTACTAAACGGCATAAAACGCATCCGGCCGGAGGATGAAATGATTAATTTGCAACCCGTCAGAAGAACAGATGCAACCGAACTGATTGCGGGCAATCTTACGAGCCGCAATCATCATCACCCATGGATGCGCAATTTTACTGATCTCGCCGGTTTTGAAGACTGGTTTGGCAATCTGCAAGGCAGTGCTTCTCAGGCGCTTGTTGTGCGCGATACGGACAGCGGCAAGATTGCCGGTGTTTTCACCTTCAGCCAGATTTTTATGAAGGCGTTTTGCAGCGCCTATTTGAGCTATTACAGCATGGTGCATCTGGCCGGTCGCGGATTGATGACCGAAGGCCTGAAGCAGACGGTGGCTTATGGATTCAGGGAAATCGGCCTGCACCGGATTGAAGCCAATATCCAGCCGGACAATCTACGCTCCCTCGCCCTTGTCGAACGCGCAGGCTTTCACAAAGAAGGCTTTTCACCGCGCTATTTGTTTATCAACGGCGACTGGCGTGACCATGAACGCTGGGCGATTATCAACGATCAGTAAGCATTATTCGCAGCGGATATATTTTAGTACGCCGACATAGGGCGACCTGTTTGCTGATTTGTCATCAGACGGATGATTAATGCCGTCGGTGACAAGAACCTCATCAAAATCAAACGGACTGACACCCTCAAGACAAGCGGCATTAATGCCATATTGCTGCGGATTGGAACGGCGCTGATGATGGGTATAAATTCCGCAAACCGAACAGAAATAATGTTTCGCAGCCTTGGTGTTGAACTGATAGAGCGTCAGCGCATCTTCACCGCTGATAATCTCCAAACCGCCAAGTTGCGCTGATACGGCCACAGCTCCACGCATCCGGCAATAAGAGCAGGTACAACGGCGCGCGGTGTTCAGCCCGTCGGACAGTTTCACTCGAAACCGCACTGTCCCGCAATGACAGGCACCGTTGACTGTTTCATTTGTCTCGCTCATCGCTCAGTTCTCCCATAAATCTCATGTCAGGTTAAAGCAAAAAGGCATCCACCTGAACAGGTGAATGCCTTTCATTTCAATAAATTCTGATGGAAAAATTAGCTGAGCGCTTTTTCCAGTTCAGGAATGATTTCAAACAAGTCACCGACCAGTCCATAATCGGCAACCTGAAAGATGGGTGCTTCTTCGTCTTTGTTGATTGCCACGATTACTTTAGAGTCCTTCATCCCTGCCAGATGCTGGATAGCACCGGAAATACCGGCAGCGATGTAAAGATCAGGCGCGACCACTTTACCGGTTTGTCCGACCTGCCAGTCATTCGGCGCATAACCGGCATCCACTGCTGCGCGGCTTGCACCAACGGCAGCGCCGAGCTTATCCGCCACCGGCAGCATGACTTCCTGAAATTTCTCTGCGGAGCCAAGCGCACGGCCACCGGAAACAATGATCTTTGCCGAAGTCAGTTCCGGACGATCACCGCCAGAAAGTTTTGCTTCAACAAATTTCGACAATTGCGGGTCATTGGCATAAGCAATATTTTCAACCGCAGCCGTCCCGCCCTTTTCTGCCGCAGCAAAACCGGCAGTACGCACAGTAATCACCTTTTTAGCATCCAGCGCCTGCACAGTCTGTAAGGCATTGCCTGCATAAATCGGGCGCTTGAATGTATCCGCCGAAATTACCTCGATAATGTCCGACACCTGCATCACATCAAGCAATGCGGCCACACGCGGGAGCACATTTTTACCTGTTGTTGTGGCCGCAGCGATAATCACATCATAATCCGCGCTCAATGTCTGAATGAGATCGGCCAGTGGTTCTGCGAGCTGGTTTTCCAGTGCTGCATTTTCTGCCAGCAACACTTTGCGTACACCTTTGAGGCTTGCTGCTGCATCAGCCGCAGATTTGGCATTCTGCCCTGCAACCAGCACATCCACATCACCGCCAATTGTAAGTGCTGCGGTCAGCGCCTTTGCTGTCTGTTCTGACAGGGTCTGATTGTCATGTTCCGCTAAAAGTAAAATTGCCATGATCTTATTTCCCTATCAAATCAGTCCGGCTTCATTTTTCAGTTTCGCAACCAGTTCCTGCACATTAGCCACTTTAATACCGGCTTGCCGGCTTTCAGGCTCTTCGGTTTTCAGAACTTTGAGACGCAATCCAGTATCAACGCCAAGTTCTGCCGCGCTTTTTTCATCAAGCGGCTTTTTCTTGGCTTTCATGATATTTGGCAGCGATGCATAGCGCGGCTGGTTGAGACGCAGATCAACAGTCACCACTGCAGGCAGTTTCACTTCAATCGCCTGTAAACCACCGTCAACCTCACGGGTCACACCGGCTTTGCCTTCACCAAGCTCCAGTTCGGATGCAAAGGTTGCCTGCGACCAGCCCAGCAGTGCCGAGAGCATCTGGCCGGTCTGATTGGCATCATCATCAATCGCCTGTTTGCCGACGATCACCAGCTGTGGCTGCTCTTCCTCAACCAGTTTCTTTAGGATTTTAGCAACAGCAAGCGGCTCAACAGCATCATCAACCTTCACCAGAATGCCGCGATCAGCGCCCATTGCCAGTGCTGTGCGCAGTGTTTCCTGCGCCTGGGTAGGGCCAACAGAAGCCACAATCACTTCCGAAACCTTGCCCGCTTCTTTGAGGCGCAACGCCTCCTCCACGGCAATTTCATCAAACGGGTTCATCGCCATTTTAACATTGGCAAGGTCAACACCACTGCCATCGGCCTTAACGCGGATTTTCACGTTGTAATCAACAACCCGTTTAACTGCGACCAGAACTTTCATGATTTTATCCTGTCAATTCAATGTATCAGACTGTTAAAATTACATTTTGCAACGCGAATTGGTCGGATCGTAGAGCGACTCTTCAACCACTTTTGCCTTGCGCCATTCACCCAGCACCTGAACTTCCAGTTCCAGCCCGGTCTGATTGCCTAATTCCGGCGGCAGCAGAGCAAGCGCGATATCATGGCTGAAATGGCAGGAATAACCGCCGGAGGTAATACGGCCAACCAGTTTACCATTGTGATAAACGCCCTCATTCATCTGCACACTGGCACCATCTGTGGCGATGGTGATGGTGCAAATACGACGCTTCAGCCCCTCTTCGCGCTGGCGGATGAGAGCATCGCGGCCGATAAAGTCGCCTTTATCGAATTTGACGAAACGGTCGAGACTGCTTTCCAGAGCCGTCAGCTCGGCATTCATATCGCGATACATCGCGCGATAGGATTTATCGAGACGGCAGCATTCCAGTGCGGCCAGACCAACCATGCGGATACCAAATTCCTCACCGGCTTTGAGAATTTCATCCAGCAGATGACGCTGATAACCGATCGGATGATAGAGTTCCCAGCCAAGCTCGCCTTCATAGGTTACGCGCAGCATCCGCACATCGCTGGCCAGACCGATTGTGCCGGTCTGCATGCTCATCCACGGGAAAGCCGCATTGCTCAGATCAACCTCGGTGATCTTCTGCAAAACATCACGCGCTTTTGGCCCCACAAGTGTGAAAGCACCGCGTTCCATGGTGACATTGGTTAGCGTAACACTGCGGTCATCCGGCAGGATCTTTGACAATTCATCAAAATTCAGCCGTTCGCCACGCGGTGTGGAGATCAGATAAAATGCATCCGGTTTGAAGCGGATAACCGTATATTCACTGACCACGCCGCCGTTTTTATTCAGGTGATGACAAAGACCGATACGTCCGAGCTTCGGTAGCTTATTGGCGAGAATGCCGTCCAGCCAGCTTTCAGCCCCCGGCCCCGAAACCTCAAATTTGGTCATCGGTGTCATTTCGATCAGGCCAACGCCTTCACGCACCGCAGTCACTTCTTCACGGATATATTTTGCCGCGCGCTGAGTGTGGCGGAAGCTCAGGTCAGGAATAGCTTCCTCTTTGCTTGGTGCAAACCATTGCGGCATTTCCCAGCCGTTCAGCACATCCCATACAGCGCCCATTTCGGTGAGGCGGTCATAGGAAGGCGCGGTTTTCTGCGGACGGGATGCAGGCATGGTCTGACCCGGAAATTTAATATCCGCGTGTGTGCCCCATGTTTCCTGCACCTTGTGGCGCGTCCAGGTTTTGTTGGCATAATTGGAGAAACGACGCGGGTCGAGTTCCGACATATCTTTGGACGGCGCACCGTCGATGATCCATTCTGCCAGATGGAAGCCCAGTGTGCCGCCCCAGAGAATGCCGCCCGGCACACCT
This sequence comes from Pseudochrobactrum lubricantis, assembly GCF_041929865.1. Lineage (NCBI taxonomy): Bacteria > Pseudomonadati > Pseudomonadota > Alphaproteobacteria > Hyphomicrobiales > Brucellaceae > Pseudochrobactrum > Pseudochrobactrum lubricantis. The sequence continues at coordinate 21,373 of NZ_JBHEEE010000003.1, forward strand.
TCCGCAAGCCATACATTCGGCAGATCCCATGCAGGGCCAGCCAGCGGCAATTCATCGGCAGTCATCTGGAATGGCCCGCGCACATTGGCTTTAATGCCGGTGCGGGCAAGAGCAGGCACATAATCTGTGGCTACTTCCCAGTTCCATTCAACCGCGTCGAAATCCTCTTCCACCAGATCAGCGCCGAACCATTCCGGCACACCGTCCACGGCAAAGAGTTTCAGATGTTCGGTACGTTCATAAGGGCCGAACATCAATCCGTCACCCTCTTCACGCAGATATCCGGCAAAGCCCTCATCACGCAGGATCGGCATTTCCGGAAGACCCTGTTTTTTACGCTCAATAATTTCCGGCACCGCATCGGTGATCCAGTATTGATGCAGGATCGGGATTGCCGGAATATCAATACCGAGCAATGCGCCGGTCTGGCGGGCATAATTGCCGGTCGCGGAAACAATATGTTCGCAGATAATATCGCCGTTATTGGTCGATACTTTCCACTCGCCGTTTGGCAGGCGCTCAAAACTGTTGACCTGCGTATTCTGATAGATTTTCTGCCCCATATCGCGGGCGCCTTTGGCCATAGCCATGGTCACGTCAGCCGGTGCGATATGTCCGTCATCCGGATGATAGAGCGCGCCAATCATATGCTTGTTGTTTTCCAGCAGCGGCCAGAGTTCCATAGCCACTTTTGGCGAAACCAGACGGGCATTGGTGCCTTGCGCTTCGGCCACATCCATATAGCTCTTATATTCATCCATACGGTCGCGCGTATTGGCGATACGCAGCTGGCCGCATTTATGCCAGCCAACATTCTGGCCGGTTTCAGCTTCCAGTCCTTCATAAATCTCAATGGTTTTTGCAATCATGCGGCCGACATTATTGCTGCGCGCATAAGAGGGAATAAGCCCTGCCGCATGCCATGTTGAGCCTGCTGTCAGCGATGTGCGTTCCAGCAGCGCACAATCTGTCCAGCCGCGTTTGGCCAGTGCATAGAGAACGGAAACCCCGACACAACCGCCGCCGACAACCACAACCCGTGCATAAGTTTGCATAATTCCACCCGATTACTATTTATGAAGACCGTTGCACCTCTCCTTAGTGCAATGATCTCAGACTGTTTTCATGTTTTCTCAGCGCGCAAAATTACGGCTGATTTTGATCTCACAATAGGATGCGGCAGATGCTTTGTGATCTTGTAAAAAAATAGTCCGAGGTATAACTTCAGATTATGCACAGACTCCGTAATCTCATTCCTTCCGCCAATTACCTGTTTGCCTTTGAGGCGGCAGCACGGCGTTTAAGCTTCACTGCCGCTGCCAAAGAGCTGAATGTCAGCCAGCCCGCGGTGAGTAAAACCATACGGTTACTTGAAGAATCGACAGGATTGAAACTGTTCCGCCGCGAGAGTGCGCGGCTGGAGCTGACGCCGGAAGGACAGCGGCTCTATCAGGAAGTGCAGGCCTCTTTTGATCATCTGCATATGGTGATTTCGTCCCTGCAGCGAAAATACCAAAAAGACATTGTGCGCGCCTCATTCTCGGCGGTGTTTATCTCGCTATGGTTACTGCCGCGCCTTGCAGATTTTAAAAACCGCTATCCGGAAATCGCGCTGCATATTGAGGAAAGCCCGAAAGATTATATTGATCTCGGCGAAGAGGATATTGACCTCTCCGCCCGTCTTGGCAATGGCGAATGGCAAGGCTTGCGCTCATGGCAGCTGTGTCTGGAAGAAACGGTCTGTGTGTGCAGTCCGGAATATCTGGCTGCTCATGGTCCTATTCATGCGCCGGCCGATTTGCTCAATCATCGCCTGCTGCATTTTGAAGAAAAGCACCGCTCCCGTATCGGCTGGCGTGAATGGCTTGAATATCAGGGTGTTTCCAGTGCCAAACTGCCTCATGATGTGGTGTTCAGCGATAATCTCGCTTCAATGCAGGCGGCAATTCACGGTCAGGGTATTTCGCTCGGCTGGCGGCATCTGATCGGCAGCTATCTGGAAAGCGGCAAGCTGGTTATACCGCTGGAGAATTCCTACAAGGCCGGAAAGAGCATTTTTCTGGTGGCTCCGGCATCGCGCCAGATCAAGTCCGGCACAGAGAAATTCCGTGACTGGATTTTGGAGCAAATGCATCGGGAGTTGCCGCTTAACAATCCGTAGCGGGTTTCTCTTTTAGAAATTACTTTATCCAACATCTTTAGAGCATTGATTAAATGGGAGTTACTATGGCTAAAGTTGCGTTTATCGGCCTCGGTGTTATGGGCTATCCGATGGCTGGCCATCTCAAAACACGCGGCGAACATGAAGTAACCGTCTATAACCGCACCACGGCTAAGGCACAGGCCTGGGCGCAGGAGTTTAAAGGCAGTTTTGCTACAACACCGGCCGAAGCTGCCCGTGGTCAGGATTTTGTGTTCTGCTGTGTCGGTAATGACGATGATTTGCGCTCAGTCACCCTTGGCGAAGACGGTGCATTTCAGAGCATGGGCAAAGGCACCATCTTCATCGACAATACCACAGCCTCCGCTGAGGTTGCCCGTGAACTCGACAAGGAAGCCCGCCAGCGTGGTTTCCATTTCATCGATGCGCCGGTATCCGGCGGACAGGCCGGTGCTGTGAATGGCGTTCTCACTGTGATGTGCGGCGCTGATGAAGCTGTTTTTGAAAAAGCCAAGCCGGTTATTTCTGCCTATGCCCGTTCGGTTGGTTTGATGGGCGCTGTTGGCAATGGTCAGCTGGCCAAGATGATGAACCAGATTTGCATTGCCGGTATTGTTCAGGGACTGGCTGAGGCCATTCATTTCGGTAAATGTGCCGGATTGGATATTCAGACCGTGATTGATGTGCTGTCCAAAGGTGCTGCGGGTTCATGGCAGATGGAAAACCGCACACCGACAATGATTAAAGGCGAATATGAATTCGGCTTTGCTGCTGACTGGATGCGCAAAGACCTGAAAATCTGTCTTGAAGAAGCGGATCGCAATGGTGCCACGCTCGCTCTGACTGCCCTCGTGGATCAATATTACAAGGATGTGCAGAAACTTGGTGGCGGTCGCTGGGATACATCGTCCCTGCTCGCGCGCCTTGAAAAATAAACCGCTAAAATCCTGCTTTCGCATATAAAAAGGCGCTGCGATCACCACAATCGCAGCGCCTTTTCTTTATCCGATCATACGATCAGAAACGGTATTTGGCCGAAAGTGTCATGCCGCCGACAACATCGGTGCCAAAATCAGCCTTGGAACCAGTCGGGCTGCCACCATTAGGGGCACTTGTTGTGTTATCCAGAGTACCGGAGGTCAGGATACCGACAGCACCTGCAAGGCGGAATTCCAAATGTTGTGTTGCCTTGTAATTCGCACCGAGACCCAACAGCCAGACATCGGTCTGTGAGGTCAGACCAGTTGTTGTACCACGATCCCAGGTAACAGTTGCCGCACCCGACCACTTATCGTTAAATTTGTGACCGATACCACCCATAACGGTCCAGCCGTCTTTGTAGTAAAGATCAAGAGACGTTACTTCGGCGCCTACAGGGAAACGACCGAGGAACGGCCCTGTGCCGCTGTTTTCAAAACCGATTTTGGTAATGCTCTTCCAGTCTGTCCATTTGATGGAGGCAAGTGCCAGCCAATCCGGAGCAATACCGGTCTGGAATTTGAACTCAACAGATTGCGGTGTGGCTACACTACCGTTGACCGGTGTAATAAAGCTCAGAGGCGCACCGATCAGAGACACGCCAACGGTGCCATCCAGATCATAATTGACCTTGGACTGATAAACCAAACTGGCGCGCAGAGCGATTTCAGGAATTTCATAAGCTGCACCCAAGCGCCAGCCAAATGCACTGTCGTCAACATCCAGTGTACTATTTGCGAAAGTCAGGTTTCTTGGATTGTTTGGATCCAGCGGTACGCCGGAGATTTTTGTCTGTCGGCCTTTCAGCTCCTGATAGCTTACGCCACCGAGAATACGGAAAAAGCCTTTTTCACCGGCAGAGAAACGATAGGCGCAGTTCAGACCATAATCGCGCGAAGAAATTTCCTGCTCAATAGCGCTGAACATACGGGCATTGTTGATGCCTGAATCTGTATCAATACCCCATGGTTCACGATACTGAACCGCACAGCCCAGTTCATCAGTCAGCTGGATTTTTGCCGAAAGTTTCGGAACCCAATAGGTCTTACCTTCGTCAACTTCTGTGTCGAAAGGTTTGCCGAAATTCTGATTTGGAACAGGATTGGCAGGAAAAACACTGCCGCGAATGTTCTTCAGCTTACGCTGCGGCGCAACAAAAGTCGCACCGGTTTCCACCACATTGCCTTCTTCAAATAAAATATCGAAATCCTGAGAACTGCGCTCCAGACCACCGGCATGCGCGGTCAAAATTCCCCCCGACAATGCCAGCGACACGGCAGATAATTTCAAGGCAGTTTTAAGCATATTGTCCCTCAATTTTTATACTTAATTTTGACGTGAGCGTAACATGCCGAATGGGTTCTGCAAGTACAAGAAAGTTGAAAACGAACCACCGGTTCGTCACAGAGTCGACCGAAAATCCGATTTTTGATCGTCTTACTCAGTTTTTTTGTGAGTTGTCGTATAAATTCACATCCAAAACGTCAGTTTTGACCTGATTTTGCCTTCAAAACGTGCGCTGTGCCAAATATGTCACGCAAAAAAGACAATCGTTTTTCACCTCTTGAAACCTATACCGCGCCACCGGTTCTGCGCATTTCAAACGTGATGCAGCAGATCAGTTTCAGCATCATTGTTTGTAAAAATGCTGCATTCGCATTACAGAATTTCACTTCAAAACTCAATAAACATAAATAAATCAAATGGTTGTAAAATTTATGAATAAACCACAGAATCAATCTGATTAACCCGCAGTCTGATTTGCCGGTTACTGTTTGAATGAGGCATCAAAAGAAAGCGCCCTCAAATCAGTGTGATTTGAGGGCGCTTTTGTTCTTTAGACGTCTCTAAAAGTCCGGTTTATTCGGCATCTTTCAGGCGCTGCATGGCAATTGCAATTTTGCCCTGTGCTTCCTGCAATTCAGCGAAACGGGCACGGTCTGCTTCCACAACTTCCGGCTTGGCATTGGCAACGAATTTCTCATTTGAGAGCTTCTTGTCAATTTTCTCCATTTCGGCTGTGAGCTTGCCGCTTTCTTTTTCAAGACGCAGCATTTCCGCACCAAGATCAATCAGGCTGCCAAGCGGCATGCAATAGGTCGCCTCGCCGACAACCAGCTGTGCAGAGCCCTTTGGCGCTGCATCAGACAGGCTGATATCAGCAACACGGGACAGACGTTTGATCGCCGCATCATGATGCACCAGACGTTCTTTGGTCAGCTCATTGGCTTCAAGAACCGCAAGCGGTGCCTGTGCTGACGGCGGAACATTCATTTCCGAGCGAACGGAGCGGATACCGCTGACCAGTTCGATCAGCCAGTTGATATCATCAGCTGCGGATGCATCTTCGAAGGACAAATCAGGCCATGGTGCATGGGCAAGCAGCGTATCGCGGCTCTGGCCCTCACCGGCTGTCAGGCTCCAAAGTTCTTCCGTCATAAACGGCATGAACGGATGCAGCAGCTTGTAGATTTCATCCAGACAATATGCTGCACAAGCCTGCGCTTCACGCTTTGCATCTTCATCATCGCCCATGAAAATCGGCTTGAGAAGTTCCAGATACCAGTCACAGAACTGGTTCCAGACAAAACGATAGGCAGAACTTGCCGCATCATTATAGCGGTAAGTTGTGATGCCCTCAGTAATGGCTCTCGTCGCGCGTGTCAGCTCGGTCAGAATCCAGCGGTTAACCGCCAGTTTCGCATCTTCCGGCTTGAAGTCCGGCTGGCGGCTCACACCGTTCATCTGCGCAAAGCGTGTCGCATTCCACAGCTTGGTGCCGAAGTTGCGGTAACCGGCAATACGTGCCGGATCGAGCTTCACGTCGCGTCCCTGCGCGGCCATGATTGCCAGCGAGAAACGCAGCGCATCCGCGCCGTATTCATCAATCAGGTCAAGCGGATTGATAACATTGCCTTTGGACTTCGACATTTTCGCGCCGTTCTTGTCACGAACCAGAGCGTGAACATAAACGGTGTGGAACGGCTCTTCTTTCATGAAGTGCAGACCCATCATCATCATACGGGCAACCCAGAAGAAGATGATGTCAAAACCTGTTACCAGCACATCTGTCTGATAATAGGTGTCGAGTTCCGGTGTCTTATCCGGCCAGCCAAGGGTCGAGAAAGGCCACAGCGCTGAGGAGAACCATGTATCCAGCACGTCGCAATCGCGGGTCAGCGATGTCGGTTCACCATAATGTTTCTGAGCCGCAGTCAGAGCTTCTGCTTCGCTCTTTTCTACGAAAATTGTACCGTCCGGACCATACCATGCAGGGATCTGATGACCCCACCACAACTGGCGGGAAATACACCATGGCTGAATGTTTTCCATCCAGTCATAATAGGTCTTTTCCCATGTTTTCGGTACAATCGCTGTACGGCCTTCACGAACAGAAGCAATGGCCGGCTTGGCCATTTCCGCAGCATTTACATACCACTGGTCAGTCAGCAATGGTTCAATCGGCACACCGCCGCGGTCGCCATGCGGCACCATGTGGGTGTGGTCTTCGATTTTCTCGAGATAGCCACCTTCTTCCATCATCTCAACAATGGCTTTACGCGCCTTGAAGCGATCCTGATCGTGGAAGCGTTCAATCAGCGCATCCAGCTCAGCAGATGGTGTCAGGCCTTCCGCAAAGTCCTCATTGTCCTGAAGCAAAATGGTAGCAACAGGTGACATGATGTTGATTTTACGTAAGTTATTACGTTTTCCGACTTCCGCATCATTAAAATCATGCGCAGGCGTAATTTTAACCGCACCGGAGCCGGATTCCGGATCAGCATAATCGTCACCAACGATCGGCAGCGCACGGCCAACCAGTGGCAATACGGCATTTTTGCCGATACGGGACTGATAGCGCGGATCTTCCGGATTAACCGCAATACCGCTATCGCCCAGCATTGTTTCAGGACGGGTTGTTGCAACAACAATATAAGTGTCCGGATTTTCCGCATCAAAAGCCACGCCTTCCAGCGGATAGCGGAAGTGCCACAAATGACCTTTGATTTCACGCTGTTCAACTTCAATATCCGAGATCGCTGTCTGCAATTTCGGATCCCAGTTGACCAGACGCTTGTCTTTATAAATCAGGCCTTCTTTGTAGAGCGTGACGAAAACTTCCAGAACGGCTTTGGACAGACCTTCATCCATCGTGAAGCGTTCGCGCGACCAGTCACAGGACGCACCAAGGCGACGCAGCTGATTGAAAATCAGGCCGCCGGATTCTTCTTTCCACTGCCAGATGCGCTCAACGAATTTCTCACGCCCCATCTCATGACGGTTCGGCTCCTGCCGTTCCATCAGCTGGCGTTCAACAACCATCTGCGTTGCAATGCCGGCATGATCCATGCCCGGCTGCCACAGCACGTTTTTGCCGCGCATGCGCTCAAAGCGCACCATAATATCCTGAATGGTATTATTGAGGGCATGGCCCATATGCAGAGAACCGGTGACATTCGGCGGCGGGATCACCACAGCAAACGGATCCGCACCCGGCTTGGAACCTGCACCGGCTTTAAAAGCCTGCGCTTTTTCCCAAATATCAGCAATTTTTGGCTCGGTAGCCGCGGAATCGTAGGTTTTCTCTAACATAAAAAACTCTGTCTCTTTATATGAAGGCAGGCGCAACGAAAGCAGTGATCGTTCAATCCTGCCTTAACAGCAGCAGATCCGACCACCTATCCGGTACAAACAAGTCTCAGTGATATGTTTCAAAGCAAGTTTGAAACAAAGAATCAAGGAAAACTGCGTGCCTCACACTGCAAATCACGGTATTTCCGTATTCTATATAGGATGGCTTTAAACATAAAAACAGCCCCGTTTACAGTGGTAAAGGGGCTGTAAATCCGCAAGTGAGCATTCTTTCCGTCAGCCGCGGCGGACGACGCGCTCGATTTCCTCACGCACCAGTCGTTCAACTAGCGGCGGCAGATTGGTATCAAGCCATTCCTGCAACATCGGGCGCAGCATAGCTTCCATTTTCTCATTGAGCAGACGCTTCTGCTCTTCGATAAGAGCCTGACTGAGACTGCCGAAAGATGCTGCAACCTGCTTTTCCGCCGCCTCTGAAATCAGAGACTTGTCCTGTACAGGAGCGGATACAGTTTGCGGAGCGGTTTCAAATGCTTTTTCAGACACAGGGGCAACCTCTTCTTTTGCGGCTGGCTGGGTCATGGACACAACCCGCTTTTCTGCAACCTGCATAAGAAGTGCCTCTGACATTTTTATGGCATCACTCTTAGGTTGTTCGGTAGCGGCAACAACAACCGGCGGCACCGGCGGGTTGACCGTCGCAATACGCACATGAGCAACATTGCGCTCATGCATTTCAGCCCGTGTCAGTTCCGGCTTTTGTGATGGTGATGCCTGTTCCTGAATGCTGCCACGCAAGATCGCATCCAGCGTGAATGAAGGCGCAGGCTGAGTTTCAGCAGTTGTGGTTTCTGACGAAACAGCAGCATTATTAGTTGGCGCTGTTTCTAAAGAAACAGCGTGGTTATTTGTTTGTGCTGTTTCCGAAGAAACAGCGTGGTTATTTGTTTGTGCTGTTTCCGAAGAAACAGCACGGGGAAACTGGGCAACCTCCCCGCGTTTTTCTTCTGCAGGCAGTTCTGAGGTTTTAACTGTTTCAGCGCGGTTTTCAGGCTGTGCTTTTGCAGCCGGAGCTGATGTCAGATCAGCTGTTGCCTGTTTTGTGACATCGCTGTCTTCAATAATTCTGCGAATGGAAGCCAGAATTTCTTCCATGGACGGTTCACGTGTTGCGCTGGAAGTCTGAGCCATATCGTGCAGCATCCTTTGGCTGTCGCTTATCTGCGGAAACGGCTTGTTTAGCCTTAAGTTTTCTCCGGCAGAATAAAGCGTAAAATTCTTCAGTCTGAAAATTCAACGAATCTTAGCTCTAAAATACAGAACCATTGCTGATTTGAGAATCCCTGCAGACCCCGCTGCGGCGTAAAACACAGATTTCTTAAGTGATTTTTAACTATTGCTGTCATTGTGGCCGCGTAACCCTCGCGGAAATGTCAGCTGAAAACAAAAAAGCGGCGCATTATGCGCCGCTTTTTAAAAGCTTGAATCTAATCCTGATTAGCGGCCGTCCGGCGTACGCAGACCGATCCACTTATCTTTCACAGCGTCATAATGCTGTTCAGGCTTATATTCTGCAACCTGCAGACCGATCTGGCGTGCTGTAAGGCGGCCAACCGATGAAAGCACAGCATAGCTTGCCACAACAACATCGCGTTCAGCCTGAACCTGCTGGATCTGAACATCGACCAGATCATTCTGGGCGTTCAAAACATCAAGTGTTGTACGCTGACCAACATTGCGCTCCTCAATCACGCCGTCCAATGCGAGACGTGCTGCGGAGATACCGTCGCGATAAGCAGAGAGAGACGCTTTTGCGGCTTCAAGCTGCGACCATGATGAGGCCACGGCAGCACGCACCTGATCCTGCACAACATCAATCTGAATACGCGCCTGACCAAGCTGTTCTTTCGACTTACGAACAGTTGCAGATGTTTTGCCGCCTGAATAAATCGGAACAGTAACACCAACACCGATCGAAGCGGAATTGCCGTTACCAGCCATTGGCAGACCGGAATAAACCGATGAATGCGAAGCGGACGCTGTTACGCCGACAGTCGGCAGCAATGCACCTTCTTTAGCTTTCACATTATGACCGGCAGCATCCATGGCAAATTGCATTGCCTTAACACCAGGGTGACCGGCTTCAGCAATCGCATAGGCCTGAGCAATGCTCTTTGGCAGCGATTTACCGGCAGGCTTAGCGGCCTGCAATTTATCCGGCGCCGAGCCGGTTACCTGACGGTAGACTGCTTCTGCCGATTTAACATTGGCAAGAGCAGCATTGAGCTGCGCAACAGCAGCGGAGCGCTGCGCATCGGCCTGCGCTACGTCAGTACGGGTGCCTTCACCAACATCCAGACGGGCTTTGGCTGCACGAACCTGTTCGTTCAATGCGGCCAGATTTTTCTGGCGCAGAGAAGCGATCTGGCGGTTCTGATAAACATCCATATAGGCCTGAACAGCTTCGAACAGACGGTTCTGCTCGTCATTGCGAAGATTTTCGCGCTGGGCGTATACGTTACTTTCGGCCGCCGCCACGCTGTTTTTTGTTTGGAAACCATCGAACAGTGTCTGGTTCAGCTGAATGCCGACCTCGCCTGTTGTCGAATACATATCAGTCGTGCCGTTACGGCTGCGGCCATATTTATATGTGCCGCTCAATGTCGGGCGGTAGCCTGATTTGGCAATTGCCACATCTTCATCAACTGCGCGCAGACCGGCGCGGGATGAATTGAGCGAAGCATTATTGTGATATGCTTTTTGCATTGCTCCGAACAGCGTTTCCGCCATGACAGGAGCCGGTGCGAGTACCGTGCTCGCTAATAGTGCAACAGCTAAAACCTGTTTGCGTAAATTGACCACGGTTTACCCCATACAATTCGAATCAAATTTCCCAAACTCATTCGGGCATTTGCTAATAACGGGTAAAAATCGGATTTTCCACCCGTCAGCTTAATTCATTAATAAACAAATTGTTATTGTTGCCAAAACAACAATTTCTGGTGTGCCACAATTTTTACCCTTTTGTAAGCGGCGGGCTAAAAATAGTGGTTTTCAACGAGTGTGACAATATCAGGTTACACAGAGATTTTAAGCTTAAATATCGGTAATAAACAAAAAGCCTGCCGCGGAGATCCGTGACAGGCTTTCTGAAAAGAATTTATTGCGTATCAGAATACGAATTCGGCCGCATGACGGAAGCCCGGCAGCAGTTTCACCGCAGCATTAAATACGCCGCGACGGGATACGATACCGTCTTCTTTCACATAAATATGCGCAACGCCCATATTGCCCTGCCCTTCGATAGCAACCAGACGGCCGCCGTCTTTGAGCTGTGCCTGCAGAGCTTCAGGAACAAAATCAACTGCGCCTTCAATGATGATCACATCAAACGGCGCTTCTTTAGGGTAGCCGGCAGTCAGTTCACCGCTGACAACCACAACATTGTCGCAACCCAGTGCCTGCAGTTTTTCCGAAGCCGTGGCGGCGAAATCCGCATTGCTTTCAAGAGCGATCACCGAGCTTGCAAGTTGCGACAGAACCGCTGCCAGATAGCCTGTGCCGCAACCGATATCGAGAACCACATCCTGCTTTTTCACCGATGCGAGCTGCACCAGACGGGCTGCCGGTGATGGTTCCATCAGATAGCGCGCACCTTCCGGTGTTTCTGCCAGCAGCTGATCTTCATCAATATAGGCCAGCTCACGACGGTGCGCCGGTACAAATTCTTCACGCGGAACTGCCAGAAAAGCATCCAGAACAGCAAGATCCGTCACATCCGTCGTGCGGATCTGCGTATCAACCATATTAACACGAAGCTCGCGGAAATCGGCTGTCATAGCCCTAAACCTTTCCTGTGCGTTTGACGCACGTAATAATCTCAATCTCACATTGCAGCTTACCTGACCACGGCAGCAATGCCTGATCGGGATTTGAAATTTGCTGCAACATTCTGCAATAAACACAGAAGCATTATACAGGCAGAAACCTGCACTTCCATGAAAATCATTTTCGCTGATTTGGCAAAAATACACCGCGCAGTCAATCAAAGACCGACATTCCTACCGCGCTCATAGTGCCGCATGGCTGATAAACCGCTCACATTTGTGTTTATCAGCGGCAAGATACAGAAATTTATCTTGTAAAATTATAGTGCGTCAGTGCTGTAAAGAGATCACGACTTTTTTGTTTTGGCGGTTTTCACGAATATCCAGAACCGTCTCATAAGGCTGGCCGATACGGCTTGCAGCACAGACTGCCGGAAGATCAATCCCTTTTGCTTTTAGCTGGCTCAGCGCTGCATCCGGTAAAATACGTGCAGCTATCCGCACCAGCGGAAGCGGAACATTCGTCTTCTTCCCGAGCTGACCTTCGGTATATTTTTCAATAACCAGTTTTGCCATTGCAAACCCTCTCATTTTCGCCTGCCATATCCGGCAGGTAATCAAGCAAGTGCAATTTATATACAGGGATCGGGAGCGGCAAACTGATACTTGGTTTCAGGCAGAACTCAGGCAGAACAGAGACAGTACTTTGACAATATGCTGACAAATATCTAAACAATGCGCATCATGAGTACAGTCGAATCCGCAACCCGCTCAGCCGTAAATTTCATCATCTGAAGAAAATTTACGGCGTAACATTCAGAAGCCACGCTCTGCCGGTCGCTTAAGCACCGCTGCATGATTGCTTTTGTATGCACACCTCACAGCGTGGATTCGACATATGTCTTTCTATAAAAACAAGTCTTTGCAACCCGCAGAGGGCATTCTGCCGGTGCAATGGAATTTTAGTCTTGCAGCGGCACTGGTTCTCATGGCGCCGTTTGATCTTCTGGCATCTATGGGAATGGATATTTATCTGCCCGTTATTCCGCATATGTCGGAAGCGCTGCAGACCAGCCCTGAAATGGTGCAGCTGACACTCAGCCTCTATCTGGGCGTACTGGGTACAGGTCAGCTTATCTTCGGCCCGCTCTCGGATAAAATCGGGCGCAAACCGGTTTTGCTGGGTGGCGCGCTGATCTTTACCTGTGCCTCTGCCGGACTGGCGATCACCGGTTCTGCGCCGGTCTTTCTGGCATTGCGTCTGCTGCAATCCGCAGGGGCTGCGGCAATGCTGGTGGCAACTTTTGCTACGGTGCGCGATGTTTATGCGCAACGTGCGGAAAGTGCGGTCATCTACAGCCTGTTCAGCTCCATGCTGGCTTTTGTACCTGCACTTGCACCGCTGCTCGGCGCTTTGCTGGATATTCAGTTTGGCTGGCGCAGTATTTTCTGCGTGCTCGCGGCACTTGGTGCTTTTACAGGTTTGCATGCCGCATGGCGTTGGCCGGAAACCCGCGTGCCAAGCCTGACAAAACCGCAGGGAAAGCTGCGTTCCATACTCGGAAGCAAGCCGTTCTGGACCTATACAACCGGCTTTAGTGCCGCAATGGGCTCGTTCTTTGTTTTCTTCTCCACGGCACCGCTCTTGCTGGTCAACGGGCTTGGCCTGTCTTCGGTCACATTCAGCCTGTGTTTTGCCAGTATCGCCATTGTTATGGTGGCTTTCGCCCGTTTTGCCGGTTTTTATACGCAATGGTGGGGACTGCGCGGCACATTAAGACGCGGTATGCTACTTATCATGTGCGGTGGCGGGCTGTTATTGCTCTTCGGCGGAGTTATGCAATTGTCTGTGCCAGCCTTCATTGTCGCCATGTGGGTGATCGCGGCGGGCATTGCCCTCACCTGCTCGGTAACAGCGAACGGAGCGCTGAAGAGTTTTGGTGACTATGCAGGCACGGCAACGGCCATTTATTACTGCATTGAAAGCCTGATCGTCAGCATTGCCGGAACACTTGTGGTCGTGCTGCTTGGCGGCAATACAATTATGCCTCTGGTTGTTTTCACCATCACATCAGGACTGCTTACTCTGGTACTGACAAAAACCATCAGCGCATAAAAATCAGGATATGGCACCGGCACCATTTGTTGACCGGTGCCATATTGCGGCAGGCTGTAATCCGGCGTAGATCAGCGAAAATGGATTAAAGACTGACTGGTATCTGACATGCTGCGCCTGTTTAAAATTTCACTTCTTGCTATGTGTCTGTCGGCACCGGCGACAGCATTGGCGGAAGGCGACATCAGGAACGGCGAGAAAATTTACCAGAAATGCCGCTTCTGCCATATTCTCAGCCAGCCGGCCAATCGCATGGGGCCGCATCTGATGCAATTGCAGGGGCGCAAAGCAGGCACGATTGAAGGTTTTCAATATTCTGCCGCTATGAAACAGGCCGGTGAAAATGGTCTGATCTGGAATGATGCGACGCTCAAAGAATTCCTGACAGCGCCTAAAACCATGATCCCCGGCACAACAATGCGTTTCTGGGGGCTGTGGGAGGGGCAGATTGACGATTTGCTGGCCTATCTTAATGCGCAGGCGGAAGCTGCGTCCAAGCCATAGTTGACGGAACTGTTTCTTTTGTCCTGAATAGCGGAAATATGCGCTGTTCCTCTGTACCGGAAAACCATTTCATGGAATGACTGTTGCATCAGCATCAGGACGGATATTTCATGTACACGCTCTATATTGCGAATAAAAACTATTCCTCATGGTCACTCCGGCCATGGCTTCTGATGAAGCAGCTGGACATTCCGTTTGAAGAAATTCTGATCCCTTTTGGCAGCGCAGACTGGGATAAAAACCCGTCTCCGACAGGGCAGGTTCCCTGCCTCTCGGAAAAGCAGGCTGACGGCAGCTTTATCTCAGTCTGGGATTCGCTCGGCATCACCGAATATCTGGCGGATAATCATCCGCAAATCTGGCCGCAGGACAAGAAAGCCAGAGCCTGGGCACGCTGTGCGACAGCAGAAATGCATTCCGGTTTTCACTCTCTGCGCTCAATATGCACCAATAATATCGGATTGCGGATTGATGTCAGTGCGCAGACAACACCTGCCCTGCAAAAAGATATCAGCCGCATTGACCAGCTCTGGAATGAAGGGCTGGATGATTTTGGCGGACCATTTCTGGCGGGTGCTGAATTCAGTGCTGTTGATGCATTCTTTGCGCCGGTTGCTTTCCGCTTCCAGACCTATGGTATCAGGCTCAGCGATAAAGCCGCAGCCTATGCTGCCCATTTGCGTGAGTTGCCAGTGATGCAGGACTGGTATGCTGCAAGTCTCGCTGAGGTCTGGCGCGATGAAGCGCATGAGGTTGAAGCGCGCAATGCAGGGCCATGGCTGCAGGATCTCAGAGCAGCCGGATAAAGAAGATCGCCCCATACAGCGGTCACGCAGGATCGCTGTATGGAGATGGTTTCAATTGATCTTAATCCGTATCAATCGAGGTGTTGAAGCTCTCAAAACGCCAGACTACCTGAGCAACGGATTCATCATAGGGATTATAATCCGCCCTTGCCCGCAGAAAGCGTTTTTGGGACAGCGCCACATTCGAGATCAGCGGAACATGAAACTGCTGCCAGCCGGCCTCGCTGCGATGCGCGATAACCCAGCCATTCAGAACCATGTTTCCCTGTGCGGAATAGCCGAGCAAATATGGCTCGATGATCCAACGAAATGATTTATAAATAAAACGAACTTGTCTTCTCTGCCGGATTGCGTCGCAGAGTATTGGAAATGCCAGCATGCGGTACCCCTCCCGCGTTTGGGCGTGCAATGACAGAAGTCGGGGACAATTTCAATAAAAACCACACCAATATAGACTATAGTCGCAAATAAATTCGGATATCAATATAAGTAATATAATTAATATCTAATATTGAATGTTTAATATATGAAATATATTCAGTAACATAGGCGGATATCATGCTTCATTATTGCAATTAGTGCAAAGACCTATAGATTGAAGCTGTTGTTATTAAACAGAAATGGAAAATCAGGAGTATGAGATGATTTTCAAAGCAACCACGCTCATTGTTTCTCTTCTGTTTATCGGGCTGCCGCTGTCGGTTGTCATCGCAGCCTTTGCTGAAAGAGAATATCTTGAGGCAAAATCCGGCTCTCAATATGCGGAAATCAAAGCTTTCGGTGTCTGGGTTATTTCCCTGATTGTGATTTTCAGCATTATTCTGTTTTTCACCAATATGGTTGCTGCCTTTATCTGATTGCACCAGATATTTCATCGGCAGTCACTCCCTTTAAAAGGAGTGACTGTTTGTTGCATATTGTTCACCAGCAATTGCAGGTTCTGTAGCGGGAATAGAGGGCAAATACTGCCAGACCGCCGATAACTGAGGCATGTTCCAGAGCCACGGTCATATCGCGGAAAGCCTCTTCCCCTTCCTTCGCCCAGAACGGGTGCGCAACTGGTATCGTCAGCACCGTAAAGACCGCCAGCGCACCGGTTGCCAGCCAGACACCTTTGTTACAGATAATCATCAGCGAAGAACCGATTTGCAGGATTAGTGTCATGAGATTATAAGCCCAGCCCGGTTGCAGACCGAAATCATCCATAATCCCCGCATTGGCGGTGAAGTCGAATAATTTTGCCAGACCACTTGTCCAGAAAACCAGTGTAAGCAGAATTCTCGCCAGAATATCAAACCAATAGGAATCCAGTATTTTTGCGATGATGTCCGGCATGGCTTATCCCTTGCCTCCGGTGAGGCGCACGACTTTCATCGCCACAAATATAGCCAGAACCGGAGCCGCTGCGAAAATACCCGCCAGCCATAGCGAGGCATTGGACGCACCGGCAATATCACCCGCATCCGATATACCGGCAAAATTGGCAATCATACCGGCGCAGGCTGTTCCGAATGCAATGGCGAATAATTGCACTGTGGTCATGCCTCCTGAAGCAAGATCCTGTTCAGTTGCCGGTGCACTCTGATAAACCCGCGTGACCAGACCAGGCCATGCCAGACCAATGCCAAAGCCGATCAGAACCAGCCCGATGCAGAGAGGCAGTAAATATGTCCAGTCTCCGCCACCATGAACCGGCATGAAAATGGCAAGCAGGATCAGCCCCGCCAGTACCATGACGGGACCTGAGAAAATCAGAAAACCACCGCTCTTCTGCCAACGTGAGCTGAGGAAAGAAGCCGCTGTCCAGCCAATCGCCATCAGTGCTGCAAGATAGCCTGCCCAGAGCGGAGTCTGACCATGCAGTTTCTGCAACAGATAAGGCACATAAATTTCCGGCTGCATGCTCATCATCAGCAGAGCAATCATCAGATAGAGCGCCCCCAGCGGTGTGGAAATATTGAAAGCCTTGCGCGGCAACAGGCGGGATCTGGCATTCATATCCACGAGAGCTATGGCGACAACCATAGTCAGCGCTCCGGCCAGACCGATCATGTTCCATGACAATTCTTTTGACAGGCTGCCGGCTGAAACAGCCAGCACTGCACCGGTCAGCAGAATAAGCTGTAAAACGGGTATGGAGGATTGCTCATTCTTATCCCAGCTGCGCTTTGGTAAAGTTGTGAAAGCCAGCACAGCAAACAAAGCAGCAAAGGGCAGCAAAGACCAGAAAGCCGCACGCCATGCGCCATATTCAGCAAAAACACCGCCGATCGCGGGGCCAATCAGAGTTGCCACACCAAACATAGCCGAGATCAGGCCAATCGCCCGCCCCCATAGGTGCTCCGGCAGCACGATCCGTGTCAGGCCATAGGCAAGCGCATAGAGAAAGCCGCCACCCAGTCCCTGTACCGCACGTCCGAGCAGCATAACCGGCATATTGATCGCCAGTGAACAAATCAGCGTGCCGGTGCCAAATAACAATGTGGCGACCAGATAGGCACCGCGCGGCCCTGTGCTTTTCAGTAATTTAGCGGTCAGAGCCGCGCCCAGAATTGAGGCGACTACGAATAATGTTGTTGTCCATGCATAAAAATCGAGCCCGCCGATTTCAACGATCACGGAAGGCATAACCGTTGTGGCGATATACATATTGACGGCATGCAAGGTTACACCACCGGCAAGGGCAAGTGCATAGATTCCGTTTTTTCCGCTGAATAATTCGCCCCAGCCGGCCGGAGCATTATCTCTTTTTACTGTGGCGGCATCAGCACCGGCTGATACTGCGCCCGTCGTATCATTTCTCATGTCGGCTCTCCAAAATGCGTGTGAACGCAAAGGTTCCTTTGCCGCCGCAGGACTTCACCGGATTTTCACGGAGAAATTCATGCAGCATCTCAAAAGAATGCCGTGACAACCGGCCAAAAATGACAAGTCGTCGCAAGCACCGACACGCTTATAGAACCTCAACCAAAGTTGAGGTCAAGCCGTATTTGTATTGTTGTGTTAAAGTTTTTTTCTCAGCAGGCGGCGCGGCCCTGCCCCTTGTTCGGCAAGTTCATCATCCGGATTGCGTAACGGACAATCTGCCAGAGAAAGGCACCCGCAACCGATACAGGTGGCAATCTGATCGCGCAGCTGCATCAGGCTGACAATGCGCTCCTCCAGCATATCTTTCCATGCATTGGTAAATTGCCGCCAGTCCCGTGCTGTCGGCACATGGTCATGCGGGAGATCTTCCAGTGCATCACGGATAATCGACAGGGAAATTCCGGCACGCTGGGCAATGCGGATAATAGCAATACGGCGCAGAACCGCACGGTGGTAGCGCCGCTGATTACCCGCGGTGCGCCATCCGGCTATCAGCTCTTTTGCTTCATAAAAATGGATGGTGGAAACAGGAACACCGCTGCGGCGGGCAACATCGCCCACCGTCAGCGTTTCTTTGAGCTTACCCGATAACATAATCAAACCTCAAGAATGGATGAGGTATGGTAAATCAGGCTGCGCAATAAATACAGGCACTCACGAAAATGTCAGGCTGTATAGCGCTGCTCGCCTGCCATCCATGTTTCGCTGACTTTGATTTTGCCGATATCTTTCACGCCGCTAGTCGGGTCCTGTTCCAGAATGGCGAAGTCCGCATATTTTCCGGTTTCAAGGCTGCCAACCTTATCATCCATATGACAATGCCATGCAGCATCAATGGTTACAGCACGCAATGCGGCTTCTGCCGGTATGCATTCGTCGGAGAAGAAGACACCGCCGCCCTCATTCATCACACGGGCAACCGCATCCTGCACATAGCGCAGAGGTTCAATCGGCGTTACGCTCCAGTCGGAATGCAGCGAAATACGCAAACCGGCTGCCAGAGCCGAGGCGCAAGGGTCATAATATTTCGCCCGCTCCGGCCCCAGAATGCGATCACGGAAGGCCTTGCCCCACCATCGTACATGGCCGATGAGGAAAGACGGCGACAGGCCAAGCCGCACCATTTTCTCCATCTGCTCAGGATGCAGAACACTGCAATGCTCAATCCGGTGGCGCAGATCATTCGGTGCCGACCCTTGCAGCACGGTCTGATAGGCTTCAATCACCGTATCAATCGCCCCGTCACCATTGGCATGCACGCCGACCTGCCAGCCGCCATCATGCGCACGCTTTATGACTTCGGTGATTTGTTCAAGACTGTAATTCAGAGCCCCGCGGCTATTGCTGCCCAGATAATTCTCGCGCTGATAGCCGGTTTCTGCCTGATTGGAGCCATCCGCCCAGGCTTTGATACCATCGATGCGGAACAGGTCATTGCCATGACCGGGTTTGATGCCGAGTTTGTCCCATTCATCCATCAGGGTTGAAATCAGCATCCCGCGATAGCGCACCGGCGGATTATCAGCCATCACGGCATCAAGAAGCGCAATATCATTGACGCCGGATAGCATGCCAATGCTGCAATCATGCAGGCTTGTGCAGCCCACAGATGCCGCATGATCGAAAAGTCCGCGAATGCGCTTCTGTACTTCCGCTGCCGTTGGTTGCGGCATCTTCTCGATAAATGGTTCCTGCGCCGCGCTCTCTTCAAGCCTGCCGCTGAGTTTGCCATTTGCATCACGCACAAAACGCGCACCGGAAGGGTCTTTGGTGTCTTCCGTAATGCCTGCCAGTTTCATGGCGGCGCTGTTTGCATAGGCAATATGTCCGTTGCTTTCCATCATGAAAAACGGATTGTCCGGTGCCAGTGCATCCAGCTCTGCCATTATCGGCGGGCGGGCATCTTTGGTGATGCTGGGGTCAAAATTTTTCGCCCGAATCCATTCACCTGATTTTGCCTTCTCCACGCCAGCTTTCAGCTGAAGCCAGACATCCTTGAAGGTCGGTGTGGCCATCGGGCTGACGTCAATCCAGTCATCCAGCACCACAAAGGTCGAATGCATATGCGGATCAATCAGACCCGGCATTAATGTGCGGCCGCCAAGATCAACAATACGCGTCTTAGGGCCGCTTAAAGCCTGCATATCCTCAGCCGTTCCGACGCCGAGAATAGTATCGCCGCGAATGGCAATAGCTTCAGCGCGGGCATTCTCCTTATTCATGGTGAGGATAGTGCCGCCCTTAAAGATCACATCAGCGGATCCGTCAGCAGAAGCTGCGGCCAGCGCTGTTCTGCTTTCCATAACTGAGGCGGCGAAAACAGAAGTGGCCGCCACTCCCATATATTTCAAAAAATTACGCCGTGATGCGGCGTTTCTCAGAATGGCTGTAACTCCGGGATTGCAGGCTAAACACATCGGATATTTCCCCTGTAAGGATTATTTGATGCCGGATTATTCCTGAACGCACATATATGTAAGATCAAATAAAACTGAAAATAATAATAATTTTAAAATAACAATAAATACAAATGAAATTTATATAAAACAGTTTTGAATATACACAAAATCAAGTTCGTTTAAACAATTTTATTGAAGAAGCAGGCAGCTTCTTGACCGCCTGCTCAGCAAATATTCATTGAATGTAGATTATCCGCCAAAGCCGCGCAGAAAATGCGTGAGATTTCCGCCCAGCTGATCGCAGATATAACCACCTTCCTGCACAATCACTGTCGGCAGGTTCAGGCTTGCGCATTTCTGAGCAATGCTGGTGAAACCCTGCTCATTGACGGTAAAACCGCCAAACGGATCATGCTCGGAAGCATCAAGCCCAAGCGCCAGAACCAAAGCACCCGGCCGATAGGCGCGGATACGATCCAATGCCAGATCCAGTGCATCGAGAAATTCCTGATTGCCGGAACCGCGTGCCAAAGGCAGGTTGTAATTATAGCCAAGGCCTGCGCCCTCACCGCGCTCTGAGGCATGCCCCCAGAAAAACGGATAGAAAACCGCCGGATCAACATGGATGGAAACGGTCATCACATCAGCACGGTGATAGAAAATGCCCTGCGTGCCATTGCCGTGATGCAAGTCCACATCGAGAATGACCACGCGGTCATGGCTCTCGCGCAGAACTTGCGCAGCAATCGCGGAATTATTCAGAAAGCAGAAGCCGCCCGCCATGTCGGCATAGGCATGATGTCCGGGCGGACGGCACAACGCATAGGCTGCAGGCTCGCCATTTTGCACCAGTTTGGCAGCTTCGATTGCCGTCTGCGCACTCCAATAGGCAGAATTCCACGTATCCGCAGCAATCGGGCATGCCGTATCGGCCATATGATAGCCCGCACGGCCTACCGGTGAAGTCGGATAGGAAAAATCGCGGCGGTTCGGATGGATATTCGGAATGACCTCATCGGACGCGCCGCTGATCGTCTGCCATTGCCCGTAAATGACCTGCAGGAATTCCAGATATTCAGGGCTGTGCACGGCGCTGACCGGTGCCAAACCGTGATCCTGCGCTGCAATCATTGCAAGTCCGGCATCATTAGCGCCGGTTAAAAGCCGCTGTATGCGCTCAGGCACTTCCGGATTGGGTTTGCGGGCACCGGCGGATAAAAACATGGCCGGATTATGCGCGCGCTGAGGCTCAGCAAATGTAAATTTCATAAATCAGTTTCCTCCTCATGCTGCAATTATTGCTCCATATCTACGATACGGCCTCCTGAAATAACTGCACGACAGGAAACTACGGAGAGGATTGCCCGATTGCAAATAAAAACAACAGGCTGAGCTAAATCAGTGATTTGCGGGGGCTTCAAAAACCATACCGTCATAGGCTGGCTCGACATTCTCAGGTACAAGAGCGCGCACTTCATCATAATCCAGCGGCACATGCATATGGGTGAGAATAGCACGGTGCGGTTTTAGGCGTGAAACCCATTCCAGCGCTTCATCCAGACTGAAATGGCTTGGATGCGGCCTGTATTGCAGAGCATCAATCAGCAAAACATCCAGATTTTCAAGGGAAGCGGCCGTTTCCGGCGGAAATTCATTCACATCCGAGCAATAGGCCACATTTTCAATACGAAAGCCGAGACTGGTAATATCGCCATGCACCATCGGCATGGGTTTAAAGCGGATCGGACCGCCTGCCCCGTTAATGGTAAAACTCTCGGTATTACCGATTTCATGGGCTTTAAGAATTGGCGGATAGCTTGAGCCGAAGGGCGTGGCGAAACAATAGCCGAAAGCCTCATAAAGCCGGTTGAGCGTCAGACGATTTGCATAGACCGGCATCAGGCTCTTGCTGTCGAGCACAAAACTGCGCAAATCATCAATACCGTGAATATGGTCGGCATGAGGATGCGTATAGATCGCCGCATCGATATGACGGTCTGTTTTGCCTGCCAAACCATCAATGATTTGTGCGCGAAAATCTGGTCCCGTATCGATCACCACACGCGTTGTGCCATGGGGGCTGACACGCTCCACCAGCAGCGATGCACGGCGACGGCGGTTTTTCGGATTGTCCGGATTGCACTTACCCCAATCGCCATTCGGACGCGGCACACCCGGAGATGAGCCGCAACCAAGAACCGTAAAGCGATAGAAGTCAGACATGTGCCAGTTCCGCTTTTATACGCCTTTTAATAATTAAATATCAAAAGGTTGAAATGATTATCTGATAGTTTGAACGAACATAATCAGCGAGGTATTTTAGTAAACAGACGCAGTACATTCTCACCGGTCATCCGGCGGATATCCGCATCGCTCACACCGATTACATCCGCCAGAACCGCAGCAGTATGCGCAACATAGGACGGCTCATTGCGTTTGCCGCGATGTGGCATCGGTGCCAGATAAGGTGCATCAGTCTCTACCAGCAGACGATCATGCGGCACGATTTTTGCGGCTTCACGAATTTCGGCAGAGTTTTTGAAGGTGATAATACCTGAGAAAGACACATAGCCGCCAAGCTCAACGCCGGTACGTGCCAGTTCAATGCCGGACGAGAAGCAATGGAGAATAAACGGGAAAGCGCCTTTGGCGGTCTCTTCACGCAATAATACTGCCATATCCTCATCCGCACTGCGCGCATGAATCACAAGCGGCAATTGCGTGCGGCGCGACGCTTCAATATGTGTCAGCAGGCCTTGGCGCTGGGCTTCCGGCGTTGAATAATCATAATGGTAATCCAGCCCTGCCTCACCGATTGCCACAACTTTCGGATGCTGCGCAAGACGTACCAGCTCATCAGCGGTTACATCCAGCTCTTCATGGGCATTATTCGGATGGGTGCCGACCGAGCAATAAACCGGATCATAGCTCTCCGCGAGCGCTAAAATCTGATCGAATTTCTTCACACGGGTGCAGATGGTGATCATCTTTTCGACACCGGCATCGAGAGCACGCTGAATAATCGCGTCACGCTCTTCTGCAAAATCAGCGAAATCGAGATGGCAATGGCTGTCTACAAGCATAATAAAAGTCCTGCCCAAGGCTTAGCACTCGGGAAAATGATACGGGCGATAATTCGCCCGTATCTGATATAAGATATTACTCTTCAGTTTCCACATAACGCGGGAAGATCGGCTCCGGTGCAGGCAGTTCAGCACCGCTGATCAGCACATCGCCGAGATCAGCGAAACTGCGCTTATCTTGTGCAACACCCAGAATATTCAGCAGCTTGGCTGAAGATGTCGGGATATAGGCCTGAGTCATAATTGCAACGCGGCGCAGCACTTCTGCGGTCGTATACAATACTGTGCCCATACGTACCGGATCGGTCTTGCGCAGTGCCCAAGGCTCCTGAGCTGCGAAGTAACGGTTGGCTTCGGATACAACATTGAAGATTGCCGCCAGCGCCTGATGAATGGCCTGAACCTTCATCGCATTACGGGCAAGTTCAATTGCTTCTTCAGCCAGTTTCAGAATAGCCGTATCTTCCTCATGGAAGTTGGCTTTTTCCGGCACTTTACCTTCGCAGTTCTTGGCGATCATCGACAGCGAGCGCTGTGCCAGATTGCCCAGATCATTGGCCAGATCGGCATTGGTGCGGTTGACAATCGCTTCGTGATTGTAGCTGCCGTCCTGACCGAAAGGCACTTCACGCAGGAAGAAGTAGCGCACCTGATCCAGACCATAGCGGTCGATAAAGGCAAACGGATCGATCACATTGCCGACCGACTTCGACATTTTCTCGCCGCGGTTGAACAGGAAGCCGTGCGCGAAAACACGTTCCGGCAGAGGCAGACCGGCAGACATCAGGAATGCAGGCCAGTAAACCGCGTGGAAGCGCACAATGTCCTTACCGAGAATATGAGCAGTTGCAGGCCAGAACTGTGCCTTCTCCGCATCCATATCCGGATAGCCGATAGCTGTGAGATAGTTGGTCAGCGCATCAACCCAGACATACATCACATGCTTGTCATTGCCCGGAACCGGCACACCCCAGTCAAATGTGGTGCGGGAAACGGACAAGTCACGCAGGCCGGATTTGATGAAGCTCAGCACTTCATTGCGGCGCTCAGACGGGCCGACAAATTCCGGATGTTTTTCGAAATAATCGATCAGCGGCTGCTGGTATTTGGACAGGCGGAAGAAATAGCTTTCTTCTTCATGCCATTCTACCGGCGAACCGATCGGCTCACGGCGAACGCCATCTTCACCAACAGTTGTTTCGCTCTCGTCGAAATAAGCTTCCTGACGAACCGAATACCAGCCGGCATAGCTGTCGAGATAGATATCGCCGTTCGCGACCATGCGCTCCCAGATATCCTGACAGGCTTTGTAATGACGTTCTTCCGTGGTGCGGATGAACTGGTCATGGCTGGAACCGATTTTCGCCAGCATTTCGCGGAACACGGCGGAGTTTTTGTCAGCCAGTTCAAGCGGCGTAATGCCTTCCTTCTCGGCGGTCTGCTGCATTTTCAGACCATGTTCGTCTGTACCGGTCAGGAACAGCACATCCTTGCCGTCCAGACGCTGGAAGCGCGCCATGGCATCGGTGGCAATCGATGTGTAGGCATGACCGATATGCGGTGTGCCGTTCGGATAGAAGATCGGGGTAGTGATGTAAAATTTTTCGCGGCTCATGTCGGATCCGTCTTGTCGAGATATTTTATCTCATGAAGTCAATATGATGATAACTGATAAAACCGGCATATCGCATGTCAGACCGTAAGTCAGCCCTAAATGCATCGAATTCAGAAACTCATGCTTGTTTATGCGGTTTTGTGATCCTGAAAATACCGGTTTCCGGTATTCTTGCAGTGACCGGCTTGCTCGGCGGCATCAGCCGGTCTCAAACCTTAGACCGGCATGCCGCTGCGCATAGCGCGATGCATCTTTTCCATCATAATCAGTGCCGCCTGTTTGCGGTCGAGATTATAGCTTTCCGTTTCCATCGCCTCGCGACGCAGATCATCCCAGAATTGCGACCATTGACTAGCTTGCACCACCTGCCCTTGTTCAGCAAGACCAAGTGCCTGCGCGGCAGCTTTATCCAGCAAATATTCAAGGAAAAGCTGGTTCTGCACATCGGCTTCACGGCCACCAAGCACAGCGGCAAGCGCCTGCGCCTTTGGCAGATCAAAGTGATTGCCGCTCAGCACAGCATCGACTGTATCAGTGATTTCTAAACCGCCATGCGCTACCAGCAACAAAGCTTTGCGCACAGAACCTTCCGCCCGCGCGCTGAGTGCAGTGAAATAAGCCTGATCCTGTACATCAATGCCGACATCTCTGCCTGCAACTTCCAGCGCGCGCTTCAGCTCATTATCATTCAGTGGCTTGAAAGCCAGTGACTGGCAGCGCGAGCGGATCGTCGGCAGCAGACGGCCGGACGAATGGGAAATCAGAATAAACAGCGCCCGTGCCGGTGGTTCTTCCAACGTTTTCAGCAAAGCATTGGCAGCATTGCGGTTCATATCATCCGCAGGGTCGATAATAACGATGCGCCATGCGCCGTCACCGGAGGTGCGGCTCAGAAAATGCGTGATACGGCGGATTTCCTCAACGGTAATCGCCGTGCGGTATTTGCCGGTTTTCGCATCAAAAGGTCGTGTAATATGCAGCAGCGCCGGATGCATTCCCTGCGACATTTGACGGTAAGGCGCGGCATCCAGATCCGGCGTGCTCAGTTGCTGTGGAGCTGATGCACTGTCGGGAAATTTCAGCATATGTCCGGCAAGATGAAAACCGGTTGTCGCTTTACCTATGCCCTGCAAACCTTCAAACAACAGCGCATGATGCATGCGCCCTTCCTGATAGGCCTGCGCGAGAAATGTGCGCACTTCCTCATGCGCAGTCAGAAAACTGGTCGCATTGGGTGCAGGAACACCATCAATCGCATCATAGGTACTGTTGGGTGCCTGTTCAGCCATGGGCAGACACCTCTTGCGGGCTCAGAACAGCATCGGTGAGTGTAGCTATTTCAGCGCTGATCTCATGCACCGAGCGGTCTGCATCAATTACCTTGCATCGTTGTGGTTCTTCGGCGGCGATAGCCAGAAATGCCTGACGGCGCGCCTCATGGGTGGCAATGGTTTCTTTTTCAAAACGATCTGCCACTTCATTGCCACGACGCAAGCCTGCTCTGGCTAAGCCCTTATCAGCCGGAATATCGAGAATGAAAGTCAGATCAGGCATAGTGCCATCAATGGCAATACGCTCAACCGAGCGCATGAATTGCGGATCAAGATTGCCGCTGATGCCCTGATAAACACGGCTTGAATCAATAAATCGGTCGCAGAGCACAATCTGTCCGGCTTCAATCGCAGGGCGGATTTTCTGGTCAATATGATCGCTGCGTGCAGCTGCGAATAGCAGCGCTTCCATGGCAGGGCCATAGGTTTCTGCCGCACCGCTCAGGATGACATGGCGCACAGCCTCTGCCCCTGCTGAGCCGCCCGGTTCACGCGTGACCACAACCTCATAGCCTTGAGCGCGCAGATGATCAGCCAAAGCAAGAATCTGCGTGGACTTCCCCGCGCCTTCTCCGCCTTCAAATGTGATCAGCAATCCTGACAAAGCTCTGATTTTCCTACGCTGTACACCGTTAATAATTATAAGTTTAATGAGGGATAGGCATGGCTTTGTCAAATAAAACTGACAAAGGAAACAAGCACTCTTATTTCAGCAAACGACGTATCCAGCCTGTCGCCAGCTCATAGAGCGCATCCATCGACTTGTTGCGCAAAGTTCCCTCACGCACATCCTGCGCTGCAAAGACAGGGCGTTCGAGCAATATTTCCTTATCCCGCAGCACTTGAATCCGGCCGATTTCCTGTCCTTTGGAGACCGGTGCCGATACCGGCCCCTGATAAATCACTTGCGAGCGCAGTTTGCCTTTATCCTGAACAGGCACAAGCACGGAAACCGCATCATGAACCACAAGCCCGACTGATCCTTGTGTTCCGCCATAGAGCGAGCCTTGAGCCACTTCTGTACCCGCAGTAAAAACCGGCAGTTTAACGAAATCATTCATTGCCCAGCGGATCAGCTTTTCAGCATCTTCGGTTCTGTCCTGAATGGTTTTGGCTCCGTTCAGCCCGATAAATATGCGCCGTCCGCCGGTTTCAGCGGATGCGACAAAAGAAAAGCCGGAATCCTTGGTGCCCCCCATGGCCAGACCATCAGCACCCAGATTTAACCGCAGCAAAGGATTACGATTGCGCTGCATAATATTATTCCACGTAAAGCTTTCCTGCGCATAAAGCGGATAATATTGCGGATAGGTTTTATGCAGATGCTGTGCGAGTTTCACCATATCGCCCAGCGTTACTTTTTGGGTAGCACCATCCAGCGGTAAACCGGTCGGGTTCGCAAAAACGGAGTTTTTTAACCCCAGCTCCTGCGCCCGTTGATTCATTAGCACGGTGAAAGCCTGCTCACTACCGCTCATACCCTCCGCCAGTACAATCGCACCGTCATTGGCCGATTGCACTGTAATGCCCTGTATCAGGTCATTGACTGTCAGCTGTGATTTGATTTTGGCAAACATTGTTGCCGTACCCGAAGGTGCACCACCGGTGCGCCACGCATGTTCACTGACTGTAAAACTGGCTTCCGGCTGCAATTTTCCGGTTGTCAGCGCATGAAATGCAACTTCCGCAGTCATCAGCTTCGCCAAAGAGGCCGGCGGAAACGGCGTATCGGCTTTGCGGGCGAATAAGACGCTGCCTGTATCGGAATCGAACAGCAAAACCTGTTCGGACTTCACCGCAAATGGCGGCTCGGCACTTTGCGCATGAGATAGTATAAACTGGCTCACGATCAGCACAGCAGCAAAACGCAGCTTCCCTGCAGATTTTGTCTTTTCGTATGTGCCGGTAAAGCAGGCCACCTTGTTCTCCGGTTGTGATTTCTCTCTGTAACAGACTCAAAAATAGTTCACGATGATTGACGATCAATGAAGCTGAAACAAAAACGTCCGGCATAGCCGGACGTTTGAACACGATATATCACATTGTAAAAAATTACTCGGCACGCACCACAAAAGCATCATTTGCACCGGCAGCCCATGCGGCCTGCAACAGCGCGTCATTATTGCCGCTGCGTGATTTTGCAGTCAGGCTGTATAAATCGCCCTGAGCCTGCGGGGTCATGCTGCTGCTGATTGTTCCGATATTTTTAAGCGCAGAGGCAATACGGTCTGCCTCATCCTTGCTGCTGAAAGTACCGAGATCGACAAACTCACCCTGCTCCGCACCGGCCTGCAGATATTTTGCAGCCTGCGCATTGCGCCATTCGGCAGAGGCTGCATCCGGCATCAGCACTTTGGAATAGATACCCTCATTGGCCTGAGCGATGCGGTTTCCGGCATAGGCGCTGACCAGAATATCATTCTGCGCAGATGCATAGAGGCCATATGGCTTATCCAGCGGCACAGGAATAACAGATGGAAGCACAGGCGCTGCGCCGTCAGCATAACCGAAAGGCAGCTCCGGCTGTGCGGAAATCTGGTCAAATGCGTTGGCTACACCCTGTTCTGCACGGTTTGGCGCAGATGTCGGTGTCGGGCCGTTCATGGCCATCATCACACCTGTCGCAGGCTGGCCGATATTGTCACCGCCTGCCGGACGGTAAGAAGCGAGCAGGAATGCATCATCCTGTCCATGCAAAGGTGCACGGCCAACATATTCGACTTTAACATTCGCGGTGCCGTGATGCTTGTAATCCAGCATTTCAGCCGCTTTTTCCGACATGTCAATAATACGTTCGTTGGAATAAGGGCCGCGGTCATTCACGCGTACGATCACTGAACTGCCATTGGTGGTATTGGTGACGCGGGCATAGCTTGGCAGCGGCATGGTCGGATGCGCGGCTGTCAGGTGGGTCATGTCATAGACCTCGCCATTGGCGGTCAGACGGCCATGAAAGGCCGAACCATACCAGGAAGCGCGGCCGACCTTCACATAATTCGGGTCTTCCTTCGGCTTATACCACTTGTCTTTGACTTTATAAGGCTTGCCAACCTGATTGCGGCCGCCGCCGCGCGGGATTTTCTTGCCATTGGCTACACGCGGGCTGGCTTTTACGCCATAGACGGATTCTGCAAAATATTCCTTGGAGCGCTTTTTCTTCTTCACTTCCGGCTGGGGAGAGGCACAGGCTGTAACCAGCAATCCCACCACACCAAGACAAAGAATATGTTTCACCCGAGAAGAATGCAGCATCCGGCCCCCGCTCTTGTTCATTGCAACAGGCCCATGCGGCTTTTTCTGAAATGACTTCATTACGCTACTCAAACCCATTACAAACAACAACATTCAGTCTGCAACAAAACCGGCATTTCCCCTGTCATTATACCAGTCAGACAATGCCAGCCTGTCACTTGTAAAACGAAACAGTTTCAAAACCTTTATCCCGCCTTTGTTCAGAGCGGAAAATGCACAACATTTGGCGACTGTTCGCAAGAATTAATTGATAGAATCTTAAAAATCCGCACAAAGCAAATCCCCAAACCTTGCCCGCCGGTTTTTTCGCCTACATATTTAAATCAGATCTTTCATTATTTATGTGTATTTCGGGGGATAATTTCTTTTTTGATAATCAGCAGAACAACAAACCCTATTTGATTAACTCGCTTTATTAACAATGGTTTATTGCCATGAAGAAACAAACGAATATCTGCCAGCAGCTTTATCTGCCCCAAAATCCCGGTGCCGGATTTCTCTTGATGTGCCCGCGTTAACCAAGTTTATATTTCGCTGGGGACAGATGAAATTCCGCTTTGATCTTTTCCTGAAATAAACCGCTGTCAGAAATGCTGCGGACATGCATCTGCCTCCGATGAAGGAAGAAGAGTTTGAGTACAGAACTGAACCTTGCTGTCGTCATGCTTATTGTAGCAATCATTCAGGTTTTGCTTCCCGCGTTTTTCCGTAACGGCGAGACAGGTCTGGATTATAATGCCGGACCACGTGATGAGGCGGGGCCGCCTGTCGGCATTATCACCGCACGACTGCAACGGGCGCAGCGCAATCTTTATGAAACCCTGCCCCTGTTTCTCGCTGCCGTGATTATTGCCCATATTGCCGGTCGGGAAAGCGGGCTCACTACTGCAGGCGCGTGGATCTATGTTATCGGGCGCATCTTTTATATTCCCGCTTATGCTTTCGGGATTCCTTATGTGCGAAGCCTGATCTGGGTTGTCTCTCTGGCCGGACTTGGCATGATAATTTTGGGACTGACGGGGCTATTCGTATAATGCAGGTTTATGTATCGCTAAAATAAAAAGCTCTTATTTATAAAGAATTTACGCCAATTCCTGATTTTAATAGGCTTGAAAGAACTATTCCTTTATGTGGAGGAGAATATCGGGTTGGCCAGTAATTTCTATTCAGCATTTCCAGTCATTAACTGAAATATTCAGACTACAGCATACGCTCAGGGATATTTGAACAGACTATGAAATCAGCTCTTATAAAAGCCTTTATTGTTTCTGCTGCGGCTGCGCTGCTTTGTGTTGCAATCAACATGATTGTCGGGCTTATCCGCAATGAGCCGGTTGGCACGCTCAGCATCAGCCTGAGTCTGATCCTCCCCCTGATTACCGCTTTTCCGGCAATGACGGTGGTGTTTCACCGTAATACGCAGCTTTCAAAAGCATTTTCCGATCTGGAGAAAGCCCATCATGAATTACAGGCGCGTTCAAAGATCGATTATATGACCAACCTCTATAATCGAGAGGCTTTCTTTGAAATGATGCGCACTGTCCGTTCCCGTCAGGACGCAGGTGCATTGCTGCTCATAGATGCGGATCACTTTAAGAATATCAATGATAAATACGGCCATACAGTCGGTGACCGCGCCTTAAAGCTGATTGCCTATGCTTTGCAGAATGTGACCCGAAAGGGTGATCTGGTTGGCCGTGTCGGCGGTGAGGAATTTTGCGTTTACCTGCCCAATGCCAGCCGCGCTGCCGCTATCAGCGTTGCCGAGCGTATTCGTGTGGAAATAGAGAATACGCCGTTTTATGTATCACAGAGCCATGTTGAACCGCTGACAATCAGTGCGGGCGGTGCCCTTGCGTATAAAAGCGACAGCAATTCGCAGATTTTCAGCCGTGCCGACCATTGTCTTTATGAGGCGAAAAATCAGGGGCGGAACTGCATTGTTTTTGAACCGGCAGAAGCAGCTGAAACAGATGCCAGGAAAATTCACCTGATTTCAGATGCAGAAGAAAGCCGGGACCGGCGCAATTTCTGACGGATTACGCTCTATTTCCAGAGCGTAATCACGTCCTCAGCCGTGGAAACCGGCGAAAAGCCCATGCGCTGATAGAGCTGTAAAGCGCGGGGGCTATCAAGCGTATTGGTTTCAAGGCGCAGTTTTTCCGGATTATGCGACCATGCTGCCGCCAGAGCCTCGGCAAAGAAGAATTTTGCCAGACCCCGTCCCTGATAATCCGGCACCAGCCCGAAATAGAGCAGATCGACGCTCTCCGGCAGATTGAGCCGCATTTCAGCAAAACCTGCGGGGCAACCATCCACATAGAGCAGCAGAATGCGGGTCTCTTCGGCCTGAATGATCGAGGTAACAGTCTCGTCATTCTGCATACGGCGCAGCATCCAGTGATGCGGCTTGCCGATGACCTCATAAAGATAGCGATAGAGATGCACCGGCATATTTTCTGCCAGCATGATTGCCAGCCGGAGACCCGCAGGCAGAGGCACCGCAACATTTAACGGCGCAGCCATTTCGAGCCGGGTAATATTAACGCTCACTTCATCAGCGAGCGTTTTATCGACGTTATCCGTAGGATCGCTCATAGGGTTCCGATCTTCATTTCAGGGCGTGCATATTTCATTATGCACGCCGGATCGCTCAATTGCTTTGTTTTCCTGATAATGACAAGGAAAAGCAGCGATATTATGCCGGAGCCTTACCGAAACGGATACGATAGCGGCGGTTTTCTTTGCCTTTTTTCTCAACCTTGCCGATATGAATTTCACCGATTTCGGAGGTATTGGCCACATGTGTGCCGCCGCATGGCTGTGAGTCTACGGAACCATTGTCGCCGATCAGCACCAAACGGATACGTCCCTGCCCGACCGGCGGGCGCACATTCTTGGATTTAACCAGATCGGGATTGGCAGCCAGTTCTTCATCGCTGATCCAGTTTGTAGTCACCGGCGATGCGGCATTGACCATTTCCATCAGCTTTTCACTGACCTGTTCTTTTGTCAGGTCAGTGCCCTGCATATCGAAGTCAATGCGGCTGTCATCAATATTGACCGAAGCGCCGGTCACCGGAAACGGACAAATCACGGAAAGCAAATGGCAGGCTGTATGCATTTGCATCAGCTTGAAACGGCGTTCCCAGTCGATCTCTGCAATCAGCTCTTCTCCGAGCTGCGGCAGTGTTTCACCTTCCGCAGGCACATGAATGAAATCATTCTTGGTCGCGCCGTTAACAGTGGTGGCAATCTGAATGATGCTGCCGTCTGCACGGCGCAGCAAACCGCTGTCACCCGGCTGACCGCCGGATGTGGCATAAAACACGGTCTGATCGAGAATAACGCCGCCTTCATCCGTGAGACCGATCACCTTGGCCGGTGTCGCTTTCAGATAAGCATCTTCGCGGAAAAGCGGATTGGTTTCCAGACTCTGTGTCATCATACCCTCATGCAAACATTTAAGAAAAAGTCTTTTGCGAGAGGTTTAAAGCAGTTTCAGGAAAAGTAAAACCGCTTTTCCTGAAACTATGATAACAACAAAGAGACTAGGTTAGGCCTCGTAAGGAACTGCAATGTCTGAACGTGTCAGAAGCCATTGCGGCACCGGCAGGCCACGCTCTTCAAGGAAAGCCGGATTATACATTTTTGACTGGTAGCGATTACCGTAATCAGCCAGAATTGTCACAATCCGTGCGCCTTTGCCAAGATCTTTCGCCATGCGGATAGCACCGGCAATATTGATAGCCGATGAGCCACCGAGGCAGAGGCCTTCTTCCTGCACCAGATCAAAAGCAATTTTCAGAGCATCTGCATCGCTGATCTGATAGGCGAAATCCGGTTTGAAACCTTCGAGATTACCGGTAATGCGTCCCTGCCCGATACCTTCCGTGATGGATGATCCCTCAGCCTTCAATTCGCCCGTGGTGTAATAGGAATAGAGCGCCGCGCCTTCCGGATCAGCCAGCCCGATTTTGATATCTTTGCTGAAGCCGCGCAGACCCTCTGCCACACCGGCCAGTGTGCCACCGGAACCGACAGCACAAATGAAACCGTCAATTTTACCTTCAGTCTGCTGCCAGATTTCCGGTGCTGTTGTCTCAATATGCGCCTGACGGTTGATCTGGCTGTCAAACTGGTTTGCCCAGATAGCACCATTCGGCTCGATTTTGGCCAGTTGCTCGGCCAAGCGGCCGGAAAGCCGGACATAATTATTCGGGTTTTTGTAAGGAACAGCCGGAACTTCAATCAGTTCCGCACCCAGCAGACGCAGTGCATCTTTCTTTTCCTGACTTTGTGTTTCAGGAATAACGATAACAGTGCGATAGCCCAGTGCCTTGGCCACCATGGTCAGGCCGATACCGGTATTTCCGGCAGTGCCTTCCACAATCACGCCGCCTTTGCGCAAAAGCCCGCGTTTTTCTGCATCACGGATAATATAAAGCGCCGCGCGGTCTTTGACGGACTGTCCCGGATTGGCAAATTCAGCTTTACCGAAAATCTCGCAGCCGGTGAGCTCTGAAGCTTTGTTCAGACGGATCAGCGGTGTATTGCCGATCGCCTCAATCACAGAATTTGTTACACCTGACTGCACCATTATATTTGTCCTTTAATTCTGCACCGGTAATTTTACGCCGGTAATTCTATGCAAGAATACGCATTGCTGCGCCGAACCTATTGTTGCTGAACAGCTTATTCAAGGTACAGTTTTCCGGTAAGTCTGCATCCGACAATAAAAAACACCGCCGGAAAGCGTTCCGGCGGTGTTTTATTTCACTATTATGCAAGGTTTAGAACAGACTTATAAATTAGCTGTTCCAGTCCTGACCCGCACGTTTCTTATTGCGGTGGAAGGTCTTTTTATTCGCAGGCTTACCGCTATTGGCCTGACCGGAATTATAACCGGCACCCTGAGCCGAGCTTTTACCGCCACGACCGGAATGATTGCGGTTCTGGCGGCCACGTTCGCCCTGTGCAGGCTTTGCTTCGCGTGGCTTGGCAGGTGCGGCATCATCATAAAGTTCACGCACATCGGAAAAACCAGTGGTACGCTGCGGTGCTTTATCCAGGTTTTTATACGGGCGTGAGGTTTTACGCTTGCCGGTGGCACGCGGATCAGGCTTTGGCCATTCGTGCTCGAAGGTTGGCTTTTCTGTGCGTTCCGGCAACGGGCCAAACTGCGGCGGCAGGTCTTTCAATGTCAGCTTATTGCGGATAACACGCTCAACAGCCTTGAGCTTTGCATGTTCTGTACCGCCGTCATAAAGCGTAATCGCTGCACCGGAGGCACCATTACGACCGGTACGGCCAATACGGTGCACATAGCTCTCCGGCTCATCCGGCAGGTCATAATTGATGACATGGCTGATGCCCGGAACGTCAATACCACGCGCAGCAATATCGGTGGCAATCAGCACACGCACAGAACGGTCTTTAAAGCCGTTCAGCGCACGCTGACGGGCGTTCTGCGATTTATTACCGTGAATGGCCGCAACGGAGTAACCGTCTTTTTCCAGCGTGCGTGTTACCGCATCCGCGCCATGTTTGGTACGGGTAAAGACAATAACGGTTTCTAGCTTAGGATTGGTCAAAAGGCCGGACAGCGCTTTTTTCTTATCCTTGGTCGGAACGGTATAAACAACCTGTGTAATTTCAGCTGCAGTTGTACCGGCAGGCGAAACTTCGACACGCACCGGATCACGCAGCAGGCCTTCAGCCAGTGCCACGATTTCCTTAGGCATGGTTGCAGAGAACAAAGCAGTCTGACGGTCAGAACGCGTTGCTTTGGCAATGCGCTTCACATCATTGATAAAGCCCATATCCAGCATACGGTCGGCCTCGTCCAGAACCAGCCATTTAGTAGCGGACAGATCAACGCATTTATCACGCACCAGATCGGTCAGACGACCCGGTGTTGCCACCAGAATATCCACGCCCGGCGCCATTTTGCGCACCTGAGAGGCGCGGGAAACACCACCCAAAATCAATGCGGTTGAAAGATGTGCGCCTTTGGTGAGTACACGAACGGTTTCTTCAATCTGCACAGCCAGTTCGCGGGTTGGCGCGAGGATCAGAGCGCGGCAGGTTTTAGGCAGACGCTTATCACCAAGTGCCAAAATCTGCTCGATGATCGGCAGGGAAAAGGCCGCAGTTTTGCCGGAGCCGGTCTGCGCGATACCCAGAATGTCTTTGCCCTTAAGCTGGGCTGGCAGGGATTGCTGCTGAATTGGCTTTGGCGAAGTCATGCCCGCTGCATCCAGATTTTTCAGCAAAAGACCGGTAATGCCCAAAGCGGCAAAGCCGGCATTATCTTCAGTTTTAGCGGCGAAGCCGCTGGTATCCTGAATTTCCGCAACTGCGGTCAGGTCGGATTCATTTCGATTTGTCAAAATATAAGCTTTCGATATGCGCCGCCGGTCGGGAGAACCGGACACACGCATCATCAGACCACCATGCGCAGCTGGCAATCCGGAAACAAATTTTTATACGACGAAGCGCCGGAACATTGATGTTCTCACGCGACTTGCGCTGCCGTATCCGGTACGGAATGACCGGATTATTTCACCTCTTCATGAGGCAAAGTTTCAAGACGCAACGAAGTCCAGCATGGAAAGCCCTAATGCAATATCTCGCATCAGACCCAAGCGCCTGACCTGCATATGGGCGCTTTCGTGTTAAAAAGCAAATGAAATAAACAACAGTGTCCTATGCAAATAAACATAGGACACTGTTTAAACCTTCATCAGATGATGAAATCAGCCAGAACCTGATTATCGGTAATATCCTGATAGGCCCAGCCCGCTTCCTTGAACTTCTTATCAAGAATAGCGAAGTTCTTCGCATCTTTCGTTTCAATGCCGATCAGCACAGAACCGAAATTTCGTGCCGATTTTTTCAAATATTCGAAACGAGCAATATCATCTTCCGGCCCCAGCAGATCAAGGAACATGCGCAATGCACCCGGACGCTGCGGGAAGCGGAAGATGAAATATTTCTTCAGCCCTTCATAGCGCAGCGCACGTTCTTTGACGTCCGGCAGACGTTCAAAGTCGAAATTACCGCCGGAAACCACCAGAACAATGGTTTTGCCTTTGAGTTCGCTCTTCTTGAAATCTTTCAGCGCATCAATTGCCAGAGCACCGGCTGGCTCCAGCACCACGCCTTCAACATTGAGCATTTCCGTCATCGTGCCGCAAAGACGGTTCTCCGGCACATTGATAACGGATGATGCCGGATAGGTTTTGAGAATTTTGAAATTCTCTGCGCCCAGCTCACCAACAGCCGCACCGTCAACAAAATTATCAACAGTCTGCAGCTTGACGCGCTTGCCTGCTTCAAGGCTGAGTTTGAGGCTTGGCGCACCCTGCGGCTCGACAAAGCGAAACTCTGTCGGCCAGCCAAGCGCTTTCACATAAAGCGTTACACCGGCAGAAAGACCGCCGCCGCCAACCGGCAGCATCATCAGATCGGGGATTTTGCCTTCCGGCAATTGCTCGGAAATTTCCTGCGCAACCGATGCCTGACCGGTGATGATGCCCATATGATCGAATGGCGGCACCATCACCCCGCCTTCGGCCTTGGCATAATCCTGCGAGGCGGCATAGCACTGGTCAAAAATATCGCCGACCAGACGAATTTCAATAAACTCGGCACCGAAAGCGCGGGTCTTGTTGATCTTCTGTTGCGGTGTTGTCACCGGCATGAAGACCACGCCCTTGCGGCCGAAATGGCGGCAGACATAGGCGAAACCCTGCGCATGATTGCCTGCAGACGCGCAGACAAACACCGCGTTCGGATCGGCTTTTTTAATCGCGGCAGAAATGAAGTTGAATGCACCACGGATTTTATAGGAGCGTACCGGCGTCAAATCTTCGCGCTTCAGCCAGATATCCGCACCATATTTGCGCGACAGATAATCATTACGCAGCAAAGGTGTTTCGCCGAACAGGCCGCGCATTTGCTGCGTAGCCTGTTTTACCGATTGTATAAAATCACTCATAGGAACAAATCAACTTTCTCGAAGCTACGCACATCCACCAAACCGATATCGGAAATGCGCAGTTCCGGTATCACCACAAGAGCCAGCAGCGAGTGCTGCATATAGGCATTATTCAATGTGCACCCCATCGCAGCCATGGCTTTCACCAGCTTGTCCGCTTTTGCTGCAACGATCTCGGCACGTTCATCAGACATCAGTCCGGCAATCGGCATTTCCACACAGGCCAGTTCCCTGCCCTTGGAATAAAGCACCACGCCGCCACCGATCTCACCCAGACGATTAACGGCTTTCGCCATATCTTCCTTATTGGTGCCGACAGCGATGATGTGATGGCTGTCATGGGCAACAGTCGATGCCAGCGCGCAATCGAGCGTATAGCCAAAGCCGGACACGAAAGCATTGGTAATCTGTCCTGAACCGCGATGACGCTCAACCAGAGCAATCTGGCAAACATCATTACGGCGATCCATCTGCACAATGCCGTCACTCACGGAAAGTTCGGCTTCCAAAGCGCGTGTCGGTGCCTGATTTTCAATCACACCGATAACGCGCGCCGTTACATTTTTAGTTGGTTTTGGTGATTGAATATCAAAGTCTTGTGCCGAGAACTTACGACCAAGCTTTACCGTGTTTTTCGCTTTTGCCGGATATTTATAAGGTGCAATTTCCGCAACCAGTTTGCCCTGCTCAGCCAGCAACACACCGCGTCCGTAAACGCGCTCAATCGTCAGCGCCGAGAGATCAGACACGATCAGGAAATCCGCACGGCGACCCGGTGTGATAGAGCCGATTTCGCGCTCTAAGCGGAAATGCTGGGCAGTATTAATCGTTGCCATCTGAATAGCTGTGACAGGTTTCAGCCCTTGCGCAATGGCATGACGCACAACGCGATCCATATGGCCTTCATGCACCAGAGTGCCGGAATGGCTGTCATCGGTGCAGAGCACAAAATTACGGGAATCCAAGCCCTGCTCGGTAATCGCCTTGACCTGTGTTGCCACATCGAACCATGCGGAACCAAGGCGCAGCATTGCGCGCATCCCCTGACGCACGCGGGCAATCGCATCTTCCGCGCGTGTGCCTTCATGGTCATCCTCAGGGCCACCGGCCACATAGCCGTGGAACGCACGGCCGAGATCAGGCGAAGCATAATGGCCGCCGACCGTCTTGCCTGCATTCATCGTGGCATCAATCACGCCGCGCATAGTCGGGTCATTATTGGCGACGCCGGGGAAATTCATCACTTCGCCGAGGCCGATAATATTCGGCCAGCTCATGGCTTCCAGCACTTCTGCCGCACCGATTTCCGCGCCGCCATTTTCCAGTCCCGGTGCAGAAGGCACACAGCTTGGCATCTGCACATAGACATTGACCGGCATGGCCATAGCTTCATCATGCATCAGCCGCACGCCTTCAAGCCCAAGCACATTGGCGATTTCATGCGGATCAATAAACATGGAAGTTGTGCCATGCGGAACAACCGCACGGGTAAATTCTGTGACTGTCACCATGCCGCTTTCGACATGCATATGCGCATCGCACAGACCCGGCACCAGATAGCGGCCTTCGGCATCCACAACCTTGGTTGTCGCACCAATGCAATGGGTTGCATCATGGCCGACATAGGCAAAACGCCCTTCGGCAATAGCAATATCAATGCCGGCAACAATCTCGCCAGAGTAAACGCTGACCAGACGACCGTTGCGCACAACCAGATCGGCCGGTTTGCGCCCCATGGCAACATCAACCAGAACAGGCGCAGATGCTGCCCATGATTTGATTTCAGTTTTTGACTTTTTAAGATCTGATGATGACAAGATAGCCTCCATGGCATGACCGGTCATAAATATATCCGGCGCAGGCAAAAATCAGTTTTGCCAAGTTTAGCCGGAAATTACCAGTTTGTTTTGATTGTTTAAGCAATTATCTCATCGGATTACACAGCTAAGCGGCGTCTCTCAAACGGCACAATAATTATTATAACACTGACTATATAATACTTTACAGCAAAAGCATTTTCATGGCAGCTTCAGGAAAATTCAAATCGGGAGCGATAGAATATGGACGGAAAAGTAGCGATTATTACTGCCGGTGGTTCAGGCATGGGCGCAGCGGCAGCACGCAAACTGGCGGATAACGGTTATAAAATTGCAGTTTTATCCTCATCTGGCAAAGGTGAAGCGCTGGCAAAGACCTATGACGGCATCGGCGTAACCGGCAGCAACCAGTCTAATGATGACCTGCAAAAGCTTATCGACAGCGCACATCAGAAATGGGGTCGCGTAGACGTATTGGTGAATAGCGCGGGCCACGGGCCACGTGGCGGTTTGCTGGATTTTTCAGATGAAGACTGGCATCGCGGCATGGATGTTTATTTCATGAATGTGGTGCGCTCTGTGCGACTGGTAACGCCAATCATGCAGGCGCAAAAAAGCGGCTCGATCATCAATATCTCAACATTTGCAGCCTTTGAGCCGGATCCGGCTTTTCCGGTCTCCAGTGTGTTCCGCGCTGGCCTCGCCTCCTATACCAAGCTGTTTGCAGACAAATATGCTGCTGACAATATCCGCATGAATAATATTCTGCCGGGCTTTATCGACAGCCTGCCGGAAAAGCAGGAATTCAAAGACCGTATTCCGATGCAGCGTTATGGCACCGAACAGGAAATTGCCGAAACCATCGCATTTCTGGCGTCTGACGGCGCAGGTTATATTACCGGCCAGAATATCCGCGTTGATGGCGGCATTACGCGTTCAGTTTAAGAATATCTTGCCGCGGCCGGTATAGTCCGGCCGCTGCCACTCTTATGTGACGTGAGTTACATGAGACTAAATTACTGATTTCAATCAATATTGATTTTTGCAAAATATATTTATGTCGAGTGATATTCCGGCAGATTTTTCACTCAGCGCGCAATCTGCGCCTTGACTTCCGCCAGCAAATCACAGATCAAAAGGCAGGTTTCAGGTGCATAAAACATCTTGCACTGCGGACGTGGAGAAATCGGTAAACTCAGCAGACTTAAAATCTGCCGCTCTTAGA
The DNA here is from genome assembly GCF_041929865.1 of Pseudochrobactrum lubricantis. NCBI lineage: Bacteria > Pseudomonadati > Pseudomonadota > Alphaproteobacteria > Hyphomicrobiales > Brucellaceae > Pseudochrobactrum > Pseudochrobactrum lubricantis. Next base: position 61,950 of record NZ_JBHEEE010000003.1, read on the forward strand.
GCTTGCGGGTTCAAGTCCCGCCGTCCGCACCAGCTATTTCAATGACTTAGCTGGTGCTATTTTTTTTAAGCGTTCTGCGCGTTCTGATATCATTATTCTCTCAATGACAAAACTTGCGCTGATAACGCGCTGTTTTCAGTATAAATTATTATTTGTCGAACCAGTCAGAGGTTTCCGCCTGTAATTTGTGTAAAATCTTACTGCTGGTCTAAAACATATCAAGCGCCAGTTATACGCGAACAGACTATATTGTCATTTTGGATATTTTATCATTAAGTGGTAATCGCATCTCTGAATTGCAAAAGAATATACGAAACATTACTTCTTTGTTTTAACCATATTAATCATGAAGATATCTTGTTTAATCAGCGAAATATTCTCTCATTATTTTATCGATATAATAAATGTACTTTTGTCATGTATATTATCTGCGGTGCATTTTTCATTTATTATTCCAACACTGCTGCAAGTTTCTGCATTTTCTGTAACAATGTTTGGGCGAGTGCCTCATAATTCCCGTCAAAATGATGCCCGCCGCTGATTTTCATAATATCCGCACCTTTTAAAGCATCCGCAGTACAAGCCGTATCCTCTTCATCTTCACCATAGACGCAGACGACCCGATCCTGTGGTATGGAAAGAATAGCCGGCAGCGTTTTCTGCTCCCCTTCAAAACCGAGCCATCCCTGAACGGAAATCTGAAAAGATGTTGTGGTTGAGACTCCCAGTAACCCTACCATTCTGATCCGGTTTTGCAGTGCCGGATCAAGATATTTCCATGCAAAAGGGAATGTATCAGCACCGAATGAATAGCCCAGAACCGCTATAGGTAACTTTCCACCCGGATCTGCTTTCTTCAGTAAAGCTGTTGTATCGCGCGCAATATCCTCGGGTTTACGTTCGCTCCAGAAATAACGCAGAGAATCCACACCAATCACATGCACACCCTGCGTCTGCAGCCACTCCCCGATAGATTTATCAATATCGCGCCAGCCGCCGTCTCCTGAATAAAAAACTGCTACATATTTTGCTTTACCGCCACGCGCAGGTAAATCAACAACCGGCATAGCTGCATTTTGAGCATCCTGCCCGGCCATTGACAACACCTCATCAGCGGCCACGCGTAAACGCTGATCCGGATCAGGCACATTTTGCAATATCGCAATATTCTGTTCGCGTGCAGCTTCCGGCTGGTTGGCTTGCAAGCCTCCTGCTGCAACAAGCAAAGCAGAAACCGGAAGCTCCTTACCATATTCATAAGTGAAACCGCCGTCCGGCGTTTTGCTGGCCTGCGCCTGTTCGGTACAGGATGGCAGACGGGTACGGGCGGGCACGGGATCAATTCCGACAGCACCGGCAATTGTAGCATCGGGTGAATCAGATGCAGCGGCGTAAACAATCGTCGCCCCCTGCCCGATACCGGTTACAACAGGATGAAAATAAACATTCAGATCCAGCGCACGCAGAGCCTCTTTGGTGATCGCTTCAAAGTCTGAATCAAGATAATTACATTCACCATCCTCTTTATCGAGTGCTGCACGCCATTGCCGGAGATCAACCGGCAAGACAATCAGGTTGCGTGCCAGCAGCGCATCGGCAAAACGGCGTTCACGATCGCCGCCTCCGTTAAGATCGCTGATAATAATCGCCAGCCCTGCCGGATCGCCTTTCGGCATATAAACAGGAATCTCTGACAGCCGCTCCGCACTTACATGCGTTACCGGCTTGTCCGAAACAGTCAGACCTGCCCAGAAACGAAGCACTTTGCCCGGATGCATAGAAAAATAGATACCTGCTGCAATCAGCACCAGTAATCCGAAGAGTCCCACAAGCCGTTTTGCTTTCATTTGCGAATAAACTCCAGCGGACTGCCGTTAATCAGTTTCGTTACGTCCAAAAGTGCGCGCGGCGTTTCAAATCCGCCGGGGCAAACCATGTAATGCGGTGTCCAGACAGGTTCGAATTTTTCCTTAAACGCCTTTAACCCGTCAAAATGATAAAGATCTGCGCCACGTCTGTAGACAAAAGAACCAAACCGGTTCCATCGGGAAGCAAGCCTGCTGCCACTTAAGCCTGACAGGGGCGCTGCTCCGAGATTAAACCATTTATAACCCTGCTCTTTGCTGTAGATCAGCAATTTGGCAAAGAGCGCATCCATCAGTAATTTATGCGCATTCGGCATATAACGCATCAGATCGACGGTAATTTCGTATTTGTCACCACCGCGCCATAAATTGGCAAAAGCAACGATTTCCCCTTGCTGCCGGAGCACAGCCAGATCAAACCGCTTGAGGTAATCTTCATCAAAATATCCGAGTGAAAAGCCTTTTTCACTTCCGGATTTAAACTCCAGCCAGGCATCAGAAATCTCACGCAAACGCGGCAACAAAGGCGGTACATCTGCTGCAGAAATAACTTCAAAGACTAACCCGTCTTTACTGACTTTACGATCTGCATAGCGGAAAGGCTGACGCCGTGCGCCCTCAAGAGAGAAATCCGCCAATTCCACCCGCGCCACTTCACCCAGCTTAAGTGCAACCAATCCCATATCCAGAAACAATGGCAGACTTTGCGGCCCCACTCCGTAAAACACTGTGCGTAATGCCTGCTGATCCGCCAAAGCGTGAAATGACCATGCCAGTTCTTTTGCCGTAGAGATTTGGCCAACCGGTTCACCCAATGCAATCAGGCTGCCGCCCGACTGCGCATACATGATGAAAGCACTGTCGTCAGGTGCAAGAAGAAACTGTTTATCCCCCACCATAGCAAGAGCCGCATCCGTATGAGGACAGGCCGCAACCAAAGCAGGCACGGCTTCAGGAATGTCATGATTGGTATTTTGTCTGCGCTGGCTATGACGGTTGATTAATGTATGCAGACCAAAAGCAGCGACAACAGCGAAAACCAGTACTGTGGCACGCAAAAAACGTGGCGCATTGCTATTCCATGCAAAATCCCACCAAAGATCACTGGAATATTCGACATGGCGATACACAAAGAAACCAAGCCAGGTAGAAACCAGCAATGTTGTGCCAACGGTCACAATCCAATGCCAGCTTAGCTCAAAACTACCGGTGATCGGGCGACGATAAAATGAATCGCGAAACTCCCAGAGCACGACAGAAAAAAGACAAAGCGTAACAGCTTCTTCCCAATCCAGCCCTTTCGAAAGGGAGAAAACAGCGCCGCTTAAAAGTAACAGCAATGCCGCCAGCCATGCACGCTCCAGCCGTTTTGCCAGCCCCCGCGCAACAATCAGCAAGGCAACCCCGACCAAGCTCGCGGCCAGATGAGACATTTCAACCAGAAATTCCGGCACAATGTCAGACAGCAATTCCACACGATAGCGCTTATCCGGCGTGGCTCCGGAAATCAGCAGGATAATTCCGCCCAGAAAAATAATACTGGCGCTCAGTCCCGGTATCAGCGGCTCAACCAGACGTTTGGCAAGTCGTGCCTGTTTGCCGAGCATATGCCGGCGGCGCATGATCTCCCAGAATAACAGACCGGCTGCAGCGGTAACCAATGGCAAGACCGTATAGATAACGCGATAGGCAAGTAAGCCTGCAATGGCTTCCGGATTGCCGCCAAGGCCAAGACCGGCAATGATTGTTGCCTCAAAAGCACCAAGCCCGCCGGGTGCATGACTGGCAATACCCAGCACCACCGCAATTACATAAACAATCGCAAAAACCGCAAAACTTGGGACCGCGCCATCCGGCATCAGCACATAAAGTGTAGCAGCTGCAGCACCGACATCAACCAGACCGGCGAATATCTGAACCATAGCGCCTTTTGAATCCGGTAATCGCAGGCTGAAAGTGCCGATCCTGATATGGCGTTCGCTGTGTGACAGCCAGTAAATAAGCCAGCCGATGCCACCAAGAATGACAAGTCCGGCCACAATATCAATACGGCTGTCAAAAGCAGACAGCCAGGGCACGTCCTGAGGGTCAATCAACAGTGCCGCGCCAACCATGATAATCAGGGCGAACCAGATGGCAAACCACGATGTGCCGACTATTTTGCCTATATCGGCAAGGCTGATACCTTCCGCCGCATAAATACGGTAACGCAATGCACCACCTGTCAGCAGTGAAAAACCAAGCGCATTAGAGATTGCATAGCCTGCCGCTCCTGCAATCGCTGCAAGACGTTTTGGAATCTGCCCCGGAGCAATCGTCTCGACTGCGACCACATCATATAGTGCAACAGCGGCATAGCTGAGCATTGTGAAAAATACGGCAAGGCTGATTGTTTGCCATGAAATCGTATGAAACGCCGCCATTGTCTGCGAGCGGGACGTATTCTGCAGCATATTTTCCAATACATAGATTGCCAGCAGAACGACTACGAAACCGGCAACAGGAAAGAAAAAATGCTGATAGCGCTTTATCAGGTCAAAGCGTCGGGATGACTGTGCAAGCCCTTCAGGCTGCAGTGTTGTTTCGGAATGTGCGTGTTGTTTTTTATCATTCGGAGCCGTCATTTATCGCTGCCTGCGCCATGAGAACGGGCGGATATTACGGCGCAGATTATGATAAATTTGTGGTGAAGTTTCAACGTTCGCTAAACCACGGAAAACTCTCAGAGTAAGGACGATAAAGCCAATATTCGTACTCACTCCGGCCGTGTGTATAGCTATGAAACATTTCTAATGCATTCATAGCTTCCGCAAATGATATCAATTTGCTGGGGGATAAAATGCCAGCCTGCTAATTAGCGACAAGAATTACTCGAACCCCATTTCAAATAGCTGTAACAATACATGAGGTAGATCCAGCAAGAATACTATCCCTTGTAAATGCCTCTTGCCTATAATCAGGTATCAAGACATCAGGTCAAAAAATAACCAACAACGCAATGAAGGGGATTTCTCCTCACTATAGGTCACATGATGAACACAGTGTCCTATTTGCAAGCTTTGCGCCTCTTCCACCTGCATACTATATCAAGACCAATTGCTATTGAAACCGCTTGAGCGGCAGGAGTAACTCTATGAGAGCCTTTGGTTTTTTAAGTTTTGGTCACTATGTGAATGCACAGGGTTCGCAGGCGCGGACAGCCAGTGACATGCTGAAACAAGCAGTCGATATCGGCGTTGGTGCAGACGAACTTGGTGTGAACGGCGCTTATTTCCGCGTGCATCACTTTGCCCGTCAGCAGGCATCGCCAATGCCATTGCTGGCAACGATTGCAGCGAAGACAAAACATATCGAAGTCGGTACCGGTGTTATCGATATGCGCTATGAAAACCCGCTATATCTGGCTGAAGAAGCTGCTGCTCTCGATATTCTCGCAGACGGACGTATTGCACTGGGGATCAGTCGCGGCTCACCGGAAACAGTGGTGCGCGGTTACGAAACCTTTGGCTATACCGGTTCAACTGATCCGCGCGGCGCTGATATTGCACGCACCAAATTCGATTTGTTCATGCGTTCAATTGACGGCGAACGACTGGCACCGGGCGAACGCAGCACGACCGGCGGTCAGATGATGCCGATTGAACCGCGTTCTTCTACGTTGCGCGATCATATCTGGTGGGGTTCTGCGACCCGTGAAAGTGCTGAATGGACAGGACAACAAGGCCTGAACATGATGTCATCTACTTTGTTGACGGAAGATGCGGGAATGCCTTTTGATGAGCTTCAGGCGGAGCAGATTATTCGTTTCCGCGCAGCCTATCGTGCGGCAGGTCATACCGGCGCTCCGCGTGTTTCTGTCAGCCGCAGCATCTTCCCGATTGTGAACGAACAGGATGCCGCTTATTTTGGTAATGCATCTGAAAGATATGACGGGGTTGGTATGATTGACGGTTTCCGTTCAACATTCGGCCGTACCTATGCTGCCGAACCGGACCGGCTGATTGAAGAGCTGAAGAATGATCGCGCCATTGCACTGGCTGATACTCTTATGCTGACAATTCCGAACCAGCTTGGGCCGGATTATAACCTGCATATGCTGGAATCTTTTGCAAAATATGTGGCTCCTGCCCTTGGCTGGAAACCGAACTGGGAAGGCCCTGTCACCGGCGATATAATCGGCTAAAAAATTATCCCTCAAGCCAGCGATGGTTTGAGGGATTATTTTTGAGTATTCTCATCACTGCGAAAACAAAACAGCCTTGGACTCAGGAGCAAAGCAGCGTGATTTATTTAGTTCGTCACGGCCAAACGATTTTTAACGCTGCCGCACGCTGGCAAGGACAAGTCGACTCTCCGCTAACCGCGCTCGGATTACGTCAGGCTGCTGCTGCAGGTGTAACTCTTCGCAAAAACATCATCTCCGATGATATTGCTCTCTTTTCCAGCCCGCTAGGCCGTGCGCATAGCACTGCAAAAATAATCGCCGAAAAACTGGGAAAACCGGATGAAATCATACTCGATCCGCGCCTGATGGAAATTGGTATGGGGTCATGGGAAGGTCTTACGGATTACGAGATAGAGCAGGAATGGCCGAATGCCCGTGATGGATTGGAACGCCATGAATGGTTCTTTCACTCTCCAGACGGTGAAAGCTTTGAAGATATGTCCGCCCGCGTCCAGGACGTGCTGACCACCATTGAAGAATATAAGGCTCAGATCAAAATCATCGTTTCGCATGGTGTGACCGGCCGGATAATTCGCAGTATTTATGCCAATATCCCGAGAAATGAAGCACTGAAACTTGAAGTCCCTCAGGATGTTCTGTTCGGATTATCCGGTGACGGGACTATTGAGCGGATTGCTTACGACATATGAGCCAGCAAACACCCTCCCGTAAACAAAACTGGTGCCTGTCTGCAATCATATCCGTGATTTTTGGCGCGCTGACGGCCTTTATATTCTATTATCTGGTCTTTTTCGGTGCGGGAAATGACGGTTATGCCATCATATATTGCGTTTTTACGGCGCCAATCGCTTTAATATTCGGCCTGTGGGGCGTATTTTACTGGCGCAGCAGTATCGCCGTTGCCGGCCTGCTTCTGGGGCTTTCACCGCTTATATATTTATAAAATGTCTTACAGCACGAGGCACCCTGCCCGTTATGAACAGAGTGCCAAAATCGGAGTATTATTTCAGCTGTTCAACCAGAGTTTCCTTAACAACAGTATCGAATGAATCTCCGCCACTGTCTTTGCTCAGCTCAGCTGTTTTCTTGGCTATATAATCATCACGCTTGCTGATGAGGCCTGCCATTTCCCCTTCAAGTTTCGTGCGTTCCTGCGCATTGCGGTCGAGAATAGCTTGTTTTTCCTGACCGGATTTGCCGCGCATATTTTCCGGCAATTCCTCATCCTTCACGGCATCCAGTTTTTGTTTGCCGTTCTGCACATCCGCCACAAGATCGCCGCCGCCGGTTACAACCTCTTTAGCGCCGCCTTTTTTCGAGTAATAGCGTGAATTATCAACCTTTACAGCTGCAGGAGCGGCAGATTTTGCATCCATCTTGCTGAAAAGCTCAGCCTGAACTTTTGAACTGCCATAGGCAATCACGGTTTTATCAAGATTTTGCTGAACAACGATAATTTCGTTGTCAAACGGCGTTTCCATAACAGTGATATTACCGCCATCCTGCGGAATTTCTATATAACGCCCGTGTCCGAGCTGGGCAATTTCCCGCCAGACTTTGGTTGTGTCAGGATCATCACCGGCCTGAATTGTATTGACGGTGATTTTATCTTCTTTCGCACGTTTCAGAATTTGCGGATATTGCCATGTGTTCGGATAATCCATATGCGGCGGCGCATCTCCGACAAGGAAGATGATCCGTCTGGTATTGTCATTCTTTGTCCATTGCAGCTTGCGGACAGATTCATCCAGCGCTTCATTGACGGATTCGGGTGTATCGCCGCCGCCGTCTGCCTCAAGCTTAATCAGCTTGCCGTATAGTCCCTGCACATCCGCGCTCATATCATAGGATTTAACGACATATTCATCGCCCTGGTCACGATAGGCCACAAGTGCCATACGGATATCCGCATCGGGATTCACATCAATGATGGTATTGGCAATCGACCAGATCTTCTTTTTGGCCCCGTCAATAAGGCCGGCCATTGATCCGGTTGTATCGAGTACAAAAGCGACCTCAATACGTTGGTTCTGGTCATTACCGGCTGCAAAAACCGGTGAGGCCAATGCAGTGACAGCAAGACCGGCAGCAAGTTTTTTTCCGAAAGCGCGCAAAGAACGAACCATTATTTTCCCCGAAGAATAAACGATGCCTATGCTTTGCGGCGGAATGAGGCATAATTGGGAGCCTGACCGGACAATATTATGACCCGCAGGTTTTTTATTCTTTTTTGCAATATTTATTTAGCTGTCTGTACAATTTTAAATGTAATAGTAAATTCTTCGCGCTTAACTGAATAAAAGCGCCATTATGATAATTACAAGAGAACAACCGAGATCAACGCATGATACGTATTCTGTTTCTTTTTCTGGGTCGTGAAATCATCCAGAGACATTGGAAAACACTGTTCGTCATCGGCGTTCTCTGGCTTCTTGTCGGCTTTGCTATTCTGATTGATGCACTGGACGGAGATACCCTGCTCCGCCCGTATCTTTTTGCTTATTTTCTGGTGCCGGAAGCGGCTCTCAGCCTGCTTGCCGCAGCCGGTAGCGAAGGCACAGCCAGACAGATGCGCATAGTGCAAGGGATTGCATTATTCGCTGTCGGTATTCTTATTTACACATCCAGTGCCGCCAGCAATTTCTTTCTGGCCATGGTGTTTGGCCTGTGTTTTCTTGTTGACGGCAGTATGCGTATCGCCAGCGCGTGGGTTGTGCGCTATCCGCGCTGGAAGGCCGGTATTGCCGGTGGTGTGCTGGAACTTATTCTGGCGGTTGCAACCTTGCAGCCATGGCCGACCTGGTATGAAGGCACTGTCGGCGCCAATGTCGGCGCTGTTATTATGCTCACCAGCTTCGGTATTATCCATGTTGCGCTTCGCATTCATAGTCTTGAGGCCGGTGCGCCGCTTTCACGTCTTTTCGGCCGCAGCAGCCTGCTCTCGGCAATGACCGCGCATCATGAAACGGATGAGAAAAACCCTAAACGCGGCGAATTAATCGTTCATGTCTGGACACCAACCGGCACGGCCATGACACCGCTGCGTCAGCGCGCGATCAGCCGTTATATCGCTGCCGTTGATGCCAATGGTGTCATCTCCACCGGCCATGCGGCTCTGGAGCTGGTGCCTGATGTTTATATCAGTCACTATCCGGCGGTAGAAATTGACCGTTCTCCCAATGAGTTCAGCCGCACTTTGCGTGCCACTGCCGATAATAATATCGAAGGCAGATTTTTACCTGATTATAAATCGGAGGCCGCAGACTGGTGCGAGTCTACGGTACAGGTGGTTATCAATAATATTGATGAAGATAAGCTGCGTGCTTTCTGGAAGACCTACAAGGCCGACAACACCTATAACCTGACAAACCGCAATTGCTCCAGCGCAGTGGCTGATGCTCTGGATGCCGCATTGGAAGGTGTTTACCGGAATAAACGCTGGCCGGTCTTCTCAGCATTCCGTGCGATTGTTTATCCGGAACTCTGGGCTGCCAGCATGATGCGCAAGCGCGCAGAAACCATGGCATGGACACCGGGTCTCGTTCTTGATTATGCCCGTGCGCTGAGTGCCATCGTTGACCCGAAACCCGGTTTCTGGGTGCCTAAAATATTCCTGAAAACAAGTTCGGAATAAAACGCAGGCATATATTGAATAGGCACGCGCCGGAGCAAATGCACCGGCGCGTTTTTATTTTATATGAAGATCAGGCTTTCATATAGCGATCAGGGAAAGCCGCGTTCAGGTTCCTGTCAGGAAAACCATTCACTCGTTTGTCCAAAGTACAGAACTTCAAGGACGACGAGTCATGGCATTGAATATTCCGGCAGAGTTACGCCGCCCGCATATCGAGAGCGTAACCTTAAGTATCATCACAGCCGGCTATCTGACCGCAGTAAACAATGCAACATTCTGGCACCGCTCAGAGGAGCTGCTGCCAACCGGCGCGCTTCTGGCTCTTGTTGCGGGCATATTCTGCCTGTTAACAGCGCTTTGCATCACTGTTTCCGTGAAATATCTCACCAAACCGCTGTTTATTTTTCTCATTATGGTTTCGGCCACAGCATCATGGTTCATCGATCAGTTCGGAACCATCATTGATGTGGAGATGCTGCAAAGTGCCATCGACACAACCAATGCCGAAGCGGGACATCTCATCAGCTTCGGTTTCATACGCCATGTCGTTATATTTGGCATTCTGCCTTCCCTGCTGATTTTATGGGTAAAAATCGAGCACCGTTCATTCCTGCAAAAAGTGAAGCAGAATTCTGCTTTTATCTTTCCTGCACTGTTTGCTGCAGCCGCACTTTTCATGCTGAATGCCAGCACCTTTACCTCGCTGGGGCGCGAACATAAGGAATGGATTGCAACGCTCAATCCGGTGATGCCGATTGGCAATGCTGTCAAGCTGGGCATCCGCTCCGGTAAAAATCAGAATATTATTGTGCAGCCGCTCGGTACGGATGCCAAGGTTGCCAATGCTGTTTCCGGCAATAGAAAACCGCGTCTGACGATTGTTATTGCAGGTGAAACTGCCCGTGCAGAAAGCTTTTCCCTCGGAGGCTATAAGAAAAACACCAATCCTGAACTTGCCCGTCAGGACATCACCTATTTTTCCGATACCAGCAGTTGCGGCACCATCACAGCGGTATCCCTGCCATGTATGTTCTCGGTTTACACACGCGATGAGTATACCCATGAGAAGGGTCTGGAGACGGAAAACCTGCTCGATGTGCTGAAACATGGCGGTGTGCATGTGGAGTGGTGGGATAATAATACAGGCCACAAATCTGTTGCTGATCGCGTGACAAGTGAAGCGCTGTCGACATCAGACAATCCGAAATATTGTAAAAACGGAGAATGTCTGGACGGGATTTTTCTGGATAAGCTTGATACATGGATGTCCGGCATAACACAGGACACGGTGCTGGTGATGCACCAGCTTGGCAGCCACGGTCCGGCTTATTATCTGCGTTATCCTGATGAATATCGCCGTTTTACACCGGATTGTCAGAGTGCTGAATTTTCAAAATGCAGCCGTGAAGAAATTCTCAATGCCTATGATAATAGTATTGCCTATACGGATCATATTATTTCATCGGTTATCGACCGGCTGCGCGATAAGCAGGACAAGCTCTATACTTCGCTGATTTACATGTCAGACCATGGTGAATCCGTTGGTGAATTTGGCCTCTATCTCCATGGTGCACCCTATTTTGTAGCACCGTCACAGCAGACTCACGTGCCTTATGTGCTGTGGCTCGGAAAAGATGCCAAAGCCACAATCAGGCAGGATTGTCTCGCGAAAGAAGCAACCGAGCCGCAATCTCATGACAAGCTGTTCCATACAGTTCTCGGTCTGATGCAGGTGAAAACACAGGTTTATTCTCCGGCTCTGGATACGCTCTCTTCATGCCGCGTGAACGGGCAAACAGATCCGCAGGTTGCTAATTCTGTGGCTGTGCGCAGATAGAAATCACATTATATACTTGAAACCGGTTACAGGGTGATGGATTGTCCGCTGACAATCCATCACCCTGCCTGTTTTCAGACTATCCGCCGGAGATTACTGCTTGAGAGTTCTTCTTGTTGAAGATGATGATACACTTGGTCAGGCCGTGCGCGATCATGTTCTGGCAAGCGGTCATGCTGTTGACTGGATGCAGACGGCTGAAGATGCGGCATTGGCTGCGACAAGCGTTGCTTATGGCCTGATCCTGCTTGATCTGCGTCTCCCTGACGGCAGCGGCCTCACCATTCTCAAAGATTTGCGGAGCGCCAATAATCCGGTGCCGGTTATTATATTAACGGCACATGACCAGATATCAGACCGTATTGAAGGCCTGAATGCAGGCGCAGATGATTATCTGGTCAAACCATTTAATCTCGATGAGCTGACCGCACGTATGCTGGCCGTGTCACGCAGATATGGCGGCAACAGCGCATCGGTTCTGCATGTCGGTGATCTCGAAATCAAAATCTCCGAGCGCAATATTCTTTCACCGCAGGGCGAGATTATCCTCTCGGGACGCGAATGGGCAGTGCTGGAATGTCTGCTCCACCGTTCCGGTGCTATTGTTTCCAAAGCACAGATTGAAGAAGCGCTTTATGCATTCGGCTCGGAAATTGAGAGCAATACGGTTGAAGTCTATATCAGCCGCCTGCGTAAAAAGCTCGGTCATGACCGGATAAGTACGGTGCGTGGTGTGGGTTACAAAGTTGAGGACAGAACATGAAGTCTCCCAGCCTCATCGGACGTCTCATGTTTTCTGTGACTGCAGCTGTGGTGACATTTTGGGTCGTCGCCGCTGTCGGCGGCATATTGGTGATGCGGGACGAATTTGCTGAAATTTTTGACAGTGCCTTGCAGGAAACCACCGAACGGCTGACGCCGCTCATCGTCGACGACATTATGCATCGTGACCAATCCGGTGCAGTTCTGTCGCTGGACAACGGCGCTCAATCCTCATCCCGCCAATATCTGACCTATCAGGCCAGAGACGCCAGCGGCAAAATCCTTGTTCACTCCTCGGATATTATCGACGGTGCCTTCCCTGCGCCATTAGCTGAGGGTTTCTGGGAGGATGACACTGCGCGCTACTATACTGTCGCCGCAGCCGATAATACGATCTTTGTTCAGGTCGCGGATCAGATGAAAAACAGGCGCGAAGCCATCAATGAAGGTGCGCTTGCCCTGCTGCTGCCGATCCTCGTGCTTGTGCCGCTCAGCCTCTATATTATCCGCCTTGTTGCACGGCGCTCGGTTAATCCTATCGGCGATTTGCGACAGGCAATATCCGAGAAAGACAGCGGAGATCTGACACCGATAAAAGCTGAAGGACTGACGATCGAGCTTCAGCCGATCGTGCATTCGGTCAATATTCTGATGGGACGCGTGCAATCCGCTCTTGAAGCAGAGCGGGCATTCACCGCAAACAGCGCCCATGAATTACGCACGCCGATTGCCGGTGCATTGGCACATACGCAATTGCTGATGACAGAAGTGAAAAGCGCATCGGGCAAAGCGCGGGTCGAACAGATCGAAGCATCACTGCAAAAACTGAAACGACTGGTTGAAAAACTGATGCAGCTGGCACGCGCAGAAGCCAATATAGCGCTTGCGGATAAGCCGGTGAATCTCCTGAGCGTCCTTGATCTTCTGGTGGAGGAATTTCAGCGTAAAATGGCTTCCAATGACCGGATTATTTATCAACGCCACTCTGAGGCCAGTCTGATGAAGCCGGTCAATGAAGACGCCTTTGCTATTGTCATAAGAAATCTGCTTGAAAATGCATTGCTTCATGGTGCGCAGAATGAACCGGTTATCATTCAGGCCGATAAAAACGGTACGATCCGCATCATAAATAGTGGCAAGAACCTTACTGCTGAAGAATTACTGCGTGTTCAGAAAAGATTTGGCCGCGGCACAACTGCAGCACCGGGTTCAGGACTTGGTATTCCCATTGCCACTGAAATTGCCGGTCAGATGCACGCCCGCCTGCAATTTTCCTCCCCGCCAAGCGGGCAGAAAAACGGCTTTGAGGCTATACTCAGCTTCTGACAAGCTGAATGATGTTTAAATTTGTGAAATCTGCGGAACCTTATGGAACAACCGGCATCTAATAGTCTCTGAGAGGAGAAAATTCATGTCCGTTTTGCTGCCCGCCGCCGAACCGCAAGAAGCGGCTCTCGTCTCCCGCGCTGCCGCCGGAGAAACGGAAGCCGTCCGTCAGATCATCAAGACGCATAACCAACGCCTCTACCGGCTCGTCCGCGCGGTGTTGCGCAATAATGCGGATGCCGAAGATGTGTTGCAGGAAGCCTATTTGAACGCCTTTACCCATCTTGATACATTTGAAGGCAGTGCTTCGCTCTCGACATGGTTGTCGCGCATCGCGCTCAACGCGGCACTGATGCGACTTCGGGCACAAAAGCGCCTGAAACGTACAGCTGTCACATATCCCGCCCCAGCAACGGGACATATGGATGCAGAGATTATTCCCTTTCCGCTTTACCATTCCACCACTGCCGATCCGGAGCGTATCATGGCGCAGCGCCAGCTTCTCACTCTCGTCGAGGAAGCCACTGATGCGCTTCCTGAAAGCTTCCGCCTTGTCTTCGTCGCCCGTGTCATTGAGGGGCTGAGTGCTGAGGAAACTGCCGCTGCGCTCAATATTCCGGTCGCTACGGTCAAGACCCGCCTGCATCGCGCCAGAAAACTCATCCGCACACAGCTTGAAGAACAGATCGGGCCGATATTGATCAACGCCTTTCCATTTGCCGGTATGCGCTGCGCCCGGCTGACTGAAGCCGTGATTACAAAACTAGGTCTCGAAAAATAACGGGAACCTCTCCGGCGGGCTGACATCAAATGTAGTGTCAACCGAAACAGGCGCTGAACAAAACGGCGCCAAGGAGAGTCCGATGAAAACTCTGATCGCTATACTCGGCACTGCCGCCCTTGCATTCACCAGCTCGCTCGGGATGGCTGCTGACAAACCAACTGACCCTCAGATCGCCCATATCGCCTATAGTGCCGGTGCCATCGATATTGAAGCGGCCAAGCTTGCCCTGTCAAAAACGACGAATCCCGAGGTTAAAGCCTTCGCGGAATCGATGCAGAAAGACCATGCAGCCGTCAATGAAATGGCTCTGGCGCTCGTCAAAAAACTCAATGTAACGCCGGAAGATAATGCCACCAGCCAGTCACTGACCAAAGCGGGCGAAGAAGAGCGCGCCAAGCTAGATAAGCTTCAGGGAGCTGCCTTCGACAAGGCTTATATCGATAATGAAGTCGCCTATCACAAGCAGGTGAATGGCGCACTGGAAACGCTGCTGATCCCTTCTGCTCAGAATGCAGAGCTGAAAGGCCTGCTGGAAACCGGTTTGAAACTGTTTCAAGGCCATGAACAGCACGCCGAACATGTTGCGGCCAGCCTGAAATGACCGCGCTCCTTCTCAACCGACGGCAGCTACTCGCTGCCGGTGCGGCGACACTCGCCGCAACACAATTGGCTCGCGCCCATAACGGCACCGTCCACGTGGTTATTGAAAAGCTGGCCTTTGTGCCAGCTATAATCACGGTAAAGGCCGGTGAGACCATTGAATGGACAAATAAGGATCCTTTTGCCCACACTGCCACAATTAAAGGCGGTTGGGAGGTGATGATCCCGCCCGGCAAAGTGGCAACTCACATCGTTACCGCTGACGATACGGTCGATTACTACTGCCGCTTTCATCCCAATATGAAAGGCAAGATTACGGTGTCGGGTTAGAAAATATCCCTGCCGGAGTAAAACCGGCAGAGTCATTTCGATATGCACTGGCAGTGGTTGCTCTGCTTGGCGGCCACTTGCCATAACTCTTAACGCCGTACAGAATTTTGGAGGTACAGCCGGTAATAATTGCAAAGAAGAAACGTATGAACCCTTTAAATACAAAGGCTCAGCTACAGATAAACAGCAATGAACATGGGAAAATAAAACATGGCGGAGGGGGTGGGATTCGAACCCACGGTACGGTCTCCCGCACGCCGGTTTTCAAGACCGGTGCCTTAAACCACTCGGCCACCCCTCCTCAGGCAAATCAGCCCGAAACGCACTGTGATGGCGAATGAAGGCTACATACAGGCACTCTTGTCGTTTCGTCAATCGCCTCCGCTTAAATTATTGTGCTTGTTTGCAAATAATTGTTGAGACCGCATGATGTTCTGTACCATCATGCGGGCAATCCCGAAATTCAGAACCATTCCTCTTTGATGTGACTGTTCTGACGAAAGCGCACAGGAAATCTCATGAGCCTTGAAACTGTGAAAGCCTTTTTCGCTGAAAAAGCACCGGATGTGCAGGTTATTGAGCTGGAAACCAGCACTGCAACAGTTGCTGAAGCCGCTGCCGCTCATAATGTGGAGCCTGCACAAATCGCCAAAACGCTTTCACTCAAACTTGGTGAAGATATTATTCTGCTTGTTGCCCGCGGCGATGCACGGCTCGACAACCGCAAGTTCAAAGATCAGTTTCAGAACAAGCCGCGCATGCTGGATTTTGATTCTGTTTTGGAGGCCACAGGCCATCCTGTCGGCGGGGGCTGCCCTTTCGGTGTTGCGGAACATCTGAAAATCTATTGTGACGTTTCGCTGAAAGCCTTTGAAGAAGTTTTGCCTGCGGCCGGTGCTGTTAACAGTGCTGTGCGCATTAATCCGCATCGTCTGGCCGAACTGACCAATGCAAAATGGGTGGATGTATGTCAGTAAGCCTCTGACAGATATTGTAAATCTCTTCGGAATCAGCAGTTTCGATTTGGCTGAAACCATAATCACGGCCTGTAAACGGTCACCGGAATGTGACTTTAAAACAAGGGCTGTGCAAAATCACTAAAACATGATTAATTTTAGTGACTTTAATTTCAAAACAGGACTTCATATTTATTCAGAATAGTTCTAAACTGCGCTCATGTTTTTAGCAGCGCCCTGATGCGCTGCGGGAAAGGACCTGAAATGCGTCTTACCAGACAGACCAATTATGCTATTCGGATGCTGATGTATTGTGCAGCAAATGAAGGCAGTCTCAGCCGTATTGCTGAAATCGCCAAGGCCTATACGGTCTCGGAATTGTTTTTGTTCAAGATTTTGCAGCCGCTCGTTGAAAACAACATTGTCACAACAGTACGCGGACGCAATGGCGGTGTGAAACTCGCCCGCCCTGCTGCGGAAATTTCGCTGTTTGATGTGGTGCGTGTGACTGAAGATAATTTTGCGATGGCAGAATGCTTCGACAGTGACAGTGAGTGCCCGCTGATTGACAGCTGTGCGCTGAATTCTGCTTTGCGCGAAGCACTGAATGCTTTCTTCACAGTGCTTGGCAAATACAGCATTCAGGATCTGATTGATGCACGGCCGAATGTACGCAAGCTGCTGGGTATTGATGAACTGGAAGTCCGCGCAGTCGCTGCGGCACACTAGAGCATTTCACAGTCAAGTTGGATCAACTTGACGCCCGTGACAATGCGACCAAATAAAGAATTGAGACGCGAGCACTATGATTCAATCCGGACGTAAACCGCTCTAACCCCGTTTATCCATGAATTTAAAAAGCCCTGAAACAGACGTTTCAGGGCTTTTTTATTTTAACCGAATACCGAATGCGGCAGCACAAAAGGTTGACCGGCAGGCGGTGCGACACCAACCTGCAGCGGACATTCATAGACCCGCAGCAAACGGTCATTCGTCAGTGTGGTTGCGACAGAGCCGCTGGCATCTATTTCACCATTATGCACCATCACAACATGATCCGCATAAAGGGCTGTCAAATTAAGATCGTGCAGAATCGTAATGACGCCGCCGCCTTTGGCCGCAAAATTACGGGCAATATCCATCACCACGATCTGATGGCGGATATCAAGACTGGAGACCGGCTCATCCAGCAGCAGGAAGCGTGGCTGTCCATCGAGCACCGGTTTCCATACCTGACACAGCACGCGCGCGAGTTGCGTGCGCTGCTGTTCTCCGCCGGAAAGCTCCTGATAATAACGGCCGCCGAAACCGCTCAGATCGACCAGCTCCAATGCCTGATCCGGCAAACGGATTTCTTCCGCTGCTGTCAGGCCGGAACGGCCGCCTGTCAGGCCGAGATTAACAATCTCACGCACAGTAAACGGAAAGGACAAAGCGCTGTTCTGAGGAAGCACTGCGCGGCGTTCAGCCATCTGCCAGGGCTTATAGGTTTCGAACAATGCACCATCAAGCAGCGCCTGCCCCGTATAAGGCAGATCGCCGGAAAGCGCACGGATCAGCGTTGTCTTGCCGGAGCCGTTCGGCCCGACAATGGCTGTCACCTCACCGGGTTTGGCAGTGATATTGACATTTTTCAGAATGGTTTTGCCGCTGAGCTGAACGGCCAGATTTTTTGTTTCTATCATGATTATAAGTCCAGCAAACCACGGCGACGCAGCAAAATCCAAAGGAAGAACGGAGCACCGACAAATGCAGTGACAATGCCGATCGGGATTTCAGCCGGAGCAACAATAGTACGGCTGACAGCATCCGCCAGCAGCAGCATCGAAGCCCCCAGCAATGCAGAGGCAGGCAGCAAATAGCGGTGATCAGGTCCGATGGAAAGGCGCAGCAAATGCGGCACCACAATGCCGACAAAACCGATACCGCCACTGACTGCAACCGAAGCGCCGGTGGCTGCGGCTACAAGAATGATTGCTGTGTTTTTAATACGCTGAATTGGCAGCCCCAGATGATTGGCTGTCGCCTCACCCAGAGCCAGAGCATTCAATCCGCGTGCCAGAAACGGAGCCGCAAACAATGTCAGCGCAATAATCGGTCCGGCAGTGAGGATTTTAATCCATGTGGCACCGGCCAGCGAACCCATCCCCCAGAAAGTGAGATCGCGCAGCTGTCTGTCATCCGCAATATAAACCAGCACCCCGCTGAAAGCGCCGGTCATGGCACCCAGCGCAATACCGGCAAGCAGCATTGTGGCAATTGAAGTTCTGCCTCTGCGCGTGGCAACACGATACAGGATCAGTGTTGTCGTCAGGCCGCCGATAAAGGCTGCCAGCGGCAATGTATACATGCCGAGAAATCCGAGTACCGGTGCAAGGAATGTACCACCTAAAACAATAACGACAATCGCACCAAGGCTGGCGCCGGAAGAAACGCCGACCAGTCCCGGATCAGCCAGAGGGTTGCGGAACAGACCCTGCATTACCGCGCCGGAAACGGCCAGTGAAGCGCCGATCAGAATGCCGAGAATGATGCGCGGCAGGCGGATATCCATAATGATGATATGATCGCGCTGCGCTGTAATATCATCAGGATTGATTTGTGAGGAGAACAGGGATTTCAGCACCGACCAGCTTGATGCCTGCGAAGCACCGGCTGTCAGGCTGAATAATGCAACAGCCACCAGCAGAACTGCGAGAAGTGCTATCAGAATACGCGCCTGACGCGAACGGTCACCTTGCAGGGCAGTTGTACCTTTGCCGCTCTCAGCAGGCTTTATCACATTTGAGGATGCCGCGACTGTGTTGCGTTTGGCAAAGTGGGAAGCAGGCATATCGCCAACAGTATCAGTCAAAATCTTATGCTTTCCGTTTCAGCCATGCAGCAGGCAAATCGAAAAGCTGCTGCGAATGTGAAATTTGATGAAAACACATTCCGGCAGAAGACAGCTTCATACCTTATCAGAATGCGTCGCCCGTTGCCGGATAATCTTCCGGCAACGGGCTGAACCAATTCAATATCTTATTGAACAGCCTTGCCATAAAGGCCTTCTGCCAGATCGCGTGCAGCTTCAGCAGCGCGCGGTCCAAAGCCGAGCAGATAGAGCCCGTCCATGGCCAGAATAGCTTTGTTGCGACCTGCCGGTGTGGCAGCCAGCGCCGGATTGGCAAGCAGATCCGAATAATCATTCGACGCTTTATCAGGGCCGGTATTCATCAGCAGGATCATGTCCGGAGCAGCTTTATCAAGAGCTTCATCGGTCAGCTGTTTGTAGCCCTGAAATTCGTCAATCGCGTTGATGCCGCCGGCCATCTTAATCATGCCGTCAGCCGCAGTTTCCCGCCCTGATGCCATGAGACGTCCGCCCTGACGGGACAAAATAAACAGGACACGCTTTTTCTCGGTGATTTTGCTGGTCGCGGCCTCAACAGCCTTCAGATCAGTGCGGACTTTTTCCGCCAGAGCCGCGGCTTTATCCTGAGCACCTAATGCCTGTCCCACAGCATTGATTTTATTGGTAATACCTTCAGCGGTATATTGATCCTGCACAATAATCATCGGCACAGAAGCGCGTTTCAGCACATCCATAGTTTCCGCAGGGCCGCTGCCTTCAATCACCAGCATGGCAGTCGGTGCAACAGACAAAATACCTTCCGCTGAAAGCTGGCGCATATAGCCGATATCAGGGAGCTTTTTGACTGTTTCCGGATAAATACTGGTGCGGTCGCGGGCAATAAGCTTGTCTTCAAGACCCAGCGCATAGATGATTTCTGTCAGCGCGCCGCCAACACTCACCAGTCGTGTTGTATCCGTAAAGGTTTTGACCTCTTCTGCCTGTGCAGGTGAGATCATACCGGCGACCGGCAAAACGCCTGTGGTGGCAGAAAGCAGACCGGCAGCAAAAGCTGCAACCAAACGATAAGACCTGATCCGGGATGAAAAAAGAGTGCTGCGGGCAAAAGACATTGGTCAATCCGAGACTGTTCCGGCCAAAGATAACTATCCTGACCGTCATTGATAATATTCACCGCCAAGGGAGACAGCGGGCAATTTTAAAAGTGAACCATGCAGAGCGACATAAACCGCCCTGCATGTCTTTCAGAGTTTTCAGGCTGCTGCGGAGCGTGCCAGACGCGGCAGCGCTTCAACCAGTTCACGCCAGTCTGTGCGCTCTGCTTCACCTTCGTGACGCTCGCCAAAGAACTGGGCAATCATTTCGCCCTGCTCGTCATAGGCTTCCAGCGATGTTACATGGCCGTCTTTGGTAGGCTTACGAACAGCCCAAACGGCATGAACATGGTCGGTGCGGAAATGCATGTGGAAAGTCGGATCCATAACATTGAGCCACGGGCCCATCATTTTGATCTCTTTAACCGGACCGGTATGGATCTGAATGCAACCGTTATTACCGACAAAAACCATGATCGGCTGGCCGGTTTCGGAAACCGTATTCATCATGCTTTCAACTGTACCGGCTTCCAGTTCCCAGGCGAATTCTTCACCGGCAAGTTCAACAGCCTGTTTGCGGCTGACAGCGTAATCACGCAGGATCATCACGAACTGATGCACGTCAGTCATGTTTGTCCAGCGCTCACGGAAGCCGTTTACATCAACTGTATCAATGTCTGTCGGCTCTTTTTTCGCTGCAGCTTTGGTTTCAACTGTCTGGCTCTGATCGTCCGAGCGCAGCTGAGCAACCAGTGCTTCATAGGCGGCCAGATCGGACGCATCACGCAGATGGATTTTGTGAACCGCATCACCGGCCTTGTTGAAGAACTGCAATGAGCGGCGGATATTATTTTCGCTGTCAGCTTTCTCTACAGCGAAACCATAGGCCCAGGCTTTCGGGAAAATACGCAGATCGATCTGCTTGCCGAGCACCAGAGACGCATGCGGTCCGACGGAGACTTTTTCATAAGGTCCGATTTTTTCGTGCACAACGCTTTCATTGCGGGTCAGCGCCATAACTTCGCCGAGTGTGGTTGCGCCGTTCAGAATTGCAGCAATGTCCACATTCAGGCGAATAGCAGATGTGCCGACATGGGCAGCAACATAATCAGCCTCGGTAATACCATGAGCCTGAGCAAAGTCCCTCTCACGGGATTTCGGATTTTCACTGCGCAGACGCAGGATATCTTGCGGTGTCAGGGACTGAGAATGTGTTTGCGTTGCAGTCATTATTATACGCCTGTACCGACCACATCCGCCGGATGCAGTCTATTAGTGTCATCGTCAAATCCGGCTTTTCAACAAAACTGCCGGATCAGTTTATCGGCGCCTTCTGGCCCCCGTTGCATCAATGCAACCATCCTGTTTATTTTCAGGAAGTTTTCTTGACACAAAATATCATATTAATTATTGGAAGCAATAGTGGACTTTAAGAGTCATATTAAAAATCATGTGATTGTCCATAAACTTGTGTGGAAAAACAGAGGATATCTGGCCTCCGCATAGTACAGAATTGAACCTGCACCAGCCGGATCAGGGAACTCGCAGATCAGTACGGAAAAACTGCTGATTGTTGCTGAGAACATTTTTCCGGTGCAAGCGCCAAGGTTCCGAACGCAATTTTAATGCCTTGCTTGCCCCGCCAATAAGCGGCAACGATGCGGAGACTTTCAATGCAGCAGCCTTCCAACCTCTCCAGATATCTCAAAATCGGTCTCGGCAGCACGGCTATCAGCCTTGTGGTAATGGCTGGCGCAGCCAATGCCCAGCAGGCACAGGCTCAGACTGCAAAACCGGCTGCGGAAAATGCATCCGGTGATGTGCAGCTCAACACAATCAATGTTAAAACCGTTAATCCTCAGGATATTACATCCCGTCCGGCACCGGTCAGCACAATCTCCAAAACAGAGATCAAGCTGAACGGCCGTGAAAAACTGGATACGGTTCTGCGTGAAACTCCGGGCGTGTTCACCCGTATTAACGGCTCCAATCCGGGTGTTGCGGTCAATATTCGCGGTTTTGAAGGCTCCGGCCGCGTGAATATGATGATCGACGGTGCGCCGCAGACTTTCCGTACCACGGCGCATGATGCTCAAGGTTACAGCTATATCGATCCGAATCTGCTGTCCTCCGTTGATATTACCCGCGGTGCAGTGACCACTGAAGGCGGCAGCGGTCTTGCCGGCAGTGTTAATTTCAAAACACTCGGCGTTGATGACGTATTGATGGAAGGCAAGGACAAAGGCGTTCTCGGCCGCGCATCATGGGGCAGCAACGGCGTCGGCTTCTCTGAAATGCTTGCCGGTGCGATGCGCGTCAATGAAGTGGGCATTGTTGCCGCTCTCAGCCGCCGCGATTCCAATGATTATAAAAACGGTGACGGTATTACCCAGAATAAAACCGGTCAGGAGATGACTTCCGGCCTGTTCAAAACAGAATTCGGATTTGCCGAAGATCACAAGCTGACACTTGGCGGCGTGATTTATAACAATAAATATGGCACATCGCAGACGAATTTCATGCCTGTGCCGCCGACAATTGACTATGATCTGCTGCTGCAGAACCGTACATTTACAGCCAATTACGTCTACAAGCCTGTCGATAATGATCTGATTGACCTTGCGATCAACGGTTATTTCAACAGCACAAAACTGACTTATGTCGGTGGCAACAGCCCTACTCTGTCGAGCCTTGGCCGTGAAATCAAAAATGAATCCATCGGCTTCTCGGTCGCCAACACTTCCCGTTTCACAGTCAATGATCTGTATATCGACTGGAAATACGGCGTTGAATATAATCACGACAATACCGGCGGCGTGAAAGTCGGCGTTAATCCGGTTGATTCAAGCATGAACCGCGGCGCAGCCTTTACTCAGGTCGAGTGGAATTACGACCGCCTTCAGGTTCTGACCGGTCTGCGTTATGACTTCTACAAGCTGGACGGTACAGCCGATAGCGGTATTCCGGGCTTTGAAGATAACGGCATGTATTCCGCCAATCAGTCCAAAGGCTTGTGGAATCCTAAAGTTACACTCGCTTACAATGTAACTGACTGGCTCCAGCCATATGTGACCTATTCGCAGTCAATGCGCGCGCCAACATTGCAGGAAACAATGATCGGCGGCACGCATCCCGGCGGAACAGCATCCAGCTATGTGCCAAACCCTTATCTCGCGCCTGAAGAGCAGCGCGGCTGGGATATCGGCCTGAACATGAAGCATGATGATCTGATTACCGCAGGCGACACAATCCGCTTCAAAGCCAATTACTTTGATATGGATGTTAAAAACTATATCGCAGCGCAGCGTAATACGACTTTCAACAAGCTGCAGTTTGTTAACCTGCCGGGCACATCCCGCGTGAAAGGTTTTGAACTCGAAACACATTATAATTCCGATTATGTGTTCGGCAGCCTTTCCTACACCCATAACAAGTCTGACCTGCCGTCGCAGACACCGGGTCTTGGTGCAAGCCAGTATCTGCCGGATGATGTTTTTGCGGCGACCCTCGGCGGCTATTTCTTTGATAAGAAGCTCTCTGCAGGTGTGAAATATTCCTATGTTTCCAGCGGTCTGGTTGCTGCTGCAGATGCACGAGGCAATCTGCTGCCTCCGACAAAATCCGACTCCTATGATCTGGTAGACATTTTCGCGACCTATAAATTCAATGAAAATGTTGACCTGTCCCTCAAAGTCACCAACCTGTTTGATAAAACATATACACCGGCACTCAGCACATCGGGCTCCGGTCAGGGTCGTACATTCGTTGTCGCCACTCAGTTCCAGTTCTGAGTTGAGCCGGATATAGAAGATGATGCAGCGCGCTCTTCGGGGCGCGTTGTTTTTTTCAAAATCCTGTTGAAATTCCGTTTTTATACGTAGTGTGACAACACGCCACAGCGGTATGATTTTACCGTAAATTCTCCGTTCTGCCGTTTTTCCGTACCGAATAGTTCAATTAATATGGGTATTTAACTCAGGTTTAAAGTCATTCTAAATTGTTGATTTTTAGAATGGTTTTAATCTGCACAATTTGACAAGCCCGCCTCTGTGAAGCATTAGAAAATCAAACAGTTACAGTGCAACTTTAAATGTTTGGCCTTGACCCATTCATTTGGAGGAATGATGAATCAGTATAATTTTATGAATGCAGCCAGGGTTGCTTTCTTTTTCAGCGACCATGATGAAAATCAGAACATGATTTCTTCAGGTCATTTGCATATTTCAAATTCATTTTCCGTATTTTCCGGCTTAAACACCGCTTTTTCTATGCATGGTGCAGCATGCTAGTCTGCCATTGCAATGTAATTACTGCCAAAGAAATCGAAAATACTATCATCCAGATGCTGGATGAAGATTGCTGGCAATTGATTGTTCCTGCCAAGGTCTACCATGCTATGAAGAAGCGTGGCCGGTGCTGCGGCTGCTTCCCAAATGTTGTTGAAACGATCATAAGAGTGACTGAAGAATATCATCTTCGGCGCGAGCACAATGATTCTGAGTTCATTGTCTATATTGATCGCGTTCGTGCGTTACGTGAACAATTCGGGAGCAAATGGAATGAAGGGCGACAAAAAGGTCATCGAGCGGCTTAACGAGGCACTTTTCCTCGAACTCGGCGCAGTAAACCAATATTGGCTGCACTACCGCCTCCTGTCTGACTGGGGTTATACCCGTCTGGCGAAAAAGGAACGCGAAGAGTCGATTGAAGAAATGCAGCATGCAGACCGCCTCATCGACCGCATCATTTTCCTAGAAGGCCATCCGAACCTGCAGACTGTTGCGCCGCTGCGTATCGGTCAGACTGTAAAAGAAGTTCTGGAAGCTGATCTGGCCGGTGAATATGACGCCCGCGCCTCTTACAAGAAATCCCGCGAAATCTGCGATGAAGCAGGTGACTATGTCAGCCGTCAGCTTTTCGACGAATTGCTGAAGGATGAGGAAGGCCATATCGACTTCCTCGAAACCCAGCTCGAACTGCTCGGCAAAATCGGCGAAGAACGCTATGGTATGCTCAATGCCGCACCGGCAGATGCTGCTGAATAAAATCGTTATTGCGATTGCAATGAAAGGCTCCGCTCTGCGGGGCCTTTTTTATTGCCGGATACACGCCGTACCAATCTTACAAATCAAAAATTTGAAAAGCAGAATTGCAGTGTTTCCGCTTTGTATCTGCAATTTAATCCTCCTGTTATTTACAGGAGACTCTCTATGGATTTTCGTATCACAGGGCTTTCACCGGAGCCGTTTCGCCACCTATTTGGTTTACCCGATCATGAACTGAAACAGCATCGTGCACTACGCGTATTTGCTGAAGACAGAGGTTATCCTGACCGTATTGAGATGTGTGAGGCTGAAATAGGTGAAAGCCTGCTGCTGCTCAACCATGTCTGCCAAAGCGCAGAAACACCCTATTATGCAACTCATGCGATTTATGTACGCGAGAATGCAGTGGCAGCCTATGACCAGATCAACGAGGTTCCCTCAGTCATGCGCACGCGGCTCCTGTCTTTGCGTGCCTATAATGCTACAGGCATGATTATAGGAGCTGAAGTTGTGCAGGGTACGGATATTGAAGCGGCAATTGAACGCCTCTTCAGCGATCAGAACGCCGCCTATATTCATGCGCATAATGCCGGACGCGGCTGTTATTCCGGTCGTATTGACCGCGCCTGAACCATATAAAAAAGCTCCGCAAATGCGGAGCCTTTTCATTTCTTCATGCAAGCAGCTTATTGCGGCAGCTTGTCATCAATGCCCTGAACATAGAAGTTCATGCTGACGATTGCTTTATCATCGGCGGTTTCACCGGCTTTGAGCCATTCAGAACCATCCTGCTTTTTCAGCGGGCCGGTAAACGGCTTCAGCTCGCCGGAGGTCAGCTTCTTGATGGTTTCTTCAGCCATTGCTTTCACATCGTCAGGCATATTGGTCAGCGGTGCCATAGCAACCAGACCGGTATTCATGCCGTTGAATGTATTCTGCGACTTCCATGTGCCATCGAGAACAGCTTTGGTGCGCTCGATATAATATGGCGACCAATGGTCGATTGTCGCTGTCAGCTGGGTTTCAGGGCCGAACTTGATCATGTCCGAAGCCTGACCGAATGCCTTGATACCGCGTTCTGCCGCAACCTGAATTGGTGCGGTGGAATCTGTATGCTGGGTGAGAATATCAACGCCCTGATCGATCAGCGCCTTGGCAGCATCTGCTTCTTTGCCCGGATCAAACCATGAGTTTGCCCAGATGATCTTGATTTTGAAATCCGGATTAACGGACTGCGCGCCGATCATGAAGGAGTTGATAGCCTGCACAACTTCCGGCACCGGCACGGAACCGATGAAGCCAGCCATACCGTTTTTCGACAATTTGGCAGCGATCTGACCCTGCACATAACGGCCTTCATAGAAGCGCGCATTATAGGCAGATACGTTTTCTGCTGTCTTATAGCCGGTTGCATGTTCAAATTTCACATCAGGAAATTTTTTCGCAACTTTAATGGTCGGATCCATATAGCCGAAAGATGTCGTGAAAATCAGCTTATTGCCTGCACGGGCAAGACGTTCAATCGAACGCTCGGCATCCGCACCTTCCGGTACGCTTTCCAGATAGCTGGTTGTGATCTTATCACCCAGTTCTTTTTCCAGCTCTTTGCGGGCTTCGTCATGCTGATAGGTCCAGCCGAAATCACCCGGAGGGCCGATATAGATAAAGCCGACCTTCAGCTTTTCTTCAGCCATGGCGGTGCCTGCCATGGCAAGCGTTGCCGCAGTGGCAAGAATTGTTAGCGTTTTCTTCATTGTCCCCGTTCTCCTGTTAAGGTCCGTAATCAAAAAACTGTAAAACGACTTTGTATTATCTATCCGGCACAAATGGCTTGCCGAGCGATGCCGGTGTATTCATCATTGTCAGGCGGCGGTTACGCGAAATAATCACCAGCACAATGATTGTCGCCAGATATGGCAGTGCCGACAACAGTTGCGGCGGCAGGCCGATGCCGAATGCCTGCGCATGGAGCTGACCGATCGTCACTGCACCAAAAAGATAGGCGCCGATCAGCACACGCCAAGGCCGCCATGAAGCAAAAACCACCAGAGCCAGCGCAATCCAGCCACGGCCAGCCGTCATATTTTCCACCCATTGCGGCACATAGACGAGGGAGAGCTGCGCACCGGCAAGACCCGCACAGGCACCACCGAACATTACAGCCAGATAACGCGTGCGCACCACATTGATGCCGAGCGCATGGGCGGAGCCGTGATTGTCGCCGATAGAGCGCAGTTTAAGCCCTGCCCGTGAGCGGAACAAAAACCAGCTCACGCCAATAACCAGCAATAATGCGATATAGAAAATCGGGTCTTGCCCGAACAGCAATTTTCCGATCAGCGGGATATCGCTCAGATAAGGAATATAGATCGCGCCAAGGCGCACGCCCGGAAGACCGACAAAGCCCTCGCCGATCACTGCCGATGCGCCCAGCCCGAGAATGGTCAGAGCCAGACCTGTTGCCACCTGATTGGTGACCAGTGTCAGTGTCAGAAAGCCGAACAGCAATGCGCAGGCTGCTCCTGCAAAAATTGCTGCTATCATGCCGAGCCACGCATTGCCGGTTAAATGAGCGATACCGAAACCGGTGACTGCGCCCATCAGCATCATGCCTTCAACACCGAGATTGAGCACACCTGAGCGTTCAACGACCAACTCGCCGATGGCGGCAATCAGCAGAGGCGTGGCCGCTGTTGCAATAGTCAGCATAATTGCCTGTGTCATATCCATGGCTCAGGCCTCCCCGCGCAGATCATGCTGACTGCGACTGACAAAACGAATGCGGTAGTGAATGAAAGTATCGCAGGCCAGCACAAAAAACAGGATCATCCCCTGAAACACGCGCGCGGATTTTTCTGAGATACCAATAGAAAGCTGTGCTGCCTCACCGCCGAGATAGGACAATGCCAGCACCAGACCGGCTGCAATAATACCCAGCGGATTAAGCCGCCCGAGAAAGGCAACAATAATCGCCGTAAATCCGTAGCCCGGTGTAATTGTCGTACGCAGCTGTCCGATAGCGCCGGACACTTCGCTGATACCGGCAAGACCTGCCAGCGCACCGGAGACCAGAAAGGCAAAGAATGTAATCTTGCCCGCACTGAAACCGGCGAAACGCGCTGCACGCGGGCTTTGCCCGACAACCTTGATCTGAAAACCTTTCAGGGTGCTGTGCAGCATGAACCACAGCAGGAATGCAGCAATAATGGCGAAGATGAATCCCCAATGCGCACGCCCTGCGGCTGACCAGATTTCCGGCAGCACCGCATATTCATGAAACTGACGGCTTTCAGGGAAATTATTACCTTCCGGATTGCGCCATGGCCCGCGCACCAGCCAGTCCAGAAAGAACTGCGCCACATAGACCAGCATCAGGCTGGTCAGGATCGTATTGGCATTAAAACGGGTTTTTAAAAGCGCCGGAACCGCACCATAAAGCGCACCGCCGACCATCCCCATCAGCAGCATCAGCGGCAGAACATACCAGCCCTGCACGTCCGGATATAATATCGGCAGGATCGAACCGGTAATCGCGCCCATGGTCAGCTGACCTTCGGCACCGATATTCCAGTTATTCGACAGATAACAGACGGAAAGCCCGACAGCGATCAGGATCAGCGGCGCGGCTTTGACCAGCAATTCATGAATCGACCACATATCCAGCAGCGGCTCAATGAAGAACGCATGGAGCGCCGCAAAAGGGTCTTTTCCCATCAGCGCAAACAAAATGGCGCCGCAAATCATTGCAAGCGCCAGTGCTAACAGCGGAGAAATTGCGCTGAACCAACGTGAGGGTTGTGGTCTTTTAATCAGTTCAATACGCATCAGACTGCCCCGCCCATCATCAGGCCGATTTTTTCAGCCGTTACAACATCGCGCGGCATGGCTTCGGATAACTGACCATGATGCATCACTGCGATACGGTCACAAATTTCAAACAATTCATCAAGGTCCTGACTGATGACCAGTACCGCAGAACCCTGACGTGACAGATCCACCAAAGCCTGACGAATACGCATGGCCGCACCGGCATCCACGCCCCATGTCGGCTGATTGACGACAAGAACAGACGGGTTGCGATCCAGCTCACGGCCGATAATGAATTTCTGCAAATTGCCGCCGGACAGCGCACCCGCCACCGGATTTTCCGCATTTTTGCGTACATCCATCATCGCATTGATGCGCTTGGCAGCGGAGGACAATGCGGATTGCGAGATGATTTTGAGCCAGCCACCCTTCAGAAACACTTTTGCATCGGTACGGTAACGCGACAGAAACAGATTATCCGTCAGCGGCAGTTCCGGCACAGCGCCATGTCCTAAACGTTCTTCCGGCACAAAACCTGCGCCCAGCATTCGGCGCTGCGTGATACCGGCAAGACCTGCCTGCTGCCCGCGAATACGGATGGTTGATGCCTGATCCTGCCGCAACTCGCCGGATACAGCTTCAAAAAACTCGCTCTGGCCGTTACCGGCAACACCGGCGATGCCAACCACCTCACCGGCAGCGACATTCAGAGAAATATTACGTAAGGCCGTTGAGAATGGTCCGCGCGGTGCCTGTGAAAGCCCGTCAATCTCCAGCAATATCGCCTGTTCCGCTGACTGCAACTCAGCTTTCGGACGTTCAACCAGTGCCACATCCTCACCGACCATCATACGGGCAAGCGACGCTGCGGTTTCCTGCGAAGGCGTGCAATGGGACACGACTTTGCCATGGCGCAGCACGGTTGCGCGGTCGCAAATCTGCTTCACTTCTTCCAGCCGGTGGCTGATATAGAGAATGGATTTGCCTTCGCTTTTCAGGCGATTGAGCGTGATAAACAGCTTGTCCGCTTCCTGAGGGGTCAAAACTGATGTCGGCTCGTCGAGAATAATAAGTTCCGGCTCTTGCAACAGGCAGCGGATAATTTCGATACGCTGGCGCTCCCCGACCGATAAATCACCGACAAGCGCATTGGTATCGACGGGCAGGCCGTAAGTCTCACCGATCTGCGATGCTTTTTGCGCAACTTCATTGAGGGAGAGACCCGCATCCAGTGACAGCGCGATATTTTCTGCAGCGGTCAAACTGTCAAACAGAGAGAAATGCTGAAAAACCATACCAATGCCGAGCTTGCGGGCATAGGCCGGATTATTCATGCGGACTTTGCGTCCCTTCCAGAAAATCTCGCCATCCTGTGGCTGCAAAGAGCCGAACAGCATTTTGACAAGCGTGGATTTTCCTGCGCCGTTTTCCCCCAGCAGCGCGTGGATTTCGCCATGTTCAATTGTCAGATCAATCTGGTCACATGCTTTCAGCGCACCAAACTGTTTGGTTAAACGCCGTACATCCAGTAATTGCTCAGCCAGTAATTGTTGAGGTTTTGCGGAAGGTTCTGTCATGTGTCCCCTAGACATTTCTTCCGCCCACCTTATGCCACAGTCAAAAAAATAGGAAAGCCGAAAAGTAATTTATAACAATTCTATGAACACTTTTTGCAAGATGCATAAAGAAATTCCGGCGAAATCAGATTTCGCCGGAATATTGTTTTTCAAATCTGAAAATGATTTTACGGGATCAGTATCGTTGTACCGGTGGTTTTGCGCGCTTCGAGATCACGCTGTGCCTGTGCGGCATCCCGCAATGCATAGGTCTGATTGACATTGATTTTGACTGCACCGCTGGCAACCACATCAAACAGCGCCTGCGCCGCACGTTCCAGCTCTTCCCTTGTAGCAATATAAGAGCCCAGCGTCGGGCGGGTTGCATAAAGCGAACCATATTGATTGAGCAGTGCCAGCTCAAATGGCGGCACCGGCCCCGATGCATTGCCATAGCTCACGAACAAGCCACGTGGTTGCAGAACTTGCAGTGATGCCGGGAACGTATCTTTGCCAACACTGTCATAGACCACCGGCAGGCCTTTGCCGCCGGTAATTTCCTTCACCTTCTCGACGAAATTATCTTCACGGTAATTGATAACATGGTCATAGCCGAGTGACAGTGCGAGATCGATTTTCTCCTGCGATCCGGCAGTACCGATGACTGTTGCACCAAGATGCTTCGCCCACTGTCCGGCAATCTGTCCGACGCCGCCGGCGGCAGCATGGATCAGGATCGTATCGCCCTTCTGCACCTTATAGGTCAGATTAATCAGATAATAGGCTGTCATGCCTTTCAGCATCATGGATGCGGCAAGGCGCAAATCCATATTATCCGGCACTTTAACCAGACGATCCGCAGCAATCAGCCGTTCATCCGCATAAGAACCCATAGCACCTGTATAGGCCACACGGTCACCGACCTTCACATTCGTCACGCCTTCACCGACAGCAACGACTGTGCCTGCGCCCTCCTGCCCCGGAATGAAAGGCAGTTGCGGCGCCTTATAAAGACCGGTACGGAAATAGACATCGATAAAATTCAATCCGACCGCTTCGTGGCGGATACGTGCCTCGCCTGCTTTAGGCTGCCCAAGTTCGACCTGTTCATATTTCAGAACATCGGCACCACCGGTTTCACGGATCAGAATTGCATTTATCATTGTCAGAATTCCCTGTTATTTCGCAGCAGTTTTAAGACCAAGATTAGGCAGGAATTGCATCACGATACCGATGCAGTAGAGATAAATACCGGTGACGGAAATACCGATGCGCACCCAGAGCGGTGCATCCATCTGATAGAAAATACCCGCCACACCGAAAACGCACCACAGCAGAAACACTGTGAGATTGAGCGGACGCAAACGCACCACGCGCACCGGATGCAGAAAATTCAGCGGCATGAAAGACAGGATCGCCGAGACAACAACAACCGCAAAAGCTGTCCATTCACCCGGACCGACGATGAACAGGGTGAAGACCACCATATTCCAGACCACGGGGAAACCCTTGAAGAAGTTTTCTTTGGTCTTCATGCCGGTATCAGCATAATAAATCGCACTGCTGATAACGATGATCGCACCGGACAGGAACGACAGGCCGTGTCCCATGAAGCCGCTCTGATAGAGTGCAAATGCAGGGATCAGCACATAAGTGACATAATCGATGATATTATCGAGAAGCTCGCCCGACCAGTTCGGCAGCACATATTTCACTTCCAGCTTGCGGGCTATCGGCCCGTCAATACCATCGACGAAAAGTGCCAGCCCGAGCCAGAGAAACATTGCCGTCCAGTTTTCTTCACTGGCAGCAACCAGTGACAGAAAGGCCAGAAAGGAGCCGGAAGCCGTTAACAGGTGAACAGAAAAAGCCCTGACCTGAGGCAGAGTGACTTTTTTAGCTTTCAGTTTGTCTGTCAGTTTCGCTTTCAAGATCTTTGCCGATTCTGTTACAAAAAATTAATGAATTATCAGTCCTGACAGCTTTTGTCGAAAAACACCAAAAGTGCAAGAAAAGCTGACTTGAAAAACAGACAAAATGTCGCTCATCCAAAGAAGTTACCTGCTATTCGTGACTATCTCCGCTTTAAGCATATGTTTTTAGTGTCGTAACGGCGACTTATGGCCTAAAAGAATGAGCAGGCAAATCTGCTTATGGTTTTTAAAAATTAGCAGGATATTCCGGTGATTTGACTGTTTGATTGTCAAAATCCGGATAACAAAGAGGTGCATTATGTCAGGCTCCGTTCATTCATCAGAGTTCACTTCGGCGCGCATTCTTGTGAGCGGCAGCGGCCCTGCGGGAATGATTGCGGCACTGGCGATGGCGCAGGCGGGCTATGATATTCTGCTTGCGGGTCCGGTAAGCGATCAGGATGACCGGCGCACCACAGCACTGATGATGCCTGCTATTGAATATCTCGACAGTCTCGGCGTTTGGCAGACGATCCGTCCGGATACAGCCGCCCTCGCCTCCATGCGTATTGTTGACGGCACCCGCAGACTGATCCGAAGCCCTGCAGTGACATTCCGCGCTTCAGAAATCGGCACAGAAGCTTTCGGCTATAATATTCCCAATCTGGTGCTGAACCGGGCGCTGCATGAAGCTGTAACCGCGCATCCGCGCATTGCCCGTAATTTCAGCAATGCCACCGCCTATCAGCATAATACAGACAGTATTTCTGTCACTTTCAGCGACGGACAGGTTGTGACCACTCCACTGGTCGTGGCCGCTGACGGCCGCAATAGTCTGGCACGGGATGCAGCCGGCATTCAAACCCGCCGCTGGCGCTATCCGCAAACGGCAGTTGTGTGCTCGTTCAGCCATAAAGTTCCGCATCAGAATATTTCGACCGAATTCCACACCGAGGACGGCCCTTTCACGCAGGTGCCGCTGCCCGGCAATCGCTCCAGTCTCGTCTGGGTTGCCAATCCGCGCTATGCTGAAAAACTGATGGCGCTCGACAGCGAACAGCTCGCCCGTGAGATTGAAACAAAAATGCAATCCATGCTCGGGCAAATTACGGTCGACACCAAACAGCAGGCATGGCCGCTTTCCGGTCTGGTACCGCTGAAATTTGCAGCCAAGCGTACCATTCTGATCGGCGAAGCAGCGCATGTTTTCCCGCCAATCGGTGCACAAGGCCTGAACCTCGGCACCCGTGATGTGGAAACACTGATCTCCGCTTTGAGCAAAGATAAGCAGGATGCCGGTTCTGATCGCGTGATCCGCGCCTATGATAGCGGTCGCCGCCCTGACATTCTGGCACGTACCGGCTCGGTCGATGTTCTGAACCGCACGCTGTTGTCAGACTTCCTGCCAGCACAGATCATTCGCGGCACCGGACTGGAAATCCTGCGTGTTGTACCGCCGCTGCGTGCTTTTTTCATGCGTGAGGGGCTGCGTCCCGGTGGCGGCTTCAAAGCCCTGCTGCCGTCGTTCTCCGCAGCAAATAAGAAGACGACACTGCCAACTGTCACGCCACATCACGACGGATCACAATGAGTGCTTTTGAAGTAAAATATGCACGTTTCCAGATCGGACAGGTGGTGCGTCACCGCCTGTTACCGTTCCGCGGTATCATTTTCGATGTTGATCCGGAATTCGCCAATACGGAAGAATGGTACATGTCCATTCCCGAAGCCTCACGTCCGAAACGTGAGCAGCCGTTTTATCATGTGCTGGCGGAGAATGAGGAAACGGATTACGTGGCCTATGTTTCCGAGCAAAATCTGGAAGAAGATGAAAGCGGTGAACCGCTGCGCCACCCGCAAATCGGTGACTATTTCGACATCGACAGTCAGGGCGAATATCGCTTTAAAGCTGCACCATTGAATTAAAGTCCGCTTAAAAGCGGTGAGCGCCATTGTTCAAACCGCTCTTTGAGGTGATTGAGCTGCAGACTATCTGGCAGGATGACATCCATTCCGCCGTCATAAACATAAAATAGCTGCGCTTTTTGATTTACAAACAAAATGCCTGATATTTTCCCATGAAGAATGAGAGAAAATAACTCGTCAAATGCGCCGCTTTTCCAATGATCTTGTTTATAGAGAAAACGGGATTTGCACTTATCTCCATCATTGTCAAAATATGTTTTTATACCTGAACTTTTAAAACCCATCCTGAGAAAGCTTAAAGTTTTACTGGTTGCAGATTTTTCAATGTCAGTATCAGACACCAACCAAAGTGGTTCATTATCAGTGAAAATTGCAGAGGCAATGCTGTTAAATCGCTCTAAAACCTCCTGCTGCTCAGCAACATTAGAAGGATAGCGCTTTCCTTCAGGCAATGCGTAAAAGCGTACCCATTGCTGCCGTTTTTCTTCCCGCAGAAGATACATCAAAGGCAGCGAGCCTGAGTATATACTATTCCAGAATTGTGAAAACGGGGTGCTGCGCATGGATACCTGCTTTAAACAACAAACAAAAAGGCCGGATTGCTCCGGCCTTTTTTATATCGATTATGCGCGGCGAAGATCCGGCGGTGTTGCCTCTTCGCGCAATGAGCTCAGTGCTTCATCCAGCGACATTGGTGTCTGGTCGCGGGAGCCGAGACGACGTACATTCACTGTACGCTCTTCTGCTTCACGCTTACCAAGCACCAGAATAACCGGCACTTTCTGCAGCGAGTGCTCACGCACCTTGTAGTTGATCTTCTCGTTGCGGAAGTCAGTTGTCACCTGCAAGCCTGCTTTTTTGAACAAGTTAGCAACTTCCTGACCATATTCATCCGCTTCCGAAGTGATCGTTGCCACAACAACCTGAATTGGTGCGAACCACAGCGGCATATGACCGGCAAAGTTCTCGATCAGAATACCGAGGAAACGCTCCATCGAGCCACAGATAGCGCGGTGAATCATAACCGGCTGCTGCTTCTCGGAATTGTTGTCGATATAGAATGCACCGAAGCGTTCCGGCAGGTTGAAGTCAACCTGCGTTGTACCGCACTGCCATTCACGACCGATCGCGTCTTTCAGCGTATATTCGAACTTAGGTCCGTAGAACGCACCCTCACCTGGCAGAATGCCGGTTTTGATGCGGCCGCCGGAATTGGCTTCAATTGTCTTGAGCACTTCGCCCATAACGCTTTCCGCACGATCCCACAGCGCATCATCACCCACGCGCTTTTCAGGACGTGTGGAGAGCTTGACGGTGATCTGATCAAAACCGAAATCGGCATAAGTCGAGAGGATCAGGTCGTTAATGCGCAGGCATTCATCAGCCATCTGTTCATCTGTACAGAAGATGTGCGCATCATCCTGCGTAAAGCCGCGAACGCGCATCAGGCCATGCAGTGCACCGGATGGCTCATAACGGTGCACATTACCGAATTCCGCCATTTTGATCGGCAGATCGCGATAGGATTTCAAACCATGTTTGAAAATCTGCACATGACCCGGGCAGTTCATCGGCTTTAGCGCGAAAACGCGGTCATCTTCAGTGTCATCACCGGCAGTGGTGACCTTGAACATGTTGTCTTTATACCAGCCCCAGTGACCGGATGTTTCCCAAAGGGATTTATCCAGCACCTGCGGTGCGTTGACTTCCTGATAGCCATGATCGTCGAGACGGCGGCGCATATAGCTGACAAGGCTCTGGAACATGCGCCAGCCCTTGGAATGCCAGAACACAACGCCCGGACCTTCTTCCTGAAAATGGAACAGATCCATTTCACGGCCAAGGCGGCGATGATCGCGCTTTTCAGCTTCTTCCAGCATTGTCAGATATTGCTGCAGATCAGCATCATTCGCGAAGGCTGTACCGTAAATACGGGTCAGCATCGGATTGTTGCTGTCACCGCGCCAATAAGCACCGGCAACTTTCATCAGCTTGAACGCATTGCCGATCTGACCTGTGGAGGCCATATGCGGACCACGGCAAAGATCGAACCAGTCGCCCTGATAATAGATCTTCAGATCCTGACCTTCAGGGATCGCGTCAATCAGCTCAACCTTATAGGATTCACCCTTATCAGAGAAAACCTGCTTGGCTTTTTCGCGTGTCCAGACTTCGCGTGTGAACGACTTGTTGCGGGCAATGATTTCACGCATTTTCTTCTCGATAACCGGCAGGTCATCGGGCGTGAAAGGCTCATTGCGGGCGAAGTCATAATAGAAGCCGTTTTCGATAACCGGTCCGATTGTGACCTGCGTGCCAGGGAAAAGCTCCTGCACAGCCTCAGCCAGAACGTGGGCGCAGTCGTGGCGGATCAGCTCCAGCGCGCGCGGATCTTCACGGGTGAGAATCTCGACTTTGCCTGATGCGCCAAGCGGCTCGGACAAATCACGCACGGTGCCGTCAACCGCATAGGCGACAGACTTCTTGGCCAGTGATTTGGAGATGGATTCGGCAAGCGCCAGACCGGTCATGGCCGGATCATATTCGCGCTGTGAGCCGTCGGGAAATTCGAGAGTAATAAGATCAGACATTGTCATCCTCATCCAGTCCCGCCAACGATTGCGGGTGGTTATTTAGAGCAAAATAAAAGCTTTCCGGCTCCTGCAAAACGAAGTGCAGATGCGACCGGCAGCGTCTCTATAATCAATCTAAACGGGGAAATAAACCTTTACCCCGTAAAAGCTTAGTCATTATCGGGTTTTGCAGCCGAAATGTGCCAATAACGCCACGGAAAATACCATTTATAGCACGGCTCCAGCGCTTCCGGCACGCGATCTATGCCGCAGGTGCCGAGCGGCCCGCAACGCATAACACGAAACAAGCCCATCCAGCCGCCGGTCCACAAACCGTAACGGGCAATAGCCTCATAGGCATATTCGGAACAGGTTGGCATATGGCGGCAGGAATTACCGATAAAACCCGATAAAGTCAGCTGATAAAGCCGTACAAGCCCTGTTCCCAACAAACGATCCGGTGTCTTGCGCCATGCGCCCTGATAGTTACGGCTGTATTTTTTGCGGGGTTTGGTTTCAGGCTGCGGGCACATATCGCTTACACGGCAGCTTTTGCGGCAATCTGATCCAGACAGTCAACAACAGCGTCAAATGTTAGCAAAGTGGATGCATGACGGGCTTTATAGTCACGCACCGGCTCGAAAAAACGCAAATCTTCAAAACGCCCTTCAGGTGGTGCGCCGTTGTCTTTCAGCATTGCAGTCATTTGCGCCTGCAATTCACGCAGTTCAGCTTCTGTTGAGCCGATAATATGGCGTGCCATCACCGAGGAGGTCGCCTGCCCCAAAGCACAAGCCTTTACCTCATGCGCGAAATCTACGACAATGCCATCTCTGACTTTGAGATCGACAATCACTGTAGAACCACAAAGTTTTGAATGTGCCTTAGCTGTTGCATCCGGCGACTGAAGACGACCAATATGTGGAATGTTACCGGCAAATTCGAGAATCCGGGCATTATACATATCATTGATCATCCGGTTTCTCCTTCAGCATGTTCCGGCGCATTGCCGGACATGATTGTATAAGTGGCTATATAAATATTTCATTTCAAGCCGCTATAGAGAATAGCACAACCGAAATACGACATAAATCGGCTGTCTTTGCTCTTTTAATATCTTCGACATACTTTATATAGGACAGGCATTTGCCTTTTGCGGATATTTCCGCGACAGTCAATGCAAACAGGCAGAGCAGGCCTTTGGCTGTATTCTGCAAAACGCCAGATAACTGCCCCGACATAAATGCCAAGCCTTCAGCGGTACAGCTAAGATTACCGCCTGAGCAAGCTTCGTAACAGTGTCCGTTTAACTCGTCTCTCCACAGAGAGAGACTACGGGAGCTCGATATGAACAAGCACATTTCCGATTCACAGACCAGCAATGTTGCACGCCCGACAAAGGCTGAAGCAGAGGCCGCTGTAAAAACATTGCTGCTCTGGATGGGAGAAGATCCGTCGCGCGAAGGGTTGCTTGAAACCCCGAAACGCGTGGCAAAAGCCTATAAAGAACTGTTTTCCGGCTATCATCAGTCTCCGGAAGAAGAACTCGGCACTGTTTTTGAAGAAGTTGCCGGCTACAAAGACATGGTTCTCATCAAAGACATCAAGTTCTTCTCGCATTGCGAACATCATATGGTGCCGATTATCGGCAAGGCACATATCGGCTATCTGCCGAATGGTTCTGTTGTCGGCCTGTCGAAAATTGCACGTGTTGTTGATATGTTTGCCCATCGCCTGCAAACACAGGAAAGCATGACTGCGCAGATTGCTCACAGCATTCAGAATATTCTCAAACCCCTCGGCGTTGCTGTATTGATTGAAGCGGAACATATGTGCATGGCTATGCGCGGTATTCGCAAACAGGGATCAACCACATTGACGACCACCTTTACAGGCGCTTTTGAACAGGATGTTGCCAATCAGGTTCGGTTCATGACCATGCTGCGGAGCGGTTCATGACCGAATTGCCTGCCGATTTCCCTGCACAGACCGACAAGCACAGCACCGAAGAAGGTGCTGTCTTTGCGCCCCGCTTTGACAGTTCAGGTCTGATAACCGCAGTTGTGACAAGTGCGGATGACGGCGAATTGCTGATGGTTGCGCATATGAACAGCGAAGCTTTGCGGCTGACACTGGAAACCGGCATTGCCCATTACTGGTCGCGGTCACGCAAGTCGCTTTGGAAGAAAGGCGAAACCTCCGGCAATCTGCAGACTGTTATTGAGATGCGCACAGACTGCGATCAGGATGCCCTGTGGCTCAAGGTCAGAGTTGCCGGTAATGGCCCGACATGCCACACAGATCGTCACTCCTGCTTTTATCGCACGGTAGACATTTCAGGCAACAACGTCATTTTACATAAATAAATCAAACTATTAGTTTTATTGTTTGATACGAAACACAAAAGCCCTGCGTAATATTAATTACGCAGGGCTTTTTGTCTGGAGGACGGTTCTTTCGCCAAATATCAAATCCGGCGAAAGAAATCTTGAAGACATGAGAGGCGTCCTTCACCTCCCGTCAGATTATCAGAACTTGTAGTTTACACCAACGCGCACAGTGTGGAAGTTGGTTTTAACTTTGGATACATCTGCACCGTCGCTGAACTTAACTTTGCCCAGATCAGTGTAGAGATATTCTGTCTTCAGAGTTACGTTGTCAGTGAAGGCGTGTTCTACACCGGCACCGGCAGTCCAGCCAGCGCGGGTCTTGGAAGCGCTTTCAGACACATCCTGAGCAGCATCATAACCTTCGATCTTCACTTTACCGTAAGCAAGACCGGCTGTACCGTAGAGCATGGTGCGTTCAGCAATGTCTGCCCCCAGACGACCGCGAACAGTACCGAACCACTGGACTTTACCTTTTACAGTGCCTTCGTAAGCGCCGGCTGCATCATAGAAATCAACCGATTTCTTCATGGTCGAGCCCTGGAAGTCAGCTTCGATACCGGCAACAACCTGATCGAACTGCCAGTTGTAACCAGCCTGCACACCACCAACAAAGCCACGTGGCTTGATGCTGACGCCGTCTTCTTTCATTTTACCAAAACCGTAACCGGCATTGGCACCAACATAACCGCCTTCCCAGCTGAAGGTATTCACTTCAACGGCTGGTGCAGGTTCGTTGTAAACGATAGCGTCTGCAGCCATTGCAGTGCCGGAGAACAGAACAGCTGCGGAAGCAGCGAGGATGACTTTATTAAACATGGGAGAACCTCAAAAATCTTTCTTGATCTTGTTTTACACCAACCGGACAAAAATGCTGTAACAATATTGCAACACGTATATTCAGAAGAACTTATGGTTACTATTGCGTTAATTTGAAAAATCAAAGTAAACACAAATAAACTTCAATATAATTACTTAATTGACAATTAATAATAATTAAAATTACATTAAATTTACATAATTCATATTATTTTGTGCGTTTTCTGCAATTTATAACTGCATAAATTGCCTTGCACAGCCATCGCATGAAAGCCATAGTCTGAATATACTTGTTCCTGTATTCTGGTTGCAAACACAGGTATATTCGGGAGATATTGCATGCTTTCATGGGTACCGCGCCGCCGCACAACTGCTGCTGCCAATGCACCGGCTCAGGCGGAAATTCCCAAACCTGTTATTCTTAAAACACCCCAGCCAATTGCTCTTGCTTTAGGCGGCGGTTCGGCACGCGGATGGGCACATATCGGCGTATTACGCGCACTGAATGAAGCCAATATCAAAATATCTATGATTGCAGGCACCTCAATAGGGGCACTTGTGGGCGGCTGCTATCTGGCAGGAAAACTAGATGAGCTGGAAGAGTTTGCACGCTCCCTTACACGCAGACGCATGTTCAGCCTGATGGATATTACATTTCGTGGCAGCGGATTATTCGGAGGCATGAAACTGGATCGCAAATTGCACCAGCATCTCGACGGATTGAATATTGATGACTTGCCCTGTCCTTATGTGGCTGTGGCTACTGAATTACGCACGGGTCACGAAATCTGGCTCTCCACCGGCTCACTTATAATGGCAATGCGCGCCTCTTATGCATTGCCGGGCGTTTTTGAACCGATCCGTTACGACCACCGGCTGCTTGTGGACGGTGCATTGGTCAATCCGGTTCCCGTTTCCGTATGCCGCGCCTATGAGCAGCAATTGGTTCTGGCCGTCAATCTCAACTATGACCAGTTCGGCCGCGCAGCCGTTGTAAAATATACCAGCCCTGCACGCGCCGGACAGGAGGATACCATCAACCCTGCTCAGGCAGGGGTAATAAGCCATGAATCACGCTTGGGCATAACCGGCGTCATGATGGACGCTTTCAATATTATACAGGACAGAATCTCGCGCGCCCGTATGGCCGGCGATCCGCCGGACATCGCTTTGATGCCAAGCATCGGCCATATCGGCCTGACCGAGTTTCACCGCGCGGCTGAAACTATTGATATTGGCTATCAGGAAACCCGTAAACAGCTGGAAAATATTGAAAG
Source organism: Pseudochrobactrum lubricantis (assembly GCF_041929865.1). Lineage (NCBI taxonomy): Bacteria > Pseudomonadati > Pseudomonadota > Alphaproteobacteria > Hyphomicrobiales > Brucellaceae > Pseudochrobactrum > Pseudochrobactrum lubricantis. The sequence goes on from NZ_JBHEEE010000003.1 coordinate 103,481, forward strand.
ACTGCAACGCGTAATCTTTTGAATCAAAAATTCCGGCTCAAAAGACGAATCTTTTCAGTTTTTTGACAGTTTGATTCCGGAAAATATGGCGAACTAACTACCCAGTGAAGAAAATAGCCCCGCTTCATCCTATTGAAGGGATTATAAAAACGCGGTTTTGCGGGAGAAAAACGGGCTTCTGTGAATTACTTTTAAAAAAATGCAATGAAACGAATAATTTGGCTTGTCACTGCAATAGTGATTTGCTACATCGCCCTCACCGAAGCAATTCGGTTTCTACCACACAGTGCGGTCGTGGCGGAATTGGTAGACGCGCAGCGTTGAGGTCGCTGTGGGGCAACCCGTGGAAGTTCGAGTCTTCTCGACCGCACCATTTGGCTTTTATTGCCCCTTATATTTCAATAACATAACAGTTTCAGCACTTCTCAGGTACACATTCGAGTACACAGGAAGTACACAATGGGTTTGTCGCTGAAATACGTAGTCCTGACAAATGCTGGCACTTGGCATTATCGCCGTAGGGTTCCTAAAGCAGCCCAGACAGCCTTCCCTCAAAGTGAATTCAAAAGACTACTTGGTGACACTCGACGTGAAGCTCTACGTAATTGGTCGCATGTCCATGCTGAGTTTGAACGCCTGACCAGCAGTGACAAACACCCACCTAAAGAATCATTCGCAAACGAGCATCCCTCAAGCCCTGACACTGCGCCATTTGAGCAGCGCATTACTTCGCCTTACCGAGACCACACCTCCGCAGAGCAAGCCCCAAAGCCTCCACTCAAGGGCATTGCAACAGAGCGCTACAAGCCGATATTAGCGGATGCTAAGCAGCTATACCTGCAAGAGCGGATTATCGGGGATATAAACGAGCACCATAAAACTGCCCGTTTAGAGCGCGTTATGACTCATCTTCACGCTATCATTAAGCCTGACTGCCCACTCTCGCAGATCACACGTAAAGATGCCCGTGAAGTGCGTGACAGAATGCTCACAGAGCTCAACATGACTCCGATAACAGTGAAACGCTACCTGTGCGATGTAAGCGCTATGGTGAACCTTGGTCTCAGGGAGTTCGATATACGGGGAGCAATAAACCCGTTTCTCAATCTGCCAATCAAGATTGATACAGTAGCCAGAGAGGAGAGAGACCCACTTCCTGCCGAGGTCTTAACAGCCATGCAGGAGCGTCTTTCTACTCATGCAGCACCCGACATATGGAACATATGGCAAATGGTCGAAGGTACGGGCTGCCGCCTTGGTGAAGTGACCGGCCTACTCAAATCAGATGTTCATACAGAAAATCAAATTCCCTACATTGATTTGATATTCCATAACCACAGACGACTCAAGACAAACGGCTCAATTCGTAGAGTGCCGCTTGTAGGAAGTGCATTGAAAGCAGCTCAAAACGCCCTGAGGGACTCCACAGGTAGCGTCTTTCTATTCCCTCGCTATGGTCGTGTGCGCGGAGCTGATAGCGCCTCAGCAGCCCTCATGAAGCACCTAAGAGCTGTTTCTGACAATCCAAAACACACCGTCCATTCACTCCGTCACGGCATGGAGGACAAGCTAACACGAGCTGGCGTGTCGGAGTTTGATAGAAACCTTGTTCTCGGACATTCAAGCGGTGGTATGAGTGAGCGTTATGGTGGTGCAGAGGTACGGCTCGAGATGGCATATAAGGCATTAATTAGTGTAAATGGTAAATGACTAAATCAACCTAGATGATCATGCTATCTGAACGTACAACAATTATTCTTTAAACGAATAAGGAAAACACGCTGTGAAGCTGCTTATTCAGCACCTGACTAAACTTTACCGTCTTCTAGATATACAACACCAAAAAGATGGGTCGATATACATCTCACTTGACCGACATGTACAAGAGCCAACTAGTAGACTCGTGAAAAAGGCAAATGAAACAGTTTACACTCCTGCTCCTGCTCCCAAAAGCTCAAGAAAACTATCCTATCACACTACAGGCAGGGTAAATTATCACGGTTTGGTATCATCACCACCATCCTACTTTGAACCCTTGGTTGATATCACCGTAGCTAATACCGTGCTCGCAATCTCCATCCCATCTTGCACGCTACTCGACATATACGAAGGGGGCATGGATAGCGAAACAGCAAATTACATAATTCCAATCAACCATGAAAATCGCTTTACATTCGCCGTAACATTCACCCCTACTGGTTTCTCGGAGCTAGGAGGAGTTCGTTTCGATTTTCGAGATTTTTCGCTTTGGCTGCATCCTATACTGCACGATCTATCCCCTCCAACTCCTCTGCACTTTGTTTACGCTGCTCCGCAGCAACTCTTTACAAGTCAGCGCATCGGAAAGAACGAAGCAGAGTTAGCGTACGTTCAAGGCCATGGAAACTCTGAAATTATTATCGATGGCCCCAATCAGTCAGGCCATTATACAATGTATTTTGCTGTTGTAATGCGAGTTGCGCCAAACGTTCGAGTAGAACTCACCAATCCAAATCATCGCTTTGAATTACGGGACAACACAAAGCCCCACAGATTAACTTTTAGCATTAGGGGAAAAAGCGATTTAATTCGAGAAACCAACCTCCGCCCATTCATACAATCAATCGAGCTTGATGCAGAGTTTTGAGCCACATAATAGCTAATATCAATGATATATAGCCGTTGCGGTATCTAATAAATATCCGAAATGAGATTAAATCGTTCGACCAACACCTAAAAAATTAAATGGCTGATATTTAGGTAGCTTGATCTATTATCATTAGGGTCGATGCAAAGTTAAAACCGCTTGATAATCGTTTTAAAACATCTAAATTATAATAACACTTGATAACCCTATTACTGCCATTTAGAAGTCACTTAAGAAAATTTACTTAATGAAGGCTTTGAAGAACAATGAAAATTAGAACCATCTTAATGGCAGTAGCTGCCGTTGCTTTTACTTCATCAGCAATGGCTGACACATATACACGCGGATACACGCGCAGCAATGGAACATATGTAGCACCGCATTATCGAACAAGCCCTGATCGAAATACATACAATAACTATTCTACGCGTGGGAACGTCAATCCCTACACAGGCCAGAGAGGAACTGTATCGCCTTCTTATCGTCCCCGTAACAACTATAACTCATATAGCTATGGAAGCCGTAGCACTACCCGCAGCAATAGTTATGGCGGTTATAACTCAGGTAGACGCAGTTACGGGTCTCGTTACTGAGACAGTACTAACAGAGAAATAAATTGTATGGGCGGCTATGGTTACGAAAACGCATAATCACCCCATAACAATCACAGCCCCCACATTGCCAAGGCTTTATCTGCCGCTGCTGACTCACCCTCAATGCGGTAGATAGTCTGGTGTAAGGCTAGTCTCCATTAGGCCACTATGGCGGAGATCTTAAAATCAGATAATTAGCAACCTTATGCTCTTAATCTTTTTAAACACCCTACCCAATACGACGATATCGGTCATTTTGCTTAGCACTACAAATGTCCCAAATTTATCATGGCCGCTTTTTCAATACCATCTAAATCTGACATAAAAATGTGAGACACCGAACTCAACAGTCAATGCTTAGAGGCTTCCCCCCGCTGCCTTCTCGAGCACACACAGCGCCCCTCATTGGCGTTGTCGGGCAACATCAGCAGCTTCGCACTTAGCGTAGTCCTGCGCCTCCTCAGCCAGCCTAGCCGCCTTACGTGCTGCTTCAAATGACTCATCAACATAGTCTTGAAGCTTCCTGACATAGTTATCTACGTCATTCTTATAGCTAGTGATCTCCCACTCCTCACACGTATGAGTACCGCTATAAGAGTACGACGATAGACAATACGGAACACTTGGTTTTTGAAAGCTGCTTGGCGTATCGGGAAAGCTGACACTGCCATAGGGAGCGGAGCAATAAGCAAAAGCCTGAACAGGTGTAAAAGCTGCCACTACAGCTACCAGCATAATCTTCATTGGTTTTCCTCTCCCTGACTACATTCATAATTCTCTATCCATTGTTCAGCGTATTGCAATCAGATTGAGATCGCTACGAAGTCTCAAAAGTAAACTTTATAGACAATCCGATTGACCTGTCTCAAAACAGTCTCTAAATACTCTTAGAGATACGGAGACACTCATGATTGTTGCCTATGCCCGTGTCAGCTCCCTTGGACAAGACCACAGCAGCCAGATTGACCGCTTGCAAGCAGCAGGGGCTGAGAAGATATTCAGTGAGAAGCAATCAGGCTTAGATAAAGACAGGCCAGAACTATCGGCAGCTCTGGAGTTCGTGCGTGACGGTGACACCCTCATCATAACGAAGCTAGACCGCCTTGCTCGCTCTGCCGCGCACCTACATCAAATACTTGAACTGCTAGACAAGAAAGGTGTCGGCTTCAAAGTGCTAGACGATAGCGCCCTTGATACCACCACCCGAACAGGAAAGCTCATGTTTGGTATTCTTGCTTCTATGGCAGAGTTTGAGACCGCACTACGTAAGGAGCGCCAGCTAGAGGGCATAGCCAGAGCCAAGGCAAGGGGGGAAACTGGAGGTCGACCGAAGACAGTTGATGAGGCTGCAATACAAGCCTTGAAAGCGGCAGGAAAGACAGTACCTGAGATTATGAAGGTCACGAATGTCAGTCGTGCCGCTGTTTATAGAGCGCTGCAAAGCTCTACAGGAGCAGTGTAATGGCTTTATTCATAACAGCATGGATACTCATTGCGGGTTATTTTATATGGACGAAAATGCTTCCATAATCACAGCATGTCCGACCTAGCAACACTCGATCTCATTCCAAAACGGAATCAAGCGATTCTGATTACGCATTGGATCACAAGAATCCTCAATGGTAGCTTTAGGCAACCTTCAAGCTAATGAGGATTACTAATGTCGAACACCACAACCGCCAATGTTGAAAACCCGCGAAATAGCATTATGCGTGTACGTGAGGCACTTGCTACCAGCATAAAGAACAGTCCACCAAAGAAACGTATGACGCACATATGGCATCTCTACCAAGCCTTAGAATTTTTGAATGAAGCCATATTTGATATGGTCGAAGGCAAGAATGGTTGGCCTATGACTAATGGAAAGGCATTTCAATGGAGCCTTTTGCAACAAAGAGAGGCGATAGCACACCTATCCAGTGAAGACCGTCTAGAAATTTTATCTGGCGTCGATGCCTTAAGAAAACACCTCATCAAGCTTGAAAAGCAAGACCGAAAACTAATTAAGCAATTACCAGCAACAGAGACGCAAAAAGTAGATAAGCCACAGAGCTAAAGCTCTCACATAGACACGACAATCAAGACAAGCCAAAAGAGGCCACGGATGGGTGCAAAACGCTGCATATGACTCATTTTAGAGGAATGAGCATATATAGAAAATTGATTACCCCCTATCTTCGATAGTTTATTACACAGTCCCTTTTGTGTCTGAGAGTCTGTTTATTCCGTCTGTACGAATATAAGTGACACAATTAACACCCCAAAGACCACCATTAATCGCCTCGCTTGGTTCATCCTTGCGGGGCTTTTTCATATCCACGAAAGGCGCTTATGAAACCACCTAGGCCAAACACAAAACAGCACCAGAACCGAACTCCTCTGCCCTTTATAGACGGCTTTGGAAATGATGTTCTCAAAGTCCCGCTAGACAATCGAAATGAGAACTACGCGCTTGTAAATGCCATTGATTACAAGCGTTTGATTGATATGGGCGTGTCACCAGTATGGTGCATGAATAGTGACGGAAAAGGTCGCTTTTACGTTCGTGCGAGATTGCACCAGAACGGCAGTGCAACCCTCGTACAAATCGCTCGAATGATACTAAACGCGCAACCTCGACAAGTTGTCAGTTACATCAGCGCAAACAGATTAGACCTTCGCGCCAACAATTTACGCCTCAACCAGATCACAAATAAAATCCGGACATATAATGAAACTACTCTCAAATACTAAATGCGTACATCCAGTACTCGGTGAAATCCGCGATGCAGAAGGAAAATGGCACACAGGAGTATTAACTTATACAGCTATGGCTCGCCTTGTAGGTACGACAACGCAAGACCTCATTCGACGCTGTTTAAAGCTTGGTATTGTAGAATACAAAGGGGAACGCCATCGCCTCACAAGAATGGCAAGACAAAAATGCTATGGCAGAACTTACAAACAGCCTCAGCATGACAGAACGGGGGCTATGCTGTGTATTGACGTAATCTTGCCTGAAGGCATGGTTAAAATTGTGACCAACCTTGAAGCCACCAATCCGGATGAAACTGATGTATGCCGATTACTGAAAAAAGGTTATAGTCAATCTAGAATTGCTTCCCTGTTAGGATGCAGTCAGCAAGCTGTTAGCAAAAAAATTAAAAGTAGACACCCTCATCTAACAAACTGGCCTATTCTTGGCTCTTGGGAATGAGATTATTCCTCTTCGTTTCACAACCATTGCGTCACCTCCTCATTAATAAAAAGCGACCTAAAAAGCCTACAAATACAGGGTTTCGTCACAACCTTTCCGCTATTATATATAGAAGACCCTTTTGTTATACCCTTAACAGGCCAACCTTAGACATACTTTCATATGAGATAGGTCGTAGGTTCTTCCCATTAAGCCCCTTGTTTCCTGTCTTTCTCAATACATTCCAAATGCTATTCATGTTGAATGGTCACTGGAACAAGCTCTGAGAATACCCTGAAAGCAAGTGTTTATAGTGCAGTATCATACTACGCACTCCTTAATCAGCATTGCTAAATGTAGGTCTTTAGGTCGTCCGTAGTCGGTACGGCACATTCTAAGCCATCACGAAACACCCCACAAAACCACCCTATTATCACCGCCGTGCATATGACTTTGCGCGTTTGCGGTTGCTTTATGCTGCCCTTGAAAGGAGCAACAATATGTCCACCAACGAAATCACACATATTATTATCTACATTGGTAGCTCCTACCTAGGCAATCTAGGTTCCGGAGCTTACGCAGCAACTATCGAACGATGGAATAAAGACCGGCCACCCCTAATTGATAAAGTATCAGATATTAGCAACACTATGACGTCCTGCAATCAAATGGGGATGTCTGCCGCAATTGAAGCACTGCGCCATCTGCGAGAAAAGCATACCGGTAGTTTGAACGTACCAATCACCCTAGTTTGCAATAGCAAATATGTGATTGATGGCATGAATAAATGGCTAAAACGCTGGAAGAACAACGGTTGGAAAACTACCAGCAAAACCCAGGTTGAGAATTATAAATTATGGCTACAACTTGACGAAACCTCCACAGGATTGTCCCTGTCATGGAAATGGGAGCAAGGCCATAAGGTTAATCAGGCAAAGAAAGCTGCTCATGCACTCGCTAAAAAAGAACTCGATAAGTTCCGTGATACGTAACCTATGCAATCTCCCCTTCAAGTGCCCTGCATGATTTTCCGTGCGGGGTTCTTCTCCTCCCCCATTCAGAAACAACCTATAATAAAGTCAAAAATCCCTATGAATAATTTAAAACTTCTTAAGAATGATATTTCTTAAAATTATCAATTGCTCTTTTGTATAGAAATGAATTTGCCCACCGAGACAGTGATTATTATTGTCGCAATATGTCAAACGAACTCTAGGTTTTCCGTCAAAAAACTCTTTCCCATCAGCTAATCTTATAAAAAATGTGCGATGAGTCCCCCGTTATCCGATTTCAAATCAGGCAAATTAATAACATTACTATCGCCTTTCCCCGCCTCTTCTACATACCCCTCCCACTTATGTATTAAATCATCAAAAAAATTAATATATTCAGTTTTATTCGTATTATCGAATGTAATTGGTCTCAGCTTTTGCCATGAAATATCAAGCTCTAATTTTTCATTTTTTATAATAACGGAAACGTCTTGTTCGGTAATTTTAGTGTCTTCGCTAATCGATAATGCTCGAAGACCTGTGCCAGCTAATGCAAAATCATTTTCTGGCGAAAATATAGCTAATGACAAGCAGAGCACCATAAACACATAATTTTGTTTTTTAATAAAGGATATAGCCAATCCCATACCGACCTCTGCTTAGTACTACATCTACAGATTATAGTTACCGATCTGCAAGCCTTGATGTAGGGAACACAGCAAAACAAGCAGAACTATGAAAAACCTTAATATAAACTCAAAAACTATTTACATGAATGAACATTATTTTCAATAAATAGAAATTTCACTATACAATAACGAAATTACTGGATGTTATAGGAGTATGTATTGAACAACGATGAATTCAAACAGCTCAGATTATTTTTAATAGATCTGACTGAGCTCTATTCCCTCCTAAAACCGATTGGTATTTTTAGTCATCAAGCAGCATTGGATTTCATTGCATCACATTAAGAAGAAGATCAAATTTTTGAACATTTCCTCACTGGGCTGATTAAGCAATCCATGTTCTTTCCTACCAACCCTAACAAATGGGTAAGAATGGCAAAACTTTGCAACTATGACCATCCCGCCATTATAGACGCTGCTTGGTTATTACAGAGGGTGGGCCAATGAATGATTGGTATATTTACCCTAAGCTGCTGAAATAGCTACACAATAACGCACCTAGCCCGTATCCGATTACCCTAGCCGAGATCGACTATTTCTTGATTTTGAAGCTCCACAGGGTGAGTGTGACCGGTCTCTCTAAGCAATTTAACAAACAATCTTTGAGACTTCTGCATTGTTGCACAAACCAATGCTTGAACCTGTTTTTTACGACTGCTTCGATCTTATTTCACTGCTGCTGCGCGGCTACACTCAGCTAGCACAACTTCTTTTAATCAGACTATTTCTTAAAAAAGCTACTGCCCCCTCTGAAAATACACCCTTGCCCTGCAAGATCATCATAGCTTTCAGAACGAACTCGTCTTCGCCCATCTCACCAGACACGACCTTCTCTTCGCCCATGATGTAAGCACCATCTTTGCGGATAGCTGGAAGGACTGTTCCTGTGACCCAATCTTGGAAAGGCCGCGCCTGAGGTTTGTCTGACCACATTACGAGCTTGTAGAAACCGCTTTCAGATACCGTTTGATTAGGCTCATTACCGCCCTGTGGGGTCTTAATAAATGAGCCCCCCCTGTTCAGCTACATTAAGCATTTTCATGCGGTATGTTCTGGAGCCTTTAGGATATTCAAGCGTATCCAAAACGTCTGCCGCCACGAACCAAGGTTGGTCTTCAATGGTGACTACGCGAATTTCATTGCTGTTGAAGTTGAAGGTTGTGAGGGCGTTTGATTACCTCTTGGCGTTCCCTATAAGTGCTGCTAATGGTTCAATCAGAGGTACACATTTTGCACCACACGAGGTACACAGTGGCCGACTTCTAACTATTTACCTTTGAATGGCTTGTCTGCGCTTTTCTCTTAGCTGACATTCAAGACGACCAAAGAGTACAACACAAAGACTGAAAAACAATCATTCGAGTGTCACCTTAAGGAAACTCTGAAACCGTTTGAAATTATTGAATATAAGACCCTTGTCAGTGTAATAGTGGTTTGCTAAACAGCGCTCACCGAAGCAGTTCGGTTTCTACCACACAGTGCGGTCGTGGCGGAATTGGTAGACGCGCAGCGTTGAGGTCGCTGTGGGGCAACCCGTGGAAGTTCGAGTCTTCTCGACCGCACCATTCTCTCCTTACAATCAGGAAGAAAAAGCTAACAATAGCAACGATCTATTGAAGCTTATTAAATGCGTTTCCCCTCTATCCTCTATCCTCTATTCTAAAACACCTATTGATTTTACTTCCTAATTTGAAACAAGCCCCTCACCTTGTCAGATTAGTTGAGATGGCCTTTTTTATAAAAAAACATACCTGAGCCCTCCTCTGCATATGCATGAGTGCTAAGCCTCTTCGATAGTTGCCAATAAGCAGATCGTTGACACCGTCGCTGATACAGGCCTGCGACAGCAGCCTTTATGGGCAAAATGACTCGCTTTACCGAAGCACTAGTGATCGATAAGGTGCGGCACAATTTCACCATCCGCATATTTTATGACTTGATTATCACTATTGCACTTTAAGCTAAGGAAGTCCCTTTGAGCACCCGCAACTCACTGACACCTTCAATGGAAGAGAAATACTCCGACATCAAAGCACAAAATGAGCGCAGGATGATGCTTGCGATCAAGGAATCTCTCAGTGATGCCTATGTACAAACGGCGAATGAATTAAAAGCAGCCGGAATCGACGAAGATGCACCGCCACAGGATTATTATATCGCCTTAGCGCATCAGCAGTTATTCGCACTTCTGTGTGGCGCTGATCCTGAAACATTTGAGGGCGGAGACCCACAAATTGCAGAATTCGTGATTAAAAATGCTCAAAATATTCGTGAGCATTATTGGCTAAAGGATACAGAGTAAAGCCTGCACAACACCCGTGTCCCATTGCTGCAGTTTCGTCATTTACACAGCAACATGGCGATAGTGATGTTGCTCTTGCCATTACGACATCTGATGCGCACAGAGTAGAGCCTTTTCAAATAAAAGCGGTCAATTTGCCATCTGGATTTTTTGAGCTGTAATCTCTACCTGAATGCCATCATGACAGAAAATTCCCCTGCACAGAGTCGCCCCGCGACAAACCGTAATGATCTATCTGCACGTTTTCAGGCTGCTGACGGCTCTCCGCCTGTTGAATGGCTGCTTGCCGATGGCCTCACAGCCTATCCGGATGCTGAAGCATTTATGGAAGCCCGCGTCGCAGCCATTCGTGACGGTACAGCTAATGAGCTGGTCTGGCTTGTGGAACACCCGCCGCTTTATACTGCAGGCACCAGTGCCCGCGAAGAAGACCTGCTCTCACCTGATCGTTTTCCGGTTTACAAGACGGGGCGCGGCGGTGAGTTTACCTATCATGGCCCGGGGCAACGCGTGGCCTATGTCATGCTGGATCTGAAACGGCGCCGCGAAGATATTCGTGCCTTTGTGGCTGCACTTGAAGAATGGATTATCCGCACGCTTGACAGCTTTAATGTCAAAGGTGAGCGCCGCGAAGACCGCGTGGGTGTCTGGGTTATGCGCCCTGAAAAACCTCGCCTCGCCGATGGCTCAATGGCTGAAGACAAGATTGCTGCAATCGGTATTCGTTTGCGTCGCTGGGTCAGCTTTCACGGCATTTCCATCAATGTAGAACCGCAGCTTGAAAATTTCGGCGGTATTGTTCCCTGCGGCATTGCCGAACATGGTGTGACCAGCCTTGTCGATCTGGGATTACCCGTTTCGATGGATGATCTGGATGTGGCGTTGAAGCAAAGTTTCAATGATGTTTTTGGTGATGTGAAATAACAAAAACATCAAACAACATATTATTTTAAAATGATAAAGGCGGCTTTTGAACCGCCTTTCTTTTTCGCTCATGCGGAAAGCATTGCCTTCTCCGCTTCGGCACTGCGCTTTTGCTCGCGGATGAAAACATAAATACCGGAGCCGATAATAATGGCGATGCCGAACCACTTTGACAGGCTTGGGAAATCCCCGAAGAAGATCAGCCCAACGGTCACGGCCATAACGATTTCGACATATTGAAATGGCGCAAGAATAGATGCCGGTGCCAGCTGAAATGCCTGCACCACCAGCAAATGGCCGCTGGCTGCAAAGACGCCGATCATAATCAGCATGAACCACGGGAACAGCGAGGTAGGCAATACAAATTGCAGATCCGGAATAGCCGCGGCCTCACCGAAGATCATAACAGCAAGCCCCATGATACTGCCGCCGATACCGGCATAAAGCTGCATGACGACGGGACGCTCATTGAGGCCGAATTTACGGTTCAGCACCAGATAAACTGCAAACAGAAAAGCTGAAATCATCGGCAGAACCGATACCCAGCCAAACACGCTCCAGCTTGGCTGAATCACGATCACGGTTCCGAGCAGGCCAACCAGCACCGCACTGAGACGACGCCAGCCCACCTTCTCATTAAGAAAAATCATCGAAAGAACTGTGAGAATGAGCGGTTCAACAAAGAACACGGCCAGCGCATCGGCCAGCGGCATATATTTTACCGCCGTAAAAAAGCACAGGCTGCCGAGTGCAAGCAGGCAGCCACGAAACAGATTACCCCAGAGATGCTCTGTTTTAAGGCCAAGTCCGCGACTGAACAGGACAATTGCACCTAAACTAATCAGCCCCTGCACAAAGAAACGCATGAAACTGATGGTGGCAGGCGGAATATTCTCTTCCATTGCCAGCCATTTGCCGGTTGCATCCATAAGCGGCACAATAAGCATGGCACAGATCATCGTAATCATTCCGCGCACATGCGGCTGTAACCGGTCTTGCATTTTCATTCCCCTGCGGCAGAGCCGCCTTCATTTCATTCTCTGTTCTCATCACGGCTTATATGTTTAAGCAACCACTCTCTCCCGCCCCTTGTCTGATTGTGCCAAACCGTCACCATAAGGACACAGAGCCCGCTATGCTGTCGCGGATTGGTTGCGGCATGATTTGACAATTCCGATATAATTGTTCAAACAAAATAAATCTGCGGAAAAGTCAGGATTACCGGCATTTAAACAGGAACGTAAAGAGAACCTTTATCGCTTTAGCGATATAAACATGCCAAACTATCTGTGATTCGATTTTCCGTAATTCCGAAGCGGTTCTGGTTTTCCTGAAACAGAAAATCCGTTTCGTAACTTTGTTTTCCCGCATTTATGCGAAGCTGAAGCATTCTTTCAGCAGCAAAATGCTCCGTATCTATTTGAACGAACAGGCCAGCCATTTCACATGGATAATAGCGACGATCTTTTTTCGAATATTCTCAGCAATGCACGCGGACGTCAGGCGATACAGTCTGAATCTCCGGTCAGTGTTGCCGAAACTGTTTCGTCCCCTCTTGAGCCTGCACCTGTCGCAAAGCCGGCAGCAGAGTTGCGCCCTGCTCCTGCCAAACCTGCTGTCACTGAGCCTGCTCCAAAACCAGTCGCACAGCTTCGTCCCGCTGATTCAAAACCTGTCGCAGAGCTTCGCCCCGCTCCGACTTCTGCACCTGTCGCGGAACTCCGTTCTGCTCCGGCAAGTTCCGATGGCAGCGATTATAACGCCTCCGCCATTCGTGTTCTTGAAGGGCTGGAACCGGTACGTTTGCGTCCGGGCATGTATATCGGCGGTACCGACGAAAAAGCACTGCACCACTTGTTTGCTGAAGTCATCGACAATGCGATGGACGAAGCTGTTGCCGGTCATGCCAATTTCATTGATGTTAATCTCGATGCAGAAGGCTTCCTGACCGTTAGTGATAATGGCCGCGGTATTCCGGTTGAGATTCACCCGCAGGTGCCGGGCAAATCCACACTTGAAGTGATTATGACCAAGCTTCATGCGGGCGGTAAATTTGACGGCAAGGCCTATGAAACCTCCGGCGGTCTGCACGGCGTTGGTGTTTCCGTGGTCAATGCACTGTCCGACTTGCTGGAAGTGGAAGTGGCGCGTGCCCGCCGTCTCTATCGTTTGCGTTTTTCGCGTGGCTTGCCGCTGGGCGATCTGGAAGAACTGGGAGAAGTGCATAACCGCCGCGGTACGCGTGTGCGTTTCCACCCCGATCCGGATATTTTCGGTAAAAACGCGAAGTTTGATCCTGAGCGCCTTTATCGTATGGCGCGCTCCAAAGCCTATCTGTTTGGTGGTGTTGAAATTCGCTGGTCCTGCGACCCGTCTTTGCTCGATCCGAAAAAAGGCATTCCGGAAAAAGCTGTTTTCCATTTTCCAGGTGGTCTGAAGGACTTCCTCGCCGCCTCGCTCGGCAAAGAATTTATGGTCACCAGAGAGATTTTCTCCGGCAAGACCGAAAAACAAGGCGGTCACGGTGCCGTTGAATGGGCGATTGCATGGTATGGCGGCGACAGTTTCGTCCACTCCTATTGTAACACCATTCCGACCGGCGAAGGCGGTACGCATGAAGCGGGTCTGCGTCTGGCGCTGACACGCGGTCTGAAAGCCTATGCGGAACTGACCAATAATAAACGCGCTTCGGTGATTACCACTGATGACGTGATGATTTCTGCCGCCGGTATGATGTCGGTCTTCATCCGCGAACCGGAATTTGTCGGTCAGACTAAAGACAAGCTGGCAACAGTTGAAGCGCAGCGTATCGTGGAAAATGCGATCCGCGATCCGTTCGACCACTGGCTGGCAGCCTCCCCGCAGGAAGCCTCAAAACTCCTCGACTGGGTGGTTGAGCGTGCGGAAGAGCGTCTGCGCCGCCGTCAGGAAAAAGAAACAACCCGCAAGACTGCAACACGAAAACTGCGTCTGCCGGGCAAACTGGCTGACTGCTCGCAGAATTCGGCTGCCGGTGCGGAATTGTTTATCGTTGAGGGTGACTCGGCGGGCGGTTCTGCAAAACAGGCGCGTAACCGTACCAATCAGGCGATCTTGCCGCTGCGCGGTAAAATCCTCAACGTGGCCAGTGCCGGACGTGACAAGCTGACAGCCAACCAGCAGATCGGCGATCTGGTGCAGGCACTCGGCTGTGGCACGCGCAAGAATTATCGTGAAGATGATCTGCGTTATGACCGCATCATCATCATGACCGATGCTGACGTCGATGGTGCGCATATTGCATCGCTGCTCATCACTTTCTTCTATCAGGAAATGCCGCAGCTGATTACCGGCGGGCATCTCTATCTTGCAGTGCCACCGCTTTACCGCCTCAGCCAAGGTGGTAAAGTTGCTTATGCCCGCGATGATGCGCATAAAGATGAGTTGATGCGCACCGTGTTTACCGGCAAAGGCAAGATCGAAATCGGCCGCTTTAAGGGTCTTGGCGAAATGCGTGCCGACCAGCTTAAAGAAACGACCATGGATCCGAAGAAACGTACTTTGCTACGTGTGGATCTGGTGGAAGATGAAAACGGCTCGACCAAATCTACAGTAGATGACCTGATGGGCACCAAGCCGGAAGCCCGCTTCCGCTTCATTCAGGAAAATGCTGAATTCGTTCAGGAGCTGGATATTTAAGGCTTTGACCCAAGGCTTCGCCTTGTACATTAGCGATGATATCAGACATCCGGGGCGGTTCCCGTTAATATTGAATCGTCAGAACCGCTCTATTGTTGTGCTTTTACGCGCATCTTGTTCCGGCCGAAACAGGACAAGAAGTCAGTCCGGCGAACTGATTTCCCTGCATAGGCGCTTCACATTTTTGGGGATGCGCTCCAACTCTGGCAATATATTCTGATCAGAATTGCCAAGACCGTTCAACCGGAGCCGCTGATGTGCGACGCGAAAGTCACAATCCGGACAATTGATGAAATCCGGCAGCAACTTGTGTCTGAAGCGGCCAATAAAAATATTGTAATTGCCGGAATATGCGGATTAGCAGGAGCCGGAAAAACCACCTTATGCCGGCAGCTCACAGCACTATCAGGTTTCAATATTGTACATCTGAGCTGTGACCGCTTCTCTTCACACAGCCATGCTGACCGTCAGGCTAGTATTGATAGGGCCTATACTTCGGGCATAACAGAGCATATCGCTTTTACTGAAAATCCCCAGAACTGGTATGCCTATGATGATATAATAGCTGCCATCCACGCATTAAGAGCGCACGGACATTACAGCTAAAATCGCGCATGGAACGGGAAAACTGGCGATCTGGACGGGCATTACAATATTGCTCTGCCTGAAAACGCTCCGTCCATTGTGTTATGCGATGGTATTTATCTTCTTCATGAACCGATAAGCACTGCATTAGACATCATCATTCTGGTTGATGCTCCGGTTGAAGTTACGGTGCAGCGCGGACACAAACGATCCAACGGCAATACCGGTCATTTTATGTCTATGGAACGCCTCAGGCAGACATATACTATGCCGTATTTTGAGGCACTCTCAGGTCACGCCGACATTCTTTTTCAACCGGAACCTGCCCCATCTGACTGCGTTTAAGCAGTCTGCATCAAAGCAGATCAATAATCATCCAGATCAGGAATACGGCCAAAAGCGATCTTACCGCCAATATAAGAGCCGGGGGCAATAGATGGCCCGAGGCTCAGAACATCCGAGCCGAATTGCTTGCGCACGCGGTCAAGCGTATCTGAAACCTGTTCCCAGCGCTGCTGACGCTGCTTGTCTTGCGGCTCATCAAACAAGTCGTGACAGTCGACCACCTCACCGGACAGATGATGCAGATAAATATGCACATTCTTGACCTGCCGGAAATCCGCCTTGCGAAACGACGGGTGCATGAGCAATCGCCGGTGCAACTGCGAGAGACAGGTGAGAAAACAATGATCGTCCCGTGACGGCGGGAACACACCTTCAACCGAGACGGATTCCTGCCCCTTGATCCGCCAGCCATAGACCAGAGCACCGGCGCGATAATGTTCTTTACGCAAACGGCGCGAGGCACTCATACAGAGCAGCCGCGCGCATTGCAGTATCTTATCCGGCTGACGCCAGTCCCGTGGCAGCACACGGCCATGGCCGAACATACGGCGATGCGTTTCCTGTTTCTCCACCGCATAGCCATGTAATCCGGCGATGAACCGCTCCCCCTCAACGCTATTCCAGATCGCCCGTCCTTGTTTCGGGCTGATCTTCCAGATCTCTTCAACCGTCGTAATACCGGAGCGCAGCAGGCGCGCTTCCACACCGGCGGCAATGCCCGGAAGGTCACGCAATTTCAGCCCTAAAAAACGATGAGGAATATCTTCCGGCCGCACAATCACCAACCCATCCGGCTTGTCGATTTCCGCAGCAATTTTGGCCAGTAGCTCATTGGGGGCAACGCCAATAGAACAAGTCAGTGCCGAGCCTAGTTTCTCACGCAGCGCCGCTTTAATCGCCAGTCCCAGAGCTTCTGCCTGTCGGGACTCCGACGGCAGCAAGCGGCAAACCAATTCGTCAATTGAGCGCACGCTGCCTATCGGCAGCACCGTATCAATAATATCCAGTATTTTGTGATGAAGTTTGACATATTCATCCGGCCGCGCTTCCACAATCGCAATCTCAGGGCAGATTGCCCGCGCCTCACGCACCGATGTGCCGGTTTTCAGACCAAGTTTCTTGGCCTCTTTGCTGGCCGCAATCAGGCCGGTAAATTCGCTGGCATGAGGCACAACGCCCACCGGCCTGCCCTGCAAAGCAGGATTCATCTGCTGCTCGGCACTGGCAAAAAAACTGTCAAAATCGAGATAAAGCCGCTCCGGCAGATCAGGTTTACGCATGGGTTTTGTTCCGCAACTATTACAGAACAAAATAGGAACATTAAATGATTTTGGCAAGCCTGAATTACAGATCAGCCTGCATTTTCACCTTTTCCACAACCCGCGCCAGACTGGCTGACCATTCTTCATAGCGGCGGATAATTCGAAAGCCGCATTTCTCATAAAGCTTTATTGCAGGTAAATTGCGTGCATGGGTGCCGATTTCCGCAGTCTGAAATCCGAGCATAACAATTTGTGCCAGCAGCGCATCAACCAGCAATGTGCCGATGCCCTGCCCGTGATGCGCCGGATCCACCCAGATATCAGATATATAATTCTGATTGGTATCGCGTGCGCCCCAGCCGCAAATCACGCCATCCTGTTCAGCGACGAGAATATAATCCAGATAATCCTGTGCTGAATGCAAAAAAGCCAGTTCAGCGCGTCTGCGCTGATCCGGCTCTTCTGTTTCATGACTGAATATGTGGGACGCCCATGCATCAGCTCCGATACGGGCAATCATCGCCAGATCAGCGTTTGTTGCCTGCCGGAGCTGCATGCGGTGTTACCACCAGCGTTTAGGCGCGAACTGGCCTGCAGCCTGCTCAATCACATGAGCTGCCTGAAACAGTGCTTCTTCCTCAAACGGACGACCAATCAGCTGGAGACCGAGCGGCAGACCATTTTCGGACAGACCGGCAGGCACGGAAATACCCGGCAGGCCAGCCATGTTCACAGTAACGGTGAAGATATCATTGAGATACATTTTCACCGGATCAGCGGCCAGTTCCTTGTCGCCCAGCTTGAAGGCAGCAGATGGCGTTGCGGGTGTCAGGATTGCATCCACACCGGCAGCAAACACATCTTCAAAATCTTTCTTAATCAGCGTGCGGATTTTCTGCGCCTTGACGTAATAGGCGTCATAATAACCGGCTGACAGCACATAAGTGCCAATCATGATGCGGCGTTTGACTTCCTTGCCGAAACCTTCTGCACGGGTGTTTTCGTACATTTCAACAATGTCTTTACCCGGTACACGCAGGCCGTAACGAACGCCGTCATAACGTGCGAGGTTCGACGATGCTTCAGCCGGTGCCACAATGTAATAAACAGCCAGTGCCTGCTCGGTATGCGGCAGAGAAATGTCAACAACTTCCGCACCGGCATCTTTCAGCCACTGAACGCCCTGCGCCCAGAGCTTTTCGATCTCCGCAGGCATACCATCAATGCGATATTCGCGCGGAATACCGATTTTCATGCCTTTTACGGATTTGCCAAGCGCTGCTTCATAATCAGGAACCGGCAGATCGACAGAAGTCGTGTCTTTCAGATCAACAGACGCCATTGATTTCAGCAGAATTGCGCTGTCACGCACATCACGGGCAATCGGGCCTGCCTGATCGAGCGAAGATGCGAAAGCAATTGTGCCCCAGCGGGAAACACGACCATAAGTCGGCTTGATACCAACAGTACCGGTGAAAGCCGCAGGCTGACGGATCGAACCACCGGTGTCGGTTGCGGTTGCACCGGCGCAAAGACGTGCAGCCACAGCCGCAGCAGAACCACCGGAAGAACCGCCCGGAACCAGCTTCTCTTCCGAGCCTTCTGCGCGCCAAGGGCTGACCACAGGACCGTAATAAGATGTTTCATTGGATGAGCCCATTGCGAACTCGTCCATATTCAGCTTGCCGAGCATAACCGCACCGTCTGCCCAGAGATTGGCAGTAACAGTCGATTCATAATCCGGTTTGAAGCCATCGAGAATATGCGAACAGGCCTGCGTATGATCGCCTTTGGTCGCGAACAGGTCTTTTACGCCCAGCGGAATACCTTCCAGCGCACCGGCCTCGCCTTTTGCCAGACATTCATCCGAAGCCTTGGCCATCGAACGGGCTTTATCATGGGTAACGCTGACATAGGCGTTGATCGCGCCATTCGCTTCATCAATCGCCTTGAGATAGGCATCGGCCAGTTCAGTTGCGGTAAAGGCTTTGGCCTTCAGCTTGTCACGCGCCTCGGCAATGGTGAGTGCGGTTAAATCAGTCATTCTATCAATCCTGTTCAGGGCTTTTCATGTGCTGTCCGCACCGTTTCAAAAACCGGACTTCGCGTCGGGAGCAGTTACAGCTCATATTGAAACAGGAAACAGCAGTCGGATGGATCAGGGCGGGGATTATTCGATAACTTTTGGCACCATAAAGAAGTTTTCTTCCGTGATTGGTGCATTAGATACGATTTCCGAAGCGATATTGCCGTCAGACACCTTGTCTTCACGCAGGCGCATTGCAGTCGGAATAACTGAGGTCATCGGCTCCACGCCATCGACATTCACACTGTCGAGCGATTGCACAAAGCCCAGAATAACATTGAGTTCACCGGTCATTTTCTCGGCTTGTTCTTCATTGACCGCAATACGGGCAAGATGCGCAACGCGCTTGACTGTAGTTAAATCGACGGACATGTCGTTCTCCGATAAATGCGAAAATGCGGTGATCGCTGCCGGTCGTCCGGCATGAATGCAGCCCGCAAGGAATTTCTCTTATTCCGGCTATAACCCTGCACCCGCTCAAGTGCAATATTGGTGATGCATTAAAGCACACACCATGATGCAAATTCATCCCCCTGCGCCAGCTTAGCTCACCTCAGAAAAGAGGAGTGAAACCTGTCAAATAAATCAGGCGATACATCTGAAAATGTAATTTAATATCATTGAAAATAAATTCTTCCCGAGGAAGCGGTATGTTCTTGTTCACTCTAAGCCCTAAAAATGCAAAAGATTTTCACTTAAAGGCACAAGCACTCATTGAGAATGATAATGTATTCTCACTTATATTAGCTCCAATACCAAATTCTTCCGAAATACTTAGCAGCCACACTTTATTTACTCACTCTGCACGTCGTCCGCGAAACGACCATCCAGCTCCGGAGAGCTTTGATGCCTCCTTATTTTATCATGCAGATAGCAACGGTTTTCTCGCCTTAGGAAATAACAATAACCATGCTCCAGCTGCAATCAACCGCGCCCTCACCCCACAAACAGCACCGAAATTTCACATCACAAAAACAACAGACAATTACTACACGATACACACAACAAAAGAAAATATAAAATATTATTTATATTTCAACAACTTAAACAATGAGATAAATTTTTTAAATTACATCAATGATGATAAATATTTATGGATTATAAATCATTATTAGGAGAGGCAACTTATGTTAATATTTAGTATACGTCCAATGTCATATCCAAATAAATACCTTTCTGTAAATACAGATAGACCATTTTTTGGCGGATATTATTTAACTGTAGCAAAAACAAAAGATCAAAAATCGATATCCTTCACATCAACTCAGTCAATTATAAACAATGAAATTACAGGAACTCCATCCTTGCACTACAATCCTGGAGAAAATTCATTTTTATATTTTAAACCTGCCTTAGATGCATACGGAGCAATAATTGCCGTTGCAGAAAATACAGTCGAACCATCTATACTTTCAAAACTTTACATCAATATGATTAATATAAGTACATGCTATATTTACGTACACACAGCAAACAGTGACCCAGCAATTGATTACCCAAACACATACGTCTTATCCTATCATGCAGCAGAGGATAAAGTTTATTTTTCTAAAAGCCCTCTTTATCCAAATGAAAAAATCTGGCTCATAGATATATACCCGCAACATGACTAGCACTGAAAAAAATAACAGCTAATAATATTTTTTAAATATGCCAAAATAAAAACGCAACATTTGAAAGGATGTAAGATGTTTTTATTTAGCTTCAAACCATTTTCATACAACAATCCAAATATAGTTACAGATACAACAAATCCAATTACGGATCCAGTATACAGCGGATACAAATTAACCACAAATCCAACACTGGATTACAGCACAATTGACTACACAAATTCAAATAATATTACAGACATAACAGCTACAAACGAGTTTACATCAGTATTTTACAGTCCGAAGTATGAAGGCTTTATACAAGCACTCGCTGCAACAGCAACCCCAGGCGGCAGTATTGATGTTGGATTGGTTACGAATGTTACGCCGGCACTCGCAACGAAATTTATCATTAAGAGAAAAAGCGCAACAATTTTTAAAATTTCAACTACAATAAATAATAACAAATTTAATTTATGCTACACATCTGATCTTGGTGTATTTCTTAGCAACGACATAGATTATGACGTTGAATCTGTCTGGGCTGTTAGTTTTTATATTGAAAATCCATCTTAACATCAATGATCAAGCTCCCCATTAACTTGATAAATGGGGAGTATTTGCTATCAAACTGTCAAACTGCCGCCGACTTCCAGAACCTTAACTTCCGTTGAGATCTTTTCCATACCGTGTACAAAATCATCTGCGGTTGCATCCAGCAGACCGAATGTGCCGAAATGACAAGGGATGGCTGTTTTGAGCGCGGGGAAATAACGCTGACAGGCCAATGCGGCCACTGCACCGCCCATTGTAAAGCGGTCACCGACCGGCACCAGAGCAATCTCCGGCTGATGCAGCTCATTAATCAGCGCCATATCGGAGAAAATATCCGTATCCCCCATATGATAAAGCACCGGTGCGCCCTCATCATCAAAATGGAACACCAAGCCATTGGCATTACCAAGCGAATGGGAAATACCGTCTTCCGTCAAACTTGCGGAAGAATGCAGCGCATTGACGAATGTTACAGAAAATCCGTTGTGAAAGACTGTACCGCCGGTATTCGTCGGATCGACTTTCGCGACACCACGATGCTCCAGCCAGTCACAAAGATCAGCATTGGCGATAACCGTTGCACCCGTCTCCTTTGCAATGCGGATGGTGTCGCCAACATGATCGCCATGGCCATGGGTCAGGGCAATATGCGTCACGCCTTTGGTCACTTCAGCAAAATCCAAGCCTGAGCCGGTCGGGCTCTGACTGATGAAAGGGTCGATCAGAATGACCGCCTGCGAAGTTTCAACGCGGAAAGCAGAATGGCCGAGCCAGGTGATTTTCATGATATTCCCTTTGCCGATGCATATTGTTATAGGCACAGTTAGAATGCACTGCGCTGTCTTTGCAATATAGTATGACATTACCGGATCAGGAAACGAGATATGGCTGTATCAACAATTGAAGAGCTTGCGGCAAGCCTGAGCTATGGTCAGCTGGTTGCCGGTCTTGATCTGGGTACCAAAACCATCGGCATCGCTGTCTCTGATCTCGGACTTTCCTTCTCCCATCCGCGCCCTGTTCTTAAACGACGCAAATTCACACTGGATGCGCAGGAACTGCTGGAACTGCTGCAAAAAGAAAAGATTTCAGCCGTGGTTATCGGCCTGCCGGTCAATATGGACGGCACAGAAGGCCCGCGCGTGCAGGCCACCCGCGCATTTGTGCGCAATATGGAAAAGCTCACCGATATTCCGTTTATCTATTGGGATGAGCGGCTTTCAACGGTTGCGGCAGAGCGCGCTTTGATCGGTATGGATGTTTCCCGCGCCAAACGCGCAGAGCGGATTGATTCCGCTGCTGCCTCGTTCATTTTGCAGGGTGCACTTGACCGGCTACATATGCTGCGCCGTGACAGTGAGCAGGATTAGTCAGCCCTCCGTCAATAAGCCGGTTGCAGCTTATTCCTGCGGATAGAGTGCGTTGATAATGCCTAATGCGTCATGGCGGGCATCAATCATGCCATAGGTTGTGCGCCACTGACCACCAAGACGGGTTTCGATAAAGGCATCGCCGATATCATCCGCACCGAGTTCTTTCAGGCAGGCGGCACTGGCGGCCAGCGCCATTTGCTCGGTGAGCATCCGCGCAGCACCTTCATCGGTCATGGTCACCTGCATCGCAGCCCGCAATACGGCAACAGTCCCCTGACCGCGACGGCCAAGCTGCGTGCCAATCCATTCCAGCACATCGTCAAACAAACGCGGTGCGCGGTGGAGAACACGCACAATATCCAGCGCCATTACATTGCCGGAACCTTCCCAAATCGCATTGACCGGAGCTTCACGATAAAGCCGCGCCAGCGGATTTTCTTCGACATAACCATTGCCGCCGAGACATTCCATTGCTTCATAAAGCAGCGCCGGTGCGATTTTCGCCACCCAATATTTGACGACCGGTGTCATAACACGGGCAAAAGCAGCCTCCATACGGTCATTGGCCGCCATGTCAAAAGCACGGGCAAGGCGCAGTGACAGAGCAGTTGCAGCCGCCACATCCAGTGACATATCCGCCAGAACACGCTGCATCAGCGGCTGATTGATCAGCGGCACACCGCCGACACTTCTGTGACGGGCATGATGAACAGCTTCACTCATACCGGCGCGCATCAGACCGGCGGAGGCCACTGCACAATCCAGACGGGTCAGTGTCACCATATCAATAATAGTCCTCACACCCTGCCCCTGTTCTCCAACCATCTGGCCGAGTGCATTTTCAAACTGCACTTCGGAAGATGCATTGGAGCGGTTGCCGAGTTTGTCTTTCAAACGTTGGAATCGGAAGCCGTTGCCGCTGCCATCCGACAATAAACGTGGCACAAGGAAACAGGACAGGCCGGACTTATTGTCACCGGCAGCCTGTCCATTGGCCTGCGCCAGCACCATGAAAGCATCGGACATCGGCGCGGACATAAACCATTTATGGCCGTTGAGACGATAGACGCCATTACCCGCATGATCGGCACGGGTGGTATTGGCACGCACATCAGTGCCGCCCTGCTTTTCTGTCATGCCCATACCAAGCGTCAGACTGGCTTTCTTAACCGGCGGCTTGTTGGACGAGTCATATTTGCGGGTGAGAATGCGCGGCGACCATTCATCATAAAGCGCCGGAGAGGTCATCAGCACTGCAAGTGATGCGCTTGTCATAGTCAGCGGGCAAAGATGGCCGCATTCAAGCTGTGCAGTCAGATAAAAACGTGTTGCACGCGCCTGATGGCGGCGCCCTGCTTCCGGAGATTGTTGCGGGCTGTTTTCCCAGATGGATGAGTGCAGGCCATGCGCAACGGAACGGCGCATCAAAGCATGATAGGCCGGATGATATTCCACCTGATCAATGCGGTTACCCTGACGGTCATGGGTTTGCAGGCGCGGCACTTCGGAATTGGCAAGGCGCGCCATTTCCTGCGCATCGGCAGATAAAACAAAACGGCCGGTCTGTTCGAGCTCTTTTTGCAGGTTTTCCGGAAAACGCGCTGCACATTGCAGCAGCAGCGGATCACTCAGATAGGCATTATATTGCGGAGCAGCCTGTCCGTTGAGATTTCTGGTCACGGAATATGGAGACGTATCCGGCGCATAATTGGTGCGCTGCGGCGCCTGATTAGTTACTTCAGAAACGTCTGCAGGAGTGTTAACCGACATATTCCATCCATTTAGCCGGAGATTTCAGCCGCCGGTTTTAGTATTTAAAATCTATACACGAATCTCTAATATCCGCCTTGCGGTATTGTTTGCGGCAAAATTATAAATATCCCCTCAATAATCCGTTTTTCTCCACACTGTTTATTCGACAAAGCCGCAAAAGCATATATAAGGCCGCAAACAAGTTTCTCTGCAAACATTATATGGGAATAGCTGTGATGACAGAACAATCTCCCGCGCCTCTTTTTCCCCACCGCCATTTGCTCGGGATTAAAGGTCTTTCTCCTCTCGATATTACCACATTGCTGGATCTGGCCGACAGTGAAGTTGCTGTCTCCCGTCAGCCGGAAAAAAAGAAAACAATCCTAAGCGGTCGTACGCAGATTAATCTTTTCTTTGAAAACTCCACCCGTACCCAATCTTCCTTTGAACTGGCCGGTAAGCGCCTCGGTGCCGATGTGATGAACATGTCGGTCGGCAGCTCGTCGGTTAAAAAGGGTGAAACGCTGATTGATACGGCGATGACGCTCAATGCCATGCAACCGGATATTCTGGTTATCCGTCACGCTTCTGCCGGTGCTGCGGCACTTCTGGCGCAGAAAGTCGGCTGCTCGGTGGTCAATGCCGGTGACGGTGCCCATGAACATCCGACACAGGCCCTGCTCGATGCGCTGACCATCCGCCGCGCTAAAGGCAAAGTCGGTCGTCTGATCGTGGCAATCTGCGGTGATGTCCTGCATTCACGCGTTGCCCGCTCCAATATTCTGCTGCTCAATGCGCTGGGCGCGCGGGTACGGGTGATTGCACCATCCACCCTGCTGCCATCCGGCATTGAACAAATGGGCGTTGAAGTGTTCAACTCCATGAAAGAGGGTCTGAAAGACGCTGATGTGGTGATGATGCTGCGCCTGCAGCGCGAGCGCATGAGCGGCTCTTTTGTGCCATCCGTGCGTGAATATTTCCACTTCTACGGGCTGGATAAAGAAAAGCTCAAATATGCCAAGCCGGACGCTTTGGTAATGCATCCGGGCCCGATGAACCGTGGTGTAGAGATTGCCTCGGATATTGCTGACGGCCCGCAAAGCGTGATCCAGCAACAGGTGGAAATGGGTGTTGCCGTACGCATGGCCGTGATGGAAGCTTTGCTTGACCCGCGACGAAATCCTGAAAATTTTAACGGTGTTGGAGCCTGATGATGAGCACTACAGTTTACACCAATGCCCGCATCATTGATCCTTCGCGCAATCTCGATGAAACCGGCACGCTGATCGTTCAGGACGGCATTATCGTCGCCAGCGGTGCCGATGCCAATAATCAGGGCACGCCGGAAGGCGCGGAAATTATCGACCTCAACGGCAATGTGCTGATCCCGGGTCTGGTCGACAGCCGCGTTTTCATCGGTGAGCCAGGCACAGAACACCGCGAAACTATTGCCTCGGCCAGTCAGGCTGCTGCTGCCGGTGGCGTAACCTCTATGATTATGATGCCGGATACTGATCCGGTGATTGACAATGTGGCACTGGTCGAATTCGTCAAGCGGACTGCCCGCGACACCGCCATTGTCAATGTGCATCCGGCTGCGGCCATCACCCGAGGTTTGCTGGGTGAGGAAATGACCGAAATGGGCCTGCTGCGTGAAGCCGGTGCGGTTGCCTTTACCGAAGGCCGCAAATCACTGGCCAATACGCTGCTGCTGCGCCGTGCGCTGACCTATGCCAAGGATTTCGGTGCGGTGATTGCCCATGAGACAATCGACCCTTATCTCGGTGGCGGTGCGATGAATAGCGGGCTTTATGCCAGCTGGCTCGGCCTTTCCGGTGCGCCGCGCGAAGCAGAAGTCATTCCGCTGGAACGTGACCTGCGCTTAGCAAGCATGACCGGCGGCAATTATCACGCTGCGCAAATTTCCTGCGATATGTCGGCTCAGGTGCTGCGCCGCGCTAAAGAAACCAATGCAAAAGTCAGCGCTGCTGTTTCGATCAATCATTTATCGCTGAATGAAAATGATATCGGCGAATATCGTACATTCTTCCGTCTTTCGCCGCCGCTGCGCAATGAAGATGACCGTCAGGCGATGATTGAAGCCGTGCGCAACGGCACGATTGATGTGATCGTCTCCGCGCATAATCCGCAGGATGTTGATACCAAACGTCTGCCATTTGCCGATGCGGAAGCCGGTGCAATCGGACTGGAAACCCTGCTGGGTGCAGCGCTGCGTCTCTATCACAATGACTCATTGAGCCTCTTGCGTCTGATCGAAGTGCTTTCCACCGCTCCGGCCAAACTCTATGGTCTGGATGCAGGCACTCTGAAAGTTGGTGCAAAAGCTGATTTCGCCGTGGTTGATCTTTATGAACCATGGGTCGTAAAGGCTGAAGAATTGCACTCACTCTCGAAAAACAGCTCTTTTGAAGATGCTAAATTTCAGGGTCGCGCGATCCGTACCGTGGTCAGCGGCAAAACAGTCTTCGCATTATAAATATTGTTTTGGTGCGGATTTTATGCCTAATTTCTGCTGTCCGGTTGCGCGGACAAATCACTCTGAGGGGACTTCATGCTTGAACCACTGATTATCACCGGCAGCGCGGCTGGCATTTTTGCAGCGCTGGTCTTTGGCTATCTGCTCGGTTCAATCCCCTTTGGTTTGCTGCTCACCCGCATGGCAGGTCTGGGCGATGTGCGCTCCATCGGTTCCGGCAATATCGGCGCAACCAATGTGTTGCGCACCGGCAATAAGAAAATTGCCGCTGCTACCCTGCTCTGCGATATGCTCAAAGGCACGATCGCCGTACTGGTTGCGGCCTATTTCGGCCGCGACTATGCCTTGGCCGCAGGGCTTGGCGCATTTCTCGGCCACCTCTTTCCGGTCTGGCTTGGATTTAAAGGCGGCAAAGGCGTTGCCACTTATCTCGGTATTCTGCTGGGGCTGGCATGGCCGGGTGCACTGGTTTTTGCAGCTGTATGGATCGTTATCGCGCTTCTCACACGCTATTCTTCGCTCTCAGCGCTGATCGCCTGTATCATTGTTCCGCTTTCCATTCTCTATCTCGGACTAACGAAAACAGCGCTGCTCTTTGCAGTTCTGACGCTGATAATTTTTATCAAGCACCGTGCAAATATTGAACGGTTACTGAGCGGCACAGAAACCAAAATAGGATCAAAATAAATGATCGCAGAGACGGGTTCGCAGTCAAAAGGAATTCGTCTCTCAGATCAGCAGAGACTCAACTGGTTGCGGCTGATCCGCAGCGATAATGTCGGGCCTGCCAGTTTTCGCGATCTGATCGCCTATTGCGGCAGCGCTGCTGCCGCACTTGAGCACCTGCCGCAACTGGTGCGCTCCACAGCCAAACGCCCGCTGCGTATTCATACAATTGATGAAGCCGAACAGGAACTGGAAGCGATAGAACGCTCCGGTGCCAAACTTATCGGCATGGGCGAGCCCGAATATCCGTCCTATCTCAGACAAATCCTCAATCCTCCGCCACTGGTAACTGTGCTTGGAGATACAACGCTGTTCAGCAAACCGCCGGTGGCGATTGTCGGCGCACGAAATGCTTCTGCCACGGCCTGTGCCTTCACAAGCCAGCTGGTTCGTGATCTCGGGCAATCCGGCTGCGCCATCGTTTCCGGCTTTGCGCGAGGCATTGATACGGCGGCGCACAAAGCCAGCCTTGAGACAGGTACGATTGCCGTTCTGGCAGGCGGGCTTGACCGTCCCTATCCGCCGGAAAATATTCCGCTGCTCGACCAGATCATTGATAATGGCGGGGTCATTATTACTGAAATGCCGATGGGCTGGGTTCCGCGCGCGCAGGATTTTCCGCGCCGCAACCGCATCATCGCCGGTCTGTCGCTCGGGCTTGCGGTGATTGAAGCGGCACAGCGTTCCGGTTCGCTCATCAGCGCACGACTGGCTGCAGAAATAGGCAGGCTGGTTTTTGCTGTACCGGGTTCACCGCTTGATCCGCGTGCGAATGGTGCCAATTCTCTGCTCAAGAACGGCGCTATCATGCTCACCGAAGCACAGGATATTTGGGATGCTCTGGAGCCGATGCTGCGCACAAAAGATACAGCGCCGATGCAGGCCGGAGCATTGTTCAATCAAGACACAGCACAGATTTTGATGAAACAACCGGCAAGTATCGGTTTCGATACCGGTAAAAACCCTGTTCCGGCACAAAATGATTATGAGCGTATCCGCAACGCTCTCAGCAACACCCCCGTTTCAGCGGATGTGATTATCCGCCACACAGGTCTCAGCGCCTCTGCCGTGCATCTGGCATTGCTGGAGCTTGATCTCGCGGGGCAGTTGCAACGCAGCGACAATGGTCTGGTTGCGCTTTTGCCCTCATAATAATCAGTTTTTCGTCATCCGGCCTGACTGGCTGCGCAAAACATCTGATGCCTCAACCCATGCCATTTCGATGAAATAAGCCAGCATCGGATAGTGGTTGGACTGAGCAATATGACGTAATTCCAGTAGCTTATCATGAACATAAATGATTTCATGATAGGACTTCTCTTTATCTGCCTTCATGAGCCCGCCTTAAGCCTAAATATATAAATTAAAGTACCAAATAAAATGTCATTCTATTGCAACCGGAACAGACAAATTTGATATGTACAATGCCTGAAATCAACCTATGATTACAAAATAAACAATGTCAACCTGTCGTTGTTTTGCGTAAAAAACAGTGGCTTGCTCTTGACCAATCTGATTTCGCTGTTCATTTGAATGACAAATATCCTGCCAGCCTGATGATTATCAACACTGGCGCAATCCGGGCATATCCGGCTGTGTACGTTAATCTGGACCCGCAATATGAATGTCGTTGTCGTTGAATCGCCCGCCAAGGCCAAAACAATCAATAAATATCTAGGCTCAGGCTATAAGGTTCTGGCCTCTTTCGGTCATGTCCGCGATTTGCCTGCAAAAGACGGCTCTGTTCGTCCTGATGAAGATTTTGCCATGAGCTGGGAGGTCGATGCGGCCTCTTCCAAGCGCCTTTCCGAGATCGCCAAAGCGGTCAAGGAAAGCGACGAACTGATTCTGGCAACTGACCCTGATCGCGAAGGGGAAGCTATTTCATGGCACGTTCTGGATGTGCTGCGCGCTAAAAAAGTGCTCGGCTCCAAGCCGGTCAAGCGCGTGGTGTTCAACGCCATTACAAAAAATGCCGTGCTCGAAGCCATGGCCAATCCGCGTGAAATCGACGTGCCGCTGGTGGATGCCTATCTGGCACGCCGTGCGCTCGACTATCTGGTAGGCTTCACACTGTCGCCGGTTCTGTGGCGCAAATTGCCGGGTTCGCGCTCGGCTGGCCGCGTGCAGTCGGTGGCACTGCGCCTCGTTTGCGACCGTGAAACCGAGATTGAACGCTTCATCCGTGAAGAATACTGGAATATTGCCGCCCTGCTCCAGACACCGCGCAGCGATAATTTCACTGCCCGCCTGACTGTTGTTGACGGCAAGAAACTCGGCAAGCTCGATATTAAAAATGAAGAGCAGGCAAGTGCCATCCGCACCATGCTGGAAGGCGCGGCCTTCAATGTCATGAGCGTTGATGCCAAGCCGACCAAACGTAATCCGGGCCCGCCATTCACCACTTCCACCTTGCAGCAGGCCGCCAGCGGTCAGCTCGGCTTCTCCGCATCGCGCACCATGCAGGTTGCACAGCGCCTCTATGAAGGTATTGAGCTTGGCGGTGAAACCACCGGTCTGATTACCTATATGCGTACTGACGGTGTGCAGATGGCGCCGGAAGCGATTTCCGCAGCGCGTAAAGCAATCGGCCAGACATTCGGCGATAATTATGTGCCGGAAAAGCCGCGTTACTATTCCACAAAAGCGAAAAACGCTCAGGAAGCGCACGAAGCGGTGCGTCCGACCGATTTCAGCCGTCATCCGAAAGAAGTACGCAAATATCTCGATGAAGATCAGGCTCGCCTTTATGAGCTGATCTGGAAACGCGCTATCGCCAGTCAGATGCAGCCTGCTGATATTGAGCGCACAGTCGTTGATATTGAAGCTAAAAACGGCGCCCGTTCGGCTGTATTGCGTGCCAATGGTTCGGTTGTCCGCTTCAACGGCTTTCTCGCGGCCTATACTGATCACCGCGAAGAAGAAGATGAAGACGAGGACAGTGCGCGTCTGCCACAGATCAATGCCGGTGAGGTGCTGAAGCGCGAGAAAATCGACGCAACCCAGCATTCGACTGAACCGCCTCCGCGCTACTCCGAAGCATCGCTCATCAAGCGCATGGAAGAGCTCGGCATCGGCCGCCCGTCGACTTATGCGGCAACGCTGAAAACTCTGGGTGACCGCGATTATGTCACGATGGATAAGCGCAAGCTGATCCCGCAGGCCAAAGGCCGTCTGGTCACCGCATTCCTTGAAAGCTTCTTTGAGCGCTATGTGGAATATGATTTCACCGCTGCGCTGGAAGAAAAGCTCGATCTGATTTCCGATGGCAAACTGGCATGGAAAGACGTGCTGCGCGACTTCTGGCAGGATTTCTCCGGCAATGTCGACAGCACCAAAGAACTGCGCGTTACCAATGTGCTGGATGCGCTCAATGAGCAGCTTTCCGCCCTTGCCTTCCCTGATCGCGGCGATGGCATGGATCCACGTATCTGCCCGACCTGCGGCACCGGCAATCTCTCGCTGAAGCTCGGCAAATACGGTGCTTTCGTCGGCTGTTCCAACTATCCGGAGTGCAAATTCACCCGTCAGCTTGGTGGTGAAGGCGAAGGTGATGCAGCAGCTGCATCTGATGAACCAAAAGTACTTGGTCAGGATCCGGCAACCGGTGAAGATATCACTGCGCGTACCGGCCGTTTCGGCCCGTATATCCAGCGCGGTGAAGGCAAGGAAGCCAAGCGTTCCAGCCTGCCAAAAGGCTGGTCACTGGCTGAACTTGATCTGGAAAAAGCTTTGCAGCTTATCAATCTGCCGCGCGATGTGGGTCCGCATCCGGAAAGCGGCAAGATGATCACCGCAAGCCTCGGCCGTTACGGCCCTTATATTGCCCATGACGGCGCTTTCGCCAATGTCGACAGCATTGAGGATGTGTTTGAGATCGGCATCAACCGCGCTGTGACTGTGCTGGCGGAGAAAGCGGCTAAAGGCGGTCGCACCCGCGCAACACCGGCTGCGCTTGCCACACTCGGCGATCATCCGGATGGCGGCTCCATTACTGTGCGTGACGGTCGCTACGGCCCTTATGTTAATTGGGGTAAGGTCAATGCCACACTGCCAAAGGGCAAAGATCCGGCAACGGTGACAATGGAAGAAGCGCTGGAGCTGATTACAGCGAAAGCCGGCTCTGCCAAGAAGACCACGAAGAAAGCCGCACCGAAAAAAGCGGCAGCTCCGAAGAAGACAACCAAAGCCAAGGCTGCGGATGATGAAGCCAAACCGGTGAAAAAGGCAGCAGCCAAAAAGCCGGCAGCTAAAAAGACTGCGACTAAAGCAGCCGCTAAACCTAAAAAAGCGGATGCGGCTGAATAAGCAGCACAAAGCACGTAAAACAGAGGGCACCATAGTTACTATGGTGCCCTTTTTATTTGCATCAGCGCAGGCACAGCAAATGTTTCCATTCTGTGCTGAAATGCTTTAAAGAGTTTTCAGGACTTTATGAAAAGTAAATATTAAGGATGACCGGATTGGCTCGCAGAATAGACCCTTCATCTGACCGTAACAGCGGCTCAGGCAAACAAAAAAACCAGAAGGGCGCAAAAAACAACAAGAGCTTTTCCGGTAAATCCAAAGTGAAGCCGCTCTCGGAAGCCTATCTTCCGAGCAAAGAAGATATCCTCACTTTCATCACTGAAAATCCGGATCGCGCTGCCAAGCGTGATATTGCCAAGGCGTTCAATCTCAAGGGTGATGCCCGCATTTATCTCAAAGATATTCTGCGTGAACTGGCCGATGACGGACAGGTGGAGAAGCGTGCCAAGAAACTGTCACGCCCGAATACCCTGCCTCCGATTGCAGCGCTGACCATTACCGGTCGCGACAGCGATGGCGGCCTGATTGCACGTCCGATTGAGTGGAATGGTGAAACAGCAGCGCCACTGGTACTGCTGCGCCGGACACACAAGGATAAAGGCCCGACAGTTGGTGTTGGCGATCAGGTTCTGGCGAAAATCTTTGCCAGTTCCGATAAAAGCGCCGCGCCTTATACCGGCCGCGTTATCAAAAAGCTGGAAAAACGCGATAATGCCGTGCTTGGTGTTTTGCGCCAGTTGCAGAGCGGCGAATACCGTCTTGAGCCGGTCAACCGCAAACAGAGTGAAATCAGCATTGATGCGCAACATCTGAACGGTGCTGAACCGGGTGATCTGGTTGAGGCGATCCCGCATCAGAAAAGCCGCTTTGGTCTGCCGCAGGGTAAGATTGAACAGGTGATCGGCTCGATCGGCAGTGAAAAAGCGCTGTCGATGATTGCGATTCACGAATATGAAATTCCGCATATTTTCCCTGAAAGAGCGATTGAGCAGGCGGAAAATGCCAAACCGGCAACAATGGCGCATCGGGAAGACTGGCGCTCGCTGCCGCTGGTCACCATTGATCCGGCTGACGCTAAAGATTATGACGATGCGGTTTTTGCCGAACCGGATACTGATCCGGCCAATGAAGGCGGCTTTGTCATTGTCGTGGCGATTGCCGATGTCAGCCATTATGTGCAGCACGGTTCCTCGCTTGACCATGAAGCACTGAAGCGCGGTAATTCGGTCTATTTCCCTGACCGCGTGGTGCCGATGCTGCCGGAACGCATCTCCAATGATCTGTGCTCACTGCGTGAAGGTGTTGACCGTCCGGCCATGGCGGTGCGCATTATCATCGGCGCAGATGGCCGCAAACGCTCGCACAGCTTTCACCGTATCATGATGCGCTCGGTTGCCCGCCTCGCCTATCAACAGGCTCAGGCGGCCATTGACGGCGCACTGGATGAGAAGACCGAACGCGTTATTGATATCAGCCTGAAGCCGCTGTGGAAGGCCTATGCCGCGCTGAAAAAAGCCCGCGACAAGCGCGAGCCGCTGGAGCTTGATCTGCCGGAGAAAAAACTGATCCTCGACGATCAGGGGCAAGTGCTGAAAGTTATCGTGCCTGACCGGCTCGATGCGCATAAGCTCATCGAAGAATTTATGATTCAGGCCAATGTCGCCGCCGCTGAAACACTGGAAGCAAAAAACCAGCCGCTGATCTATCGTATTCATGATCTGCCGTCGCTGACCAAGCAGGAATCCCTGCGTGACTTCCTCAAAACACTGGAAATCAGCCTTGCCCGCGGTGCGGAACTGCGCCCGAGCCAGTTCAACGGCATTTTGTCCCGTGTTCGGGGTACAGATCACGAAGAGCTGGTCAATCAGGTGGTGCTGCGCTCGCAAAGTCAGGCTGAATATAATACCGATAATATCGGCCATTTCGGCTTAAATCTGCGCCATTACGCGCATTTCACCTCGCCGATCCGCCGTTATGCTGACCTGATCGTGCATCGTGCGCTGATCCGCGCGCTCAATCTGGGACCCGATGGTCTGAGCAATGACGAGATTGGCGAATTGCCGGCCATTGCGCTCAGCATTTCCCAGACAGAGCGCCGCGCCATGCTGGCCGAGCGTGAAACGACAGATCGTCTGATCGCCCATCATCTGGCCGAACAGGTTGGCAATGAGTTTCAGGCGCGTGTGCAGGGTGTGACCAAAGCCGGTCTGTTTGTGACCCTTGCGACATATGGTGCCGACGGCTTTATTCCCATTTCCACTTTGGGCCGGGAATATTATCACTATGATGAAGCCGGTCATTCTGTCGCCGGTGAACGGTCAGGCAAAGGCTATCGTCTTGGCGACAGTGTGGAAGTACGGCTGGTTGAAGCGCAGCCGGTTGCCGGAGCACTGCGTTTTGAAATGCTGACAGAACCGCGTTTGCTGCCTGCATCCTTGCAATCGCACCATAAAGCTACCAAATTCAGCCGCAAGGCGGGAAAATCCCGCACCGGCGGTCCGGCCAGAGGCAAACCAGCCCATATTTCGCGTAAGAGCAAAAGATAACCCCGACACAGGTATTGGGAGACGATGATGAGCAGCGATCAGACCCTGACACAGACGGAAACGCAGGTTTTCGGCGGCGAGAAGACAAAGCCCGTCCGCACACCGCGCCCGTTGGGACAAGCCATGCAGCGCGGTTTTCTCTCCCGCTGCCCGCATTGCGGTGACGGCAAATTGTTCCGCTCCTTCCTGCGTCCGGTTGCTAATTGCTCTGTCTGTAATGAAGATTACACACCGCAGCGTGCCGATGATCTGCCTGCCTATCTGACCGTACTGATTGTCGGCCACGTCGTCGTCGCGCTGTTCATGATGGTGGAAAATATGGGCGGCCTGTCACTCTGGGGGCATCTGGCCATCTGGGGGCCGGTGACCATTCTGATGTCACTGGTGCTGCTGCAACCGATTAAAGGTGCAACCATCGGCCTGCAATGGGCGCTTTATATGCATGGCTTTGATAAAGAAAGTCAGCAGGAATATATCTGACGCAAATGTCAGGACATAAAACAGACCACGCTTTGCAGGATATGCACCGGCCGGATGATGCGGCAGCTTTGAGTAATCAGGGCACCGCAGCATCCCGCATTATCCGGCCGCGTGATGCTGCCTCACTCATCCTCATCGACCGCAACGGCAATGAGCCGCGTATTCTCATGGGGCGCCGCGCCCGTGCGATGCATTTCATGCCGGATATGTTTGTCTTCCCCGGCGGCGGTACAGAAGCGCAGGACGGCAGAATTAATGCTGCCAACAGCCTCAGGCCGCAGGATGAAATAAAATTGCTGGCAGGACTTGGCAAACGTGCCAGCACACAACGCGCGCGTGCGCTTGCCATGACTGCAATACGCGAAACCTATGAGGAAACCGGCCTGTTGCTCGGTACGCCGCATGATGATGCGCAAACACATCCGTGGACAGGTTTTGCCCGCAGCAATCGCCTGCCCGATTTATCGCAGCTGCGTTATGTGGCGCGCGCGATCACCCCGCCCGGTCATGTGCGCCGCTATGATGCGCGTTTCTTTGCCAGTTTCCTGGATGAAATCAGCCCGGAGCTCCCTGCCCGAAACCACAATCCGGCTGACATAAGCGCTATAGAATCATCTGCTTATAATGAGCCGGAATTGTCTGATTTGAAATTTGTGAGCTTTTCCGAGGCCTTTAATCTCAATATTGCAGCGATTACGCGCATTATTTTGCGGGATATCGAAAAACTCCTGCTCGAAGACAGGGATTTGTCCTCTATATATCCGGTTCCGTTCTATCGTAAACGGCATGGCCGTCATGTCCGTGAGGTGATTTAAGTTTCATGCAGCAAGACCATCTTTCAACTGAACCCGCATCAGAGGTACTTCAACCAACGCAATGGCGCTCTCTTGGCGCAGCCATTGCCACGATCAGTGCCGTTGGTGCAGCGATCGGCCTTGGTATTCCGCTGCTGAGTGTGCTTCTGGAAAGCCGTGGCTATTCAGCCAGCACCATCGGTGCAAATACGGCTGTTGCCGGTCTTGCATCGCTGTTTGGCGCAGCGTTATCCGCGCGTATCGGTTCTTACCTCGGCGTTGCCCGTTCTATGCTGCTGATGCTGTTCATCAGCGGTCTGTCTTTTCTCGGCTTCTATCTGTTTCCGAATATTATTGCATGGTTTGCACTGCGCGTTTCCTTGCATTTCGCGCTCACAGTGCTGTTTGTGCTGTCTGAATATTGGGTCAATACCTCTGCCCCGCCGGCCAAACGCGGACTGGTG
This sequence comes from Pseudochrobactrum lubricantis, assembly GCF_041929865.1. NCBI lineage: Bacteria > Pseudomonadati > Pseudomonadota > Alphaproteobacteria > Hyphomicrobiales > Brucellaceae > Pseudochrobactrum > Pseudochrobactrum lubricantis. Next base: position 139,825 of record NZ_JBHEEE010000003.1, read on the forward strand.
CTTGGTATATACGCGACATGTCTTTCGCTCGGCTTCGCGGTCGGCCCGTGGTTGTTCTCAATCATCGGCAGCGGCGGTTTCATGCCATTTGGTATCGGTATCGTCATCATTGCGCTGGCAGCCTTCCCTGTCATGATTGCCAGTAAAGACAGCCCTGAATTTGAGGAAGGGGAACACGTTCCCTTCATGCCTTATATTTTCGCGGTTCCGGCAGCGACAATGGCGGTCTTTGTCTATGGTGCAGTGGAAACCGGAGGTTTTGCCCTGTTTCCGGTCTTTGGCACGCGTGTCGGCCTCAATGAAGGCGATGCCGCGCTGTTGCTGACCATGGTCGGTCTCGGCAATGTGCTGATGCAGATTCCGCTCGGCCTCGTCTCCGACCGCATCGGCGACCGCCGTATTCTGCTGCTGATTTGTGCTATTATCGGTTTCGCCGGTATGGTGCTGCTGCCTTATGTTGTCACAAACTGGTATCTGATGGCAGTTCTGCTGCTGATCTGGGGCGGTGTGGTTGCCGGTCTTTACACTGTCGGCCTCGCCCATCTTGGTTCGCAATTGCAGGGACGTGAGCTTGCTTCGGCCAATGCCGCGTTCATTTTCTGCTATGGTATCGGTATGCTGGCAGGCCCTCAGGCAGCCGGTGTCGGTATGGATTTGCTGGGAGCGACAGGTTTCCCGGTCACTTTATCACTCTTTTTTGCAGCATTTATCATAATTCTGCTTATCAGACTGGTAGTTCGTAAACAGCGGGCTTGACTTTTCGGCGTGTATCCGTAGTGTCGCGCCAAATTCCCGCACCCGGATGAAATCGCCGGACAAGCAGGCGGTTTTATTATTTAAAAGAGCAGGATATCGTTATGGCTAAGGCTACAACAATTAAAATCAAGCTGTTGTCGACCGCAGACACAGGCTTCTTCTACGTAACCAAGAAGAACAGCCGTACAATGACTGAAAAAATGACAAAGCGTAAATACGACCCAGTTGCTAAGGCACACGTCGAATTCAAAGAAACCAAAATCAAATAATTCTGGTTTCGGTTATTAAAAAAACCCGGGCTGTTATCAGCCCGGGTTTTTTGTTGTCTGAATACAGAGCATTTCTGATTGGTAATTTGTGTCGGAACCGTAATTAAGGCGCCCAATCTGTCTGCTGCAAAACAATACGGTAACCGTCCGGATCTTCGAAAGTTACCCCCTTCTTGTCCCAATAGGGATTGAATGCGCTCACAGGCACAAAGCCGGTCGCTTTCATACGCTCAACAGCATTTTCCCACTCAGCATGATCCGGCAAATAAAAAACCAGCAGATTCTCTTTGGTAGGTGCTTTACCGGCCTGATGCTTATCAGTGCGTGTAAATGCAAAATGATAGGGCACATTTTCACGCCCCATAATGATTGCGTCAAAACCGTCATGATCCTGAAAACTATCAAGAACTGTCAATCCTAAACCATCCCGATAAAAGGGAAGCAGTGCATCCGGATTATCTGTCGGCCTTACAATGCGGAACGTAGGAATTTTCATCATTCACCTTAGTAAGGCGAAATCCTGTAACTACAGGTCGCCGAGATAGGACTTGATCGTCTCAATAAAGCGCGGCACGGAGATCGGCTTGGAAATATAGGCTTCGCAACCGCCCTGACGAATACGCTCTTCATCGCCCTTCATAGCAAAGGCTGTGACGGCAATAACCGGAATGGCTTTCAGGTCGTCATCTTCTTTCAGCCATTTTGTGACTTCAAGGCCGGAGACTTCCGGCAGCTGAATATCCATCAAAATCAGGTCGGGATGGTGGATTCGCGCCAGATCCATAGCTTCAAGACCATTGCGCGTACGGATGGTTTCATAACCGCTGGCTTCAATCAGATCGCGGAAAAGCTTCATATTCAGCTCATTGTCTTCGACGATCATTACTTTTTTGGTCATGAAAAAATACCTTATTACTCAGAACATTGTCTGAATATATCCGCGTGCTGGCCGCAGCATTTCGTAGTTTTCGGCTCACGTCAATTACCACGCACGGGTACAGCACACAGAGACCATGATTATTCCAACCCCATCAGCATAGCATTGAACAATGACCAAAATGCTCCTAAACAGCTTTCATACAGCTAAAGATGCAATTACAGTTGCCAAAACGTAAAAGCCAGCCGGATATAAAATGTCAAAAACCATCTTGAATCAAAGCGATGCTGAAAATCTGGCCATTGAAGCTCTGGTCTTTCTGGCGCAGCAACCAGATCTGATGAATCGCTTTTTGTCCCTCACCGGTATTGAAGTCTCATCTATCCGCGAAGCCGCAGGTGAACCGGCTTTTCTGACCGGTGTTTTGCAGTTCTATCTGGCGCATGAGCCAACGCTCATGCAGTTTTGTGAAGCCACCGGCCATAAGCCGGAGAGCATGAATCAGGCGCTGCGCTTTCTGCCGAACGGCGACAGTGCTTACGACCAATCCATGTAAGTGTGACCTCCTGCATCGCTGCAGATTGTGTATAAAATTCGCTGGCGCTTGAAATCATCTGCCTGTATTGTGCAAATGTTCCGCTTATGTTCGGATCATGATACAGGTTTTTACGATGGTCAACGGTGTTTCCGGTTATTTTGCTGAGGCCGATCCGCAGGCAGGTTTCTGCCGCGATTGCCTGACTGTGCAGAAAAAACGCCGTAGTGAACCGAGACCACGATGCAGCGCTTGCGGCAGTCCGCGTCTGGTACGTCATGAAGAGCTATATGATTTAAGCTTTGCACATATTGATTGCGATGCTTTTTACGCTTCCATTGAAAAACGCGACAATCCTGAACTGCGTGACAAGCCGGTGATTGTCGGCGGCGGCAAGCGTGGTGTGGTTTCCACCTGCTGCTATATTGCGCGTATTCACGGCGTGCGTTCTGCCATGCCGACTTTCAAAGCCATTGAGCTCTGCCCGCAGGCCGTATTCGTTAAACCGAATATGGAGAAATACCGCAAGGTCGGGCATCAGATTCGCCAAATGATGTTCGATCTCACGCCATTGGTTGAACCGCTTTCGATTGATGAGGCGTTTCTGGATTTGCGCGGTACGGCCAAACTGCACCGTGCGCCGCCTGCCCTTGTGCTGGCAGAATTCGCCCGCCGGATTGAACAGGAAATCGGCATCACCGTTTCTGTCGGCTTATCCTATTGCAAATTTCTGGCGAAACTTGCCTCAGACATGGAGAAGCCGCGTGGTTTCTCGGTGATCGGGGAAAAGGAAACGCTGGATTTTCTGAAGCCTAAGCCGGTCGGTATGATCTGGGGTGTCGGCAAGGCGCTCAATGCCAAACTCAATGCTGACGGTATTCAGACCATAGGACAGCTCCAGCAAATGGAAGAATCTGCGCTGATGAAGTCCTATGGCGTGATGGGGCAGCGTCTCTACCGCCTCTCTCGCGGCATGGATACGCGCACAGTGCAGCCGGAAAGCGAGATGAAGAGCATCTCCAATGAAACCACGTTTGATATTGATATCGCCAAGGCTGAAGAGCTGGTGCCGGTTCTGCGTGCACTATCGGAAAAAGTTGCCGGACGGCTGAAACATGGCGAGATTGCCGGTCATACAGTGGTGCTGAAACTCAAAACCAAGGATTTCCAAAGCCGTACCCGCAATCATCGTCTGAGCGATCCCACGCAGCTTGCAGACAGGATTTTCCGCACCGGTCTTTATATGCTGCAAAAGGAAATTGACGGCACAAAATATCGCCTGCTCGGCATCGGCGTGACCGACCTCACCGATCCGGTGAAAGCCGATCCGCCGGATCTGGTGGATATCAAAGCCGGTAAGCGTGCGGCGGCTGAAACAGCCATTGATAAGCTGCGCTCAAAATTCGGCTCGAAGACAGTGGAAACCGGCTATACATTCGGCAAAGGCAACCTCGCACGACCGCAGACACCGTCAGACAAATAAATGCACTCAGCTATTTGGAAGATAAAACAATGATTATCAGGCCTGCCCGATTGAGTGATGCTGAAGCCATGAGCCGCATTTTGACGGATATCATTGCAGTTACACAACGGCAGCGCCCGCATGATCAGGATTTCGTGCGCGATACTTATATCAATAACCTGCATGGCATTCTGTGCAGCGTGGCAGAAGATGCAAATGGCGAGCTTTTGGGCTTCCAGTCACTGATCCGCGCAGCTGAGGGCAATAAATACGGTGTTAGCGCAGGCTGGGGCATTATCGGCACACATGTCAGCCCGCGTGCTGCCAGACGCGGTGTGGGCAAGGCTCTGTTTTCCGCAACAAAACTTGCAGCTGAAAATGCAGGCCTGCAAAATATTGACGCGACTATCGGCGCGGATAATACCAATGGGCTTGCTTATTATGACGCAATCGGTTTCCAAAGCTATCGCACCGGCGACAATACAATCTGCAAGCGTTTCAGCGTTTCCTGAAACCGGCCGCATCCCGTTTTCCCACCGCTTTATCAGCGAATAAAATGCTAATAAAAGCCATGTCATCATTTCTTCATGGAAGTGACATTTGTCTGAAACAGAGAACGGCGAAATCTCCCCTCAATGTCTGAATCAAAAAGTGGCAGGCCATAGCGAAAATGGTGATTTCGAGCACCGGAACGCAGCGTATATATAAGTACGTGAGTACCCGAAGCGTAGAAATTGCCATTTGCAGCAAGGCATGGCGGCTTTTGGATCAGAGATCCAGAATTTTATCCAACATTCGGGGATATTCATGTCGCGCCGTTCTATGAGACTTTCTCTCATCACCGCTCTTACTGCCACTCTGGCAAGTTCCGTTGCTTTTTCCGCTTCGGCTGAGCCGGTTTTCAATCGCATCGCCAGCTTTGCAGTCGCCGATAACCTGCCGAAAGATGCAGATGCAAAAGCGGCAACCTCCTCCGAAATCATTACGGTTTCCGAAGATGGCAACACGCTGATTTATTCCGACAGCCCGTATGGCGGCATCGGTTTTGTTGATATTACCGACCCTAAAAACCCTAAAGCCGGCGGCGTTCTTAAAGTTGAAGGCGAACCGACATCAGTTGCCGTTGCAGGCAAGCGCGTTTTCGCCGGTGTCAACACATCTGAAAGCTATGTGAAGCCATCAGGCCGTCTGGATGTGATTGATATTGCATCGCGCAAGGTTGAAATGAGCTGCGATCTCGGCGGTCAGCCGGACTCGGTAGCCGTTTCGCCGGACAAGACATTTCTCGCCGTTGCCATTGAAAATGAGCGCGATGAAGACCTGAATGACGGTGAGCTGCCACAGCTGCCAGCCGGTAATCTGGTTATTCTCAATCTCAAAGACGGCACACCGGATTGCAAAACCATGAAAGTGGTTGATCTGACCGGTATTGCAGAAGTTGCACCGGAAGATCCGGAACCGGAATTTGTTTCCATCAACAGCAAGAATGAAATTGCTGTTACCCTTCAGGAAAACAACCATATTGCGATCGTCGATGCTGCTTCCGGCAAGATCACTGCACATTTCTCCGCCGGTACTGTTGATCTCGACAAGATCGATACCAAGAAAGACGGGCAGATCAAATTCAACGGCGAGATGAAAAATGTCTCCCGCGAGCCGGACACCATCAAATGGGTTGGCGATGATCGCCTGCTGACCGCCAATGAAGGCGATTATAAAGGCGGCTCCCGCGGCTTCACGATCTTCGACAAGACCGGCAAGGTAACTTACGAATCCGGCAATACGCTGGAGCACAAGATTGCTGCGCACGGCCATTATCCGGAAAAGCGCAACAAGAAAGGCGTTGAGCTGGAAGGTGCCGAGGTCGGTCGTTTTGGCGAGACCAACTATCTCTTCGTTGCCAGCGAGCGTGGCTCGATGGTCGGTGTTTATAAAGATACCGGTAAAGATCCTGAATTCGTTCAGCTGCTCCCATCAGGCATCGGCCCTGAGGGCGTGCTGGCGATCCCGTCACGCAACCTGCTGGTCACAGCCAATGAAACTGATCTGGGTGAAGACGGCGCCGCCCGCTCCCATGTGATGATTTATGAGTTGCAGGACAAAGCCGCTGATTATCCGCAGCTGGTTTCGGAACTGACGGAAGAAGGCACACCAATCGCCTGGGGCGCGCTCTCTGGTCTGGTTGCTGATGAAGGCAAAGACGGCATTCTCTATGCAGTTTCTGACTCTGCTTATTTTGCTGCACCGACAATCTACACGATTGACGCCAATCAGAAGCCTGCGAAAATCACCTCTGCGCTGCTCGTCAAACGCGGTAAAGATGCGGCGCAAAAGATTGATCTTGAAGGCATTACGACCGATGGCAAAGGCGGCTTCTGGCTGGCCAATGAAGGCGACCAGAAGAAACTGGTGCCGCATGCCATTCTCAATGTGAATGACAAAGGTGAAATCAAAAAAGAAATCGCTTTGCCTGAAGACCTGCTCAAGCATCAGACCCGCTTCGGCCTTGAAGGCATCACCCGCACCGGTGAAGGCGACAATGAAACGCTTTGGATGGTTGTACAGCGCGAATGGGCTGATGATGACAAAGGCACTGTCAAAATTCTCAGCTACAATCTGAAGAGCGAAGAATGGGCTGCCGTTTCCTATCCGCTGGATAAGAAAGAAAAAGGTTGGGTCGGCCTGTCGGAAATCACTGCCCATGACGGTCAGCTCTATATCGTTGAGCGCGACAATCTGATCGGCAATGAAGCTGTCAACAAGCGCCTCTACAAAGTGGCAATGGCTGATCTGAAGCCAGCGAAGATCGGCGAGAAACTGCCGCTTGTCAGCAAAACACTGGTCTATGATTTCATTCCTGACCTCAAGAAGCTCAACGGTTTTGTTCCGGATAAACTTGAAGGCTTCGCCATCGACAAAAACGGCATCGGCTATGTTGTGACTGATAATGACGGTGTGGATGACTCCAATGGTGAAACCCAGTTCTTCACTGTTGGTAAAGTCAGTGAACTAAAAGCTAAGTAAGCACATCCCGAAAAGTGGGAACCGCCTGCGCAGGGAAATCAATTCGCCGGACTGATTTCTTATCCTGCTTCGATCGGAATATGATGTGCGTCAAAGAAAAAGTTAGAGCATTTCCATTTTTCAATTACACAGGAAATGCTCTAAGCCTCCCAAGACTTTGACGAAAAGGCCGCGCTGCATAACAGCGCGGCCTTTTTCTTATCATTTTGCAGGTAATGATTTCGCCAGAAATGCAATAATCATATCAGCGACTTCACGATGGATTGCCTCGCGGCCGCGCTCTCCGCCGTCTTTACAGACAATACCGTCTCCCGGTGTCTCTGCCTCGATAAGTTCTGACGCACCGGCCTTGCATATCTGCATGAAGCTGAAATGCATGGCATCAGCAATCTCAACATATTGCGCGGTTTTTGCTGGCATATTGGAAGCGACATAGCCGGATTCCAGTTTTGCAGGCAGATCACCAATATCAACGCCTGCCCCAAAAATCAGCGCCGGTATAGTAATGCTGTTCAGGCTCTCCGGTGTAAAACCACGCGCCAAGCCCAGATCGAGCGAGACAATCGCACCAACACGCGGATCGGCCTTCATTGTTTTCAGCTTTTCAGCTGCCACTTCGCCTCGCGGCGTAATCAGCTCACTCGCCAGACCACAAGTGCGCGGATTAGGCTGTTCTGTGCAATCCCTGTCAAAGCGCGCAGGGTCAAATTGTGCACCAGCCAGAGCCACAACAGACCAGCCTCCGAGTGAATGACCAATCGCGGCAATGCGGCTTGGCTCAACCTTGACCGCTAAGGCACTGTCAGTGGTCACAGCATCAATCACACGACTAAGGTCATACGGTCGTTCCCAGAGCTGCGCAGCCTGCTCTTTGTCACGATTAAATGTCGTTGTGCCCGGATGATCCGGCGCGGCAACGATATAGCCCTGCCCGACCAGCTCACCTGCCAGCCAGTTCAGGTTACGCCAGCTACCGCCATAGCCATGCGACAAGACTACAAGCGGATGCATTTTGCCGTCAGGCGCAGCATCCGGCATTGCCTGAATGCCTTTAAAAACCGGATTTTCACCAACAGTCTCGGCTGCTTTTGTGTTCGATGCCGGATACCAAAGCGCGACTTTCAAGTCACGCTTGCCGCTCTTATCTGCCAGTTCGGTTTGCCGGAAACCAACCTGCTCATTTGCAGAGGCCAAACTGCCTGTCAGCGTCAAAATGCCAAGCCCTGCCGCCAATACAGCAACTGTCTGTTTCATCATTCCAATCTCCGCTGATATTCTTTTTCGTTACCGGCAGTACAACGCAATCATAAAAAGAGCGACCTGAATCATGATCAAGGTCGCTCATTTATCACTTCATTTTTGAATACGGATTATTTCAGCGGAATATAAATCTCGGTCACGCTTTCAGGATTCATCGGCCCGAGAAAACGCGCGCCGCTATATTCAAATTCCGGCCCTTCATCAGGCTGCATACCTGCACTCGGCAGCCATTCCGAATAGGCCGCGCGGAATGTTTCCGGCAAGGTCGTCACTTCACCCTGATGCTCAACCTTTGCGTAATAGCGCCCCGGAATTTCCATGGCGACCAGTCCTTCAGGAATGGTTGCATCTGCGCCAACCGGCAGACCCGCAATATAACGCCACTGGCCGTCTTCCAGCGGCTGGCAAATGCCGAAAGTGCCGACAGGCTCATTCAGGCGTTCAATCTCATGCTCCCGCGCTTCAAAACGATCCCACATTTGCGCGATGCTGCCCTCATCCTCAGGATACCAGCACATGCCGATAATCCGTTGAGCAGCGAAGAAAACACGTTCAGGCTTTTGTAATTCAGGCATTTTACGCTCCGGTTGTGCGAGATAGCGATAAAGATGATCGAGGGTTTTCTGACGGCGGTTAATGTCAGCCTCAAGCTGCGCTGCGTGATTTTGCAGGCTTGCATGCATCTTCTCCACACTGTCCAGACCGCCGCTGGCAGCCAGTGTTTTGATCTCATCCAGCGCCATACCAAGTTGTCTCAGCCAGACAATGCGCCCCAGTGTTACAATCTGTTCCGGCCGGTAATAGCGGTAGCCATTATCCTGCCCGCTCAGGCAGGGGCTGAACAGACCGATACTGTCATAATGGCGCAGTGTTTTTGTCGTTACCCCTTGGGAGCGCGCCATTTGTCCTATTGTGAGCATGCTTTCTCCTTGTGACTATCATCGCACAAGTTATGCAGGCTTGCCCTTAGGTTAAGGTCAAGTGCTTTCTTTTAAAAAAGATTTTATCCGCAGGAATAGCGAAGATTGCCCGCCGGAAGCAGAAATAGCAATTTGCTGCTTTGCTCTAATTCCGCAGGCCAAAGCCCTGCAGAAGCCGACGGATCGCATAATCCGGTTTTCCGGATGTAAACACAGCCAGATCATCATGATGATGCAGAATCTTGTCTTTATTCTCAGGCAGCAGCGACAACATGCGCCGGGCGATTGCTTCAGCCGGATCAAGCCAGTCAACCGGCCAAGGTGCCAAACGGCGGAATACATTGGCGAGAAACGGATAATGCGTGCAGGCAAGCACAACAATATCCGTACGCTTACCGTCTTTCTCAATGAAGCATGGCGTTATTTGCTCAAGCACCAGTTCATCGTCAATCTTTTCGCCGCGAATATGCGCTTCGGCCAATGTGGCAAGCCGGTCAGCGCCGACAAGACGCACATGGCACTGTGTGGCGAAAGACTGGATCAGATCACGCGTATAGGCACGTTTAACCGTGCCCGGCGTTGCCAGAACCGAGACAAGACCGGAATGTGTGCGCTCAGCTGCAGGCTTAATCGCCGGAACTGTACCGACAAAAGGCGTATCCGGAAAAGCCTGCCGCAGATCATCAAGCACCAAAGTGGACGCCGTATTACAGGCAATCACGCAGAGCTGAGGATGAAACCGGCGGATCAGATCAGCAAACAGGCTGACAATGCGCTCGCGCAAGGCCGGTTCTTCCCATGAACCATAAGGAAAACCTGCATCATCAGCCACATAGATAAAATGGCGGTCGGGCATCAGCACCCGCGCCTCGCGCAACACGGTCAGGCCGCCGATACCGCTGTCAAAAACGATAACTGGCGCATCCTGCCTGCTGGAAATATTGGTTGCTGTATATTGCGCGAGATGGTGCATCGCAAACCTGCCTCAGGACTTCTCGTCCGGTTTATCCTGCTCGGTATTCTGTGTCTCGTCTTTATAAACTCTGGCACGTCCTTCAGGTGCACCAGAACCACGCGGGCTCTTCGGCGAGAAATAATCCAGTGAGGTCAGCACCCCGCGCAGCAAGCGGATTTCAGCTTCCGCAAATGCCGGACGGGTCAGCACTGCCCGCAAATTATTCACCATGATCTCCTTACGCGCTTCAGGGCGGAAATAACCGCGCGTATCCAGAGCTTCCTCCAAATGATTAAAGAAACCGTGTAGATATTCTTTATTCGCTGGTTGCAGTTCAGGCCCGCGGAAAACTGTGTCGGTTTCATTTTCCAGACCGGATTTCATCCATTCATAGGACATCAGCAGCACAGCCTGCGCGATATTGAGCGAGGCAAAGGCCGGATTAACCGGAAATGTCACCAGCTCATCGGCCAGACCGACTTCATCATTTTTCAGGCCGACGCGTTCACGGCCGAACATGATGCCGGTTTTCTCACCGGTACGGAATTTCTGGCGCAGGATTTTACCTGCTTCCACGGGACCACGCACCTGTTTGAAACCGTCACGCTCGCGGGCGGTTGTGGCATAGACAAAATTCAGATCAGCCAGTGCTGACGGCAAATCATCGTAAAGCACCGCACTGTCAATAATATGATCGGCCTTGCTGGCGGCAGAGCGGGCTTTATCATTCGGAAAGGCTTCACGCGGATTGACCAGACGCAATTCGCCGAGGCCGAAATTCGCCATAGCGCGTGCCACCATGCCGATATTTTCCGGCAATTGCGGCTCCACGAGAATGATTGCTGGGCCTTCTGAAATCATCGGGCGCTGTTTGTCTGTACCGGCCATTATCTTCTCAAAACTCGAACTTCACGCGCAAAACGAGACATTCCGCATGCGCTTTTCGCGCTTTTCTTAAACGGAAGAGTGGTGAAATTCAAATCATGCATGATAATTAAACAGGTATCAGCTTAAAAAACTGAATCGCCCGCAACCTGTACCGGCTCTGTCATGCACCGTTGCCAAGCAAATCTCACACCATCGTGAACAAATAAATTGCCCTCTGACAGTATAAAAACCCGTTATCTCCGGCGTTTTTTATTATTCCTGTTCTCAAGGCGTCGTTAGCACTTTGCCTCTTGCCTAAGCAGTGCTATGAGAGGCGCAACTTCATGAAGGAGAGGTTTTAATGGCAAAGATCAAAGTTGCAAATCCCGTTGTTGAGCTTGACGGCGATGAGATGACCCGCATCATCTGGCAGTTTATCAAAGACAAACTCATCCATCCATATCTCGACATCGATCTGAAATATTATGATCTGTCGGTAGAACACCGCGATGCAACCAATGATCAGGTTACCATCGACGCAGCAAATGCTATCAAAGAGCACGGCGTTGGTGTGAAATGCGCCACCATCACCCCTGATGAAGCCCGCGTTGAAGAATTCAAACTCAAGAAAATGTGGAAATCGCCAAACGGCACCATCCGCAACATTCTCGGCGGCGTAATTTTCCGCGAACCAATCATCTGCAAAAACGTACCACGTCTGGTGCCGGGCTGGACTCAGCCGATCATCGTTGGCCGTCATGCTTTCGGTGACCAGTACCGCGCGACTGATTTCAAATTCCCGGGCAAAGGCAAGCTGTCGATCAAATTCGTTGGTGAAGACGGCGAAACCATTGAACACGAAGTCTATGATGCACCATCCTCCGGTGTAGCCATGGCTATGTACAATATCGACGAATCCATCCGTGAATTCGCACGCGCATCGCTGAACTACGGCCTGCAGCGCGGCTATCCGGTTTATCTGTCGACCAAGAACACCATTCTCAAAGCCTATGACGGCCGCTTCAAAGATATCTTTGAAGAAGTGTATCAGGCTGAATTTGCTGAGAAGTTCAAAGAAGCCAAGATCTGGTACGAACACCGCCTGATCGACGACATGGTTGCTTCCGCTCTGAAATGGTCCGGCGGTTATGTCTGGGCTTGTAAAAACTATGACGGCGACGTGCAGTCCGACATCGTGGCACAGGGCTTCGGCTCGCTCGGCCTGATGACCTCGGTTCTGATGACACCGGATGGCAAGACCGTTGAAGCAGAAGCTGCTCACGGTACTGTAACCCGTCACTATCGCCAGCATCAGAAGGGTGAGGAAACCTCAACCAACTCGATCGCTTCGATCTTCGCATGGACCCGTGGTCTCGCGCACCGCGCCAAGCTCGACGACAATGCCGAGCTGAAGCGCTTTGCCGATACACTGGAAAAAGTCTGCGTAGACACCGTTGAATCCGGCTACATGACCAAGGATCTGGCTCTGCTGATCGGTCCGGATCAGCCTTGGCTGTCGACAACAGGCTTCCTCGACAAGATCGACGAAAACCTGCAGAAAGCTATGGCTGCTTAATCAGTCATGATTTGTAAAAAGCCCCGCCTGAATAATCAGGCGGGGCTTTTTCTATTTGAACACGCCTCTCATGCGGATTAATCATCACCGCCACGATGTGAATCCGCTATAGGTTATACTGTAAAACAATACCGGAATGCCTGTAATGACCACCCAAGACCCGTTCGGAAAAAGTGAAAATGCCTTAGCCGTTGTGCTGGCCTTAGCAATGGTTCCGGCACTGGGATTGGGGTTTGCGCGTTTTGCCTATGCGCTTGTGCTGCCAGATATGCGTGCCGATCTGCACTGGTCCTATGCAGATGCAGGCTGGATGAATACCAGTAACGGTATCGGCTATTTGTTCGGCGCTTTACTGGCATCGCGCTTGCTGCGCTATATCAGTGCCTATAAAATGATGATCATCAATATCTGGTTGGTTGTCGTCTCACTGGCACTCTGCGCGGTCTTCCGCGATGTGCTTATTCTCAACCTGCTGCGATTTATTGCCGGTCTCAGTGCAGGTTTGGCTTTTGTGGCCGGTGGCCTGCTGACAACCGGTCTTGCACAGCGTCATCCTGAGCGCAGTTCGGTTATTCTCGGTATTTTCTATGCAGGACCGGGCATCGGTATTTTCCTGTCCGGCCTCGTCATTCCTTATCTGATAGCTTATTTGGGTGCAGGCTCATGGCCTTATGCATGGGCTTTGCTGGCGCTGATCGCCGCCCCTTTGGCTCTGTTGCTGATCGGCGCGCGCGGACAAAATGTGACGCTTTACAAGCCGGGTCAGAAAAGCAAACCTTACCGCGTTAATTACAAAGCCATGAGCGGCATTCTAGCGGGATATCTCTTTGTCGGTGCCGGTTATATTGCCTATATGACCTTTATGATCGCATGGGTGCAGAATTCCGGTGGCGGAGCCATGTTGCAATCGGCTTTCTGGTTTGTGATCGGGCTTGGCGCAATTTCCTCACCATGGGTTTGCGCAGGTATTCAGAAAAAAGTGCTGCATGGCTATGGTTTTGCCCTGCTCTCGCTGATTACGCTGATTGCATCACTGCTGCCGATTTTCTCATCCGGTACGCCTCTGCTGATGATTTCTGCTGCCGGTTTCGGTTGTGCCTTTTTCGCGGTTGTTGCCTCAACCACAGTCTATGTACGCCGCAATCTGCCGCCTGAAGGCTGGGCAGGAGCAATCGGCATGATGACTGTTATGTTCTCAATCGGACAAATTGTCGGCCCTGTGCTGATCGGCTTTATCAATGACCTGACACATAGCCTCTCAAGTGGTCTGTGGGCTTCAGCCGGATTGTTATTGCTGGCAGTGATTTGCGGTATTGCACAACGTGATCTTACACCTGTCCGGTAATCCGGCGATAATGGCTCGGCGGCACTGTATTATATTTCGACCAGACACGGCGCAGATGGCGGGCTGAAGTAAAGCCGGTTTTCTCCGCGATATTTTCCATATCCAGCGGCGAATTGGTCAGAATATCTTTGGCCAGTGTTACGCGGATCAGATTGACATATTCCGTCACCGTCAGTCCCGTATGCTCCTGAAACAGACGCGACAGATTGCGAACACTCATAAAACCGGTATCGGCCAGTTCTGCCAGAGACCAGTACCGCGCCGGATCAGCAATAATCGCATCCTGAATACGATGAATTACCGGATGAATATGATTACGTCCGCTGAGCCACGGTGAAAATTGCGGCTCGCCACCAGTACGCCGGATATAGACAACCATATAACGCGCAATGTTCAGAGCCACGACCGGCGATGTCAGCTTTGCCACCAGATGTAGCATAAGGTCAGTTCCGGTGGAGATACCTGCACTCGAAAAGCGCGTACCGTCTTCCACATAGAGCCGGTTATCCAGCACACGCGCAGCCGGAGCAATTTCACGCAATTCATCGACGGACAGCGCATGGGTAGTGCAGGCATAACCATCGAACAAACCGGCACGTGCAGCAATCAGGGCACCGGAGCAGATCGTTACCAGATGCATTGTTGGCCGGAAGATTGTTTTCAGCCATGCTGCCAATTGCCGGTATTCCGGCTCAGGATCATTTGCCTCTGCCGGTGCTGTTATGGTGCCGCAGACAAGAATATAGGCATCATCCGGCAGCTGTGCTGGCAATGGCTCAAGCCCTGCAACAGCCAGCCCGATTGAACTCACCTGCTCCGTTTGCGTTGAGACAAAATGATAATCAAACAAAATGTCCTGCTGCTCCGCATTGGCACGGCGCAGCACTTCCACCGGCCCCGCCACATCCAGCAGCAGGATATGCGGCGGCACAACAACATAGACTGGTATAATCTTTGGGATCGTCGTGCCGCTTGGCTTATTCACAATCCTGTTTCCTTATAGTGAGACAGCCTGAAGTGCTTCTTCAACCGTAGCAATGCGCGCAAAACGTCCTGCCAGAACCAGCTCCGTGCGCATTTTGATATCCTCAACGGAGAAGACCTGCCCTGAAGGATGCTGCATCGGAAAAGTCAGCGTGGCTTCCGTTATATAATCAACCTGATAGCCCAGATCGGATGCATGGCGCGTTGTCGTTTCACAACATTGTTCGGTTCTGATGCCGCAGATAATCAGCTTGCGAGTACCGCGCTCCGTCAGCCAAATATTCAGCCCGCTTTCTACCAAAGCAGAGTGACGTTGCTTGTAAAACTGCACGGTTGGCTCAATCTCCAGACCTTCCAATGTGCGCACAAAACCGCTTTCCAGCTGAAACACATCATCATTATCCGTGTGCAAAATCTGCACAACCGGAATCTTGCGCTTTGTGGCACCATCAATCAGCGCCTGCACATTCCGGATAAAAGGACGGGCGATATCATCCTGCCATACGGGGCGCTGGCGAAAAGATTCCTGAACATCAATAACGATCAGAGCAGTATCATTGGCGGACATTTTAGGTAACTCCTGTAAAGTGGTATAACAGAAATTACCGCGCCAAAACATAATGAAAAAGTCAGTATCAGGACAATGACCGGACATATCCGGCCATTATTATCATGAAATTTTAAGCCGGAATATGATAAATAATCAACGTGAACTTGGGATCTTGTTCCGTTGTCACAGCTTTCCCGCCAAGGCTTTCTACAAGCTTGCGGCTCGGTATATTTTCTTCTGCTACCGGATAAATAAAATAGTCTGGTGAATAATCCCCCCGCGCCCAATTCATGACAGAAACTATGCCTTCAGGCCCGAACCCTTGCCTGTGCAGTTCCTCACGCACCCAAAGACCTAAACGTGGCGTTGGTGTTTTAAAACTATGCATACCGAATAGACCAATAAAAGAATGATCCACTTTTTTCCGCGCGATGAAAATGCAATTGCTTTCTTCAGCAAATTGCATCGGCCATTTACGCCAAATTTTTTCAAAATCTTCAGCCCGCTCAGGCGGCTCCCAGCGCATATAACGTGCTAAATTCGCTGTCATACACGGCCAGATTTCATCCGCATCTTCTACCCTGAATGGACGCAAGATCATACGCGTTGTTTCAATTTCTGGTATCATTGAGTTTCCTTATAAAGAAAACCCGATGATATGACTTCAGCATTACGTGGCAATTACAAGAAATTACACGTTAACGCCTATACTCCGCGTATGTTTTAAGCCGGAATGTGATAAGTCACAGCCATATATTTCGGCTTTTGCTCAGAGGAGACAAGCTTGCCGCCCAGAGTTTCGGCAATCTTGCGGCTAGCCCGATTTTCTTCGGCTACCGGATAGACGAAATAGTCTACCTGTAACGCTTCCTTTGCCCAGTCGAACACAGCAGTGACCGCCTCTTTTCCGAAGCCCTGCCCGTGTACGTCCTCACACATCCAAACGCCAAACTCGGGTGTGGTCGTTGTTGCCCGATGCACACCGACAATACCGATATAGCGACCGCTTCGGATATCTCTGGCAACAAAGTGGTAATCTGTCCCCTTCAGAAAACGCTCCTCCCACAGAGGTTTGTTCTCCAGAAACTCTTCATAGGATGCAGGCGGCTCCCACGCCATAAAACGGGTCAGCGTTGGGGTAATGTGGCTGTACATTTCCGCAGCATCCTGCGGTGTATATATCCGCAGTTTCAGACGCTGCGTTGTCAGTTCAGGTCTCATCATTTTTCCTCCAATAAAAAAGGGCGCCTGAGGCGCCCTTTAAAATCTGTTTCCGGATGTTCCAGATCAGTTACCGGCTTTCGCCTTTTCCTGTTCTGCTTTCATCTTGGCTTCAAATTCTTTCTGGCGCTTCTGAACTGCGTCCTGAAGTTCTTTCTGGCGCTGTTCAAGTTCGTTCTGCTGCAGACCTTTGCCATTCAGAGCATCGGAGAAACCGGTGAGCTGAACAGTGATCGGATTTGGCTTATTCTGGAAGTTTACGGATGTAAGGGTCAGTTTGCCGCCTTTTTTCAGCGCATTGACCATTTCATCTGTCAGCGGAGCTTCTGCAATGCAGCGATCCGGGAAGCAGATACCGTATTCAACCTTGGTGGTTTTGTTCGCATCAATCTGCATGCCGATACCGGCAGGGATCAGACGACCGGTCGGAACGGAAACCTGAAAAATCTTACGATTAATCTTGCCTTTGATTTCGATCAGGTTGATCGCGGTCAGCAGCTGACCAGAATCTGCAGTCACGATATTCTGTGTATTGCAAATATCATTATCTTCCTGCTTCGAGCAGACCTTGAACCATCCCTGCGGCGGCAGCTGTTGAGCTGTGGCCGGAAGGGTCGCGGTTGCAAGCAGGGCAACGGCGCCGGCAATTGCGGATGCGGCAGCGAATGTCTTCGTGCTGGTCATGATCAACAGGTTCCTTTCAACACTCTGATCTGAATTCTGGCTATGCTGTTTCAGAGAAATAAACAGCCTGTATTTTTTACGGGAATTATCATCGAGACTGGCAAGACAACATTTTCCCCTTGCGGATCAGCAAGTGAACCGAATTTTCGCAACCATGACTGCGGATAAAATACGGCAACAGCGTGACCCTGCGTTATTTGCGGTGTTACACTGACTGTAACGCATTATCCAGTGCCGTTTTATTAACCATAGTTTTTTAACGTCGATTTGCGCTATAAAAACAACGCATTTCCCGCCTGACTTATCAGAAAACGAAAACCGGCCGGTCAATATTTCATATTATAATTCTGTGGCTTGCTGCATATTCCCGCTAAAAAAGCGGTTTATACAGTGCATCCGATACGAATCAAATATGGTACCGGAACGGTATAATCCTCAAACATTCTCAAAATTAATCAAAAACACGCAAAATTCTGACAAATCAGAGCATTCTTATAATTTTACCGGATAGTGATTGACCAATGACACAGCCGTTCCAGCCCTTCCCGCGCATCATCAACAGGCGTCATCTGCTTGCCATGCTGGGAACCTCCGTTCTGGCAACTGCATTTGGCACAACCGGCCTGCCCTTTACTCATGATACAGCACAGGCGCAGACTGTAGCTACCGCACAAGACAGCGTGCCATCCTACGCATTGTCCATGCATGGCGACATTGCGCTGCCAGTCGATTTCAAACATTTCCCTTATACCAATCCGGCAGCACCTAAAGGCGGAAATATCACCTATGGTGTGGTCGGTACCTTTGACAGCCTCAATCCGTTTGTTCTGCAAAGCATGCGCACCACAGCGCGCGGCATGTTCAATGATGCGGATTTCGGCAATCTGATGTTTGAAACACTGATGCAGCGTTCTGCCAATGAGCCTTTCACGCTTTACGGCCTGCTGGCAGAACGTGTTGAAACGGATGATGCGCGCAGTTTTATTGAATTCACACTGAACGAACAGGCAAAATGGTCGGACGGCAAGCCGGTGACACCGGAAGATGTGATATTCACCTATGAAATTCTGACGGAAAAAGGCCGCCCGCCCTATAATGCTCGTATGAACCGCATTGCCAAAATCGAGAAAACCGGTGAACGCGGCATCCGTTTTACCTTTAATGACAAGGCTGACAGGGAATTCCCGTTACTGCTGGCCAGCACTATGCCAGTGCTGCCGAAACATGCGGTTGATCCGGAAACTTTCGGCAAGGCTTCTCTGAAGCCACCGATCGCCAGCGGCCCTTATATTGTTAAGACAGTTAAACCTGGTGAGCGCATCACCTATCAGCGCAATCCTGATTACTGGGCAAAAGACCTGCCGAGCCGCAGCGGTTTCAGCAATTTCGACACCATCACCATCGAATATTTCCGCAATGAAACCTCCTATTTCGAGGCTTTCAAGAAGGGAATCGTTGATGTTTATGTTGACGGTTCACCTAACCACTGGAGCAAAGCCTATGATTTCCCTGCGGTAAAACAAGGGAAAGTCATTAAGGACACGTTTGTCAAAGGCACACCGGCCAATATGCTCGGCTTTGTCTTCAATACGCGGCGCGAGAAATTTGCCGACGTCAAAGTCCGACGTGCGCTCTCCGAGCTCTTTGATTTTGAATGGGCAAACCGCTCGCTGTTCTCCGGTCAATATGACCGTATGGCGAGTTTCTGGCAGGGTTCGGAATTGTCATCCGTCGGTCGTCCGGCGAGTGAAGGTGAAAAGCAGTTACTCGCGCCCTATCAGGATAAAATTCTGCCGGAAACAATGGACGGCACATGGCGCCCGACCACAACCAATGGCAGCGGCCATGACCGTGCGCCTGCCAAAAAAGCCTATGACCTTCTGGAGCAGGCAGGCTTTACCTTTGAAAACGGCGTAGCGCACACACCGGAAGGCACGCGTCTGAGTTTCGAAATCATGACCCGCTCGGTCGATGAGGAAAAGCTGGCATTGGCCTATAAGCGCAATCTGGCACGGCTTGGTATTGTTGCGGAAATCCGCAGTGCTGATGATGCACAATATCAGCAGCGCTTGCAGAATTTCGATTATGATATGATTATCGGTGCGCTGACAGCCTCGCTCTCACCCGGCAATGAACAATGGATGCGCTGGGGTTCCGGCTCCCGTGATGCATCCGGCAGTTTCAACTATCCGGGTGCGCAGGATCCGGCTAT
The DNA here is from genome assembly GCF_041929865.1 of Pseudochrobactrum lubricantis. Taxonomy (NCBI): domain Bacteria; kingdom Pseudomonadati; phylum Pseudomonadota; class Alphaproteobacteria; order Hyphomicrobiales; family Brucellaceae; genus Pseudochrobactrum; species Pseudochrobactrum lubricantis. The sequence goes on from NZ_JBHEEE010000003.1 coordinate 159,322, forward strand.
TGATGCGATGATTGAAGCTATGCTTGCCGCAAAAGACCGCCCTGCTTTTACCGATGCAGTGCGCGCCTTTGACCGGTTACTGATTTCCGGCAGCTATTATCTGCCACTCTATTATTTGCCGAAACAGCAGGTTGCACGGTGGGAACGGATAAAAATTCCACAAAAAACCTCGCTTTACGGCTATCAATTCCCTACATGGTGGACTGAAACCACCTCTGTGAACTAATAATAACTGGCAAATGATGACAGGTAATTTCATGACTAATAAACAAATCACAATCGATGTTATTTCCGATGTCGTCTGTCCGTGGTGCTTTCTCGGCCGTCAGCGTCTGAAAGCCGCCCTTGAAATGTTGCCGGAACTGAATGTTGAAGTGCGCTGGCGTCCGTTTCAGCTCGACCCGACACTTCCTGCTGAAGGCAAAGAGCGCAAACGCTATCTGGTTGAAAAGCTCGGCTCCCAGAGCCGCGTAAATGAAGTGCATGACCAGCTGATCGCCATCGGCAAAGAAGAAGGCATCGAGTTCGACTTTGATGCGATTGAAGTGGCACCAAATACGCTGGATGCCCATCGCCTGATCCGCTGGGCGGGTGAAGTCAGCGCGGAAGTACAGGATCGCGTTGTCGGCGAATTGTTCTCACTCTATTTTGAACAGGGCGAAAATATCGGCAGCCATGAAATCCTGATCGAAGCCGCAGAAGATGCCGGTATGGAATATACCATTATCGAAACCCTGCTTGAAGGTGACACGGACAGCGACAATGTTCGTGCGGAAATCGCCGTTGCCGGACAGATGGGCGTGACCGGTGTGCCATGCTTCATTCTCGATCAGAAATATGCGGTCATGGGTGCACAGAGCGCCGAAGCCATGGCTGATGCTATCCGTCAGATTGCGGAAGGTTATGAGCCGGGTCTGAGCGAAGATCGCTGATCTTTAAACCACTGCAACAATATTATTCTAAGGCTCTTTGGTGCTCGCCAAGGAGCCTTTTTCGTTTTTCCTTCCATTATAAAGGTGCTCTATGGCAGATCAGCCCACAAATAATGCATTGAAACGCTCAGTATCAGAAAATTGGGAGGCCAATGCTGCGACATGGACGAAGCTTGTCCGCGCCGGTTATGATATTTACCGCGATGCGCTGCACACACCGGCTTTTCTGGAAATGCTGCCGGATATCAAAGGCTTGAACGGATTAGATGTCGGCTGCGGTGAAGGTGCCAATACGCGCGCTCTGGCACGCGCCGGTGCGAAAATGACCGGCATTGATATTGCGCCGACCTTTGTGCACCATGCTTCCGAATATGAAGAAAAAGAGCCGCTTGGTATCCGTTATCTGACGGCGGATGCCCTGCACCTGTCATTCGATGATGCACAATTTGACTTCGCCAGCGCCTTCATGTCGATGATGGATATGCCGCAACAAGGCGATGTGCTGAAAGAAGTATTCCGCATTCTTAAACCGCAGGGTTTCTTCCAGTTCACCATTCTGCATCCGTGTTTTGTGCCGCCGTTTCGTAAGAATATTCGTGATGAGAATGGTAAAGTAACCGCGGTTTTGGTTGCAGATTATTTTGAGAATATTGACGGCAGTCTTGAGACATGGCTGTTTTCAAGCGTTCCGCAAACTGAGCGCGAGCAGCATAAACCGTTCAATATTCCGCGCTTCCACCGCACTTTAAGCGAATGGATCGGCATGATCAACGCTGCGGGTTTTGTTCTCGAGGCCAGTGTTGAACCAATGGCCTCGGAAGAACTGGCCGCAAGAGAAGACGTTGTAGCCGATACGCGCGTTACGCCGATTGCATGGATTGTGCGCCTGCGCAAACCACAAAATTAGCCGCGCAGGAAGCGTTCCAATATGCGGTTAAACAGCTGCGGCTTTTCCAGAAAAGCCGCATGGCCGACCTGTGGCAGCAGGAAAATCGTCTCTTCCCAGAGGTTTTTATAATTCAGCGATGCGATATGCGCATTATTGATGAAATGATCCTCAGCACCATTGAGGATAGCCAGCGGCACGGGGCAATTCTCAGCCATATGCTGCTGGTCGGCGATATTCTCCGCCAGAATATTTTCGAACATTGTCTGGCGTGTGAGCCCGTCAGTTCTGCGCACGGCATCCACCATAAAAGCCGGTGTCGGTTTATCCGGATGCACCACATGGCGCGCATAGGATTGTGCCTCTCCATCGTCCAAATCACGCTGGCCACCATATTTCAACGCTTCACTCGGTACAAAAGCCTGACCGACCGCATCCGCATCTTTAGTAAAAGGCGGCGTGCCGGTAATCATCAACCGGTTGACCGGAGCCTGCTGCGCAATCATTTCCAGACCGATATGCCCGCCGAGCGACCAGCCGAACACGGCTGCCGATGATACATCCAGTGCCTTCAGCACATCGGCTGCGGCCTGCGCATAGCCATGCAATGTATAGGACTTTTGCGGATCAGCAGCATCATTCGAAGCGCCATGTCCCGGCAAATCAAAAGCGATCAGCCGGAAATCATGCGCCAGAGAGGATTCAAACTGCTTGTGAAACACTTCTTTGCACGCAGAATTGCCGTGAATAAACAAAACCGGAGCGCCCTTGCCTGCGCTTGTCATGACCTCAAGACGGCCATGTCTGGTTTCAACCAGCTGTTTTTGCATTCTATTCCCCCCCTGTTTTTTGCTTATTCTCCGGCGATTTTTGCCAGTTGAGTCATGATTACGGCTGAACCGGTCAGGCGTTTTTCAGCGGTCGGATAATCGCGGATAAACACAATGCTCTGATCCGGCCGGATCTTCGCCAGCGAGCCCTGTGCTGCAATCATCTGCACCAGACCTGCCGGATTCGGGAAGGTCTTCTCACGGAACTGAATAACAATGCCCTTCGGCCCTGCATCCAGTTTCTCAACATTAGCCTTACGGCACAGCGCCTTGATAAACACGATCTTGAGCAGGTGCTGTACTTCTTCCGGCAGCGGGCCAAAACGGTCGATCAGCTCGGCACCAAAACCGTCGATTTCCTGCGTTGTTTCCAGATCGGCCAAACGGCGATAGAGACCAAGACGCAATTGCAGATCCGGCACATAAGTTTCCGGTATCATCACCGCTGTGCCAACCGCAATTTGTGGCGACCAATGGCTGTCAATCACAGGACCTTCGGATTTCAACTCGGCAACCGCCTCTTCCAGCATCTGCTGATACAGCTCGAAACCGACTTCCTTGATATGACCGGACTGCTCATCACCCAGCAAGTTCCCCGCGCCGCGAATATCCATATCGTGGCTCGCAAGCTGGAAACCAGCGCCCAAAGTATCCAGCGATTGCAGCACTTTGAGACGGCGCTCAGCGGTCTGCGTCAGCGTTTTGCCCGCAGGCAGTGTAAACAGCGCAAATGCACGCTGCTTGGAACGGCCAACACGACCACGCAACTGATAAAGCTGCGCAAGACCGAACATATCCGCGCGATGCACGATCATGGTATTGGCTGTCGGGATATCCAGGCCGGATTCCACGATAGTGGTGGAAAGCAGCACATCATATTGCCCGTCATAGAAGGCATTCATAATGTCTTCCAGCTCACCGGCCGCCATCTGCCCATAAGCCACGGCAACTTTCAGCTCCGGTACATGCTGGTCGAGGAATTCTTTGATCTCGGCAAGATCGGAAATACGCGGGCAGACATAGAAGCTCTGACCGCCGCGATAACGTTCGCGCATCAGGGTTTCGCGGATGACCAGCGCATCAAAAGGTGAAATGAAGGTACGCACGGCCATACGGTCAACCGGCGGCGTGGTAATCAGCGACAATTCACGCACACCGGTGAGCGCCAGCTGCAAGGTGCGCGGGATCGGCGTTGCTGTGAGTGTCAGCACGTGAATATCGGATTTCAGGTCTTTCAGGCGTTCTTTATGTTTCACGCCGAAATGCTGTTCTTCGTCGATAATCAGCAGGCCGAGATTTTTGAACTTGATCGAATTGCCAAGCAGCGCATGGGTGCCGACAACAATATCCACCGTGCCTTCTTCAACGCCCTTCTTGGTCAGTGCCAGTTCTTTGCTGCCGACAAGACGCGAGGCATGGGCAACATTGATCGGCAGACCATTAAAGCGTGTGGAGAAGGTTTTGAAATGCTGGCGAGACAGCAGCGTGGTCGGCACAACAACAGCCACCTGATAGCCGTTCAAAGCCGCTACAAAGGCCGCACGCAGCGCAACTTCGGTTTTACCGAAGCCAACATCACCGCAAACCAGACGATCCATTGGTTTGCCATCGCTTAAGTCATCAAAGATCGCATCAATGGCGCGCTGCTGGTCTTCTGTCTCATCATAAGGGAAACGGGCAGCAAATTCGCCATAGAGACCATCGGGCGGATTTAGCACCGGCGCACCACGCATTGCGCGTTCCGCAGCAATACGGATCAATTGTCCGGCCATTTCCAGCAGCTGCTTCTTGAGCTTGGCTTTACGCGCCTGCCATGCACCGCCGCCGAGCTTATCGAGCACAGCGCTTGAGCCTTCCGAGCCATAGCGCGACAACAGTTCGATATTTTCAACCGGCAGGAACAGACGGTCGTCACCGGCATAATGTAGCTCAAGGCAATCATGCGGCGCACCGGCAGCAGTGATTGTGCGCAAGCCGACAAACTTACCGATACCGTGATCGACATGCACAACGATATCGCCTGCGGTCAGGCTACCGGCCTCAGAGATAAAATCTGCATCGCGTTTGCGTTTCTTGGTGCGGCGGATCAGGCGATCACCGAGAATATCCTGCTCGGCCACCACAACCAGATCACCGGCATCAAAGCCGCTTTCCACGGCCAGCACAGTTGCGGTGATCTTATCGCGCGACAGGGCTTTGACAGTGCGCAGGTCTTTGACTGTCTCGATCTTTTCCAGACCATGTTCATCCAGTACCTGTAGCAGACGATCAAGTGAGCCTTCCGTCCATGCGGCGATCATGATCTTTTTGCCGCTTGCGCGCAGTTCAGCGATATATTTGGTTACGGCCTCGAACAGATTGACGTCTTTAGCGGCGCGTTCCTCGGCAAAGCTGCGGCCTTTATGGGCATCCGCATGGATAATATGCCGGCCACTGGCTTCCGGCGCTTCAAAAGGCGTGAGATCATAGCGCTTGCCATTGGCCTCTGCCGCCTCTTCCACCTTACGCAGCGACATATAGAGCTGGCTTGGTGCTACCGGCTTATAGGGAATAGCATCAGCGGCTTCTTTGCCCTCTGCCTGTTTCTGACGGGCATCATAATGGTCAAGCACCAGCTTGTGACGCTCGGCAATAGCTTCCGGCACCAGATGATCGAATACAACAGGCATTGCGCCTGTGTGATCGAACAGGGTTTCCATTTCGTCATAGAACAATGGCAGCCAGTGCTCCATACCGGCAAAGCGGCGGCCTTCCGAAATCGCGGCATAAAGTGCGTCATCACGCGACGGCGCACCAAAGGCAGCAATATAATTCTTACGAAAACGGCTGATCATATCCGGCGAGAGCGTAATCTCGCTCATCGGCTGGAGAGTGAACTCCTTGCGTGTCTCGGTAGTGCGCTGCGAAGCCGGATCAAAGGCGCGGATGCTCTCCAGCGTATCACCGAAGAAATCCAGACGCAGCGGCTCTTCCGCACCCGGTACAAACAGATCGAGAATACCACCGCGTACAGCAAACTCACCGACATCGCGCACTGTCGGCACGCGTTCAAAGCCGTTGCGTTCAAGGCGCTGGGTCAGTTCATCCATATTCACACGGTTGCCCGGGCGCGCAGAGAAACTCTGTTCAGCTAGCACAGCGCGCGGCGGCAGCTTCTGCAACACCGCATTGGCTGTGGCAATAATCAGCGCCGGATGTTTTTGCTCGCGTAAGGCGCTCAACTGGCTCAGCGCGTTCAGACGTCTCGCCGAGACTGTTGCACCGGGGGAAACGCGGTCATAAGGCAGACAGTCCCATGCAGGAATATGCAATACTGGCAGTTCCGGCATGATAAAGCCGATAACCTGCTCAATATCCGCCACGCGCTGCCCGTCACGTGCGATGAACAGTATCGGCCCTTTATCACCCGCCTCTTCCAGAATTTTGGTCAGCACAAAGGCTTCATAACCATCGGCCACACCGTCAATCAGCACATGATTGACGAGTACCGGTTTCAGACCAAGTTTGGAAAATACGGGCATAGGATGACTCTGCTATGTGTACGAACTTCTGATTTATAAGATCAATAGTCGATTTTATCGCGGAACAAAATAAGATCACGGAACAAAACCGTGTCAAAAGCTTCCGGTGTTTTGTCTTCGCCGGTAATCCATTTGAACAGGTCGCGATCGAGCACTTCGAGCAGGCGCTCAAACTCATTCAAAGTATCTTCATCCATGGTTGCAATATGCATGTCAGCATATTGACCGAAGATCAGATCCATTTCCTTCATACCGCGGTGCCATGAGCGGAACAGCAGCTTGCGACGACGCGGATCCAGCTGTGCGCCTGCCTCGGTGCCCGATAATTTACTGCCTGTGCTCATATCACTCTCCGGATTAACGTCTGTGCATTCAATAATGTTACCAGCCATATAACGCGGGATGAGCGCGATGTCAGCTTGCAAGTTAATAAGATCTAAGTAAGTTTGCTTTCATGCGTCCAAGTCTGCTTGATCCCCTGTTTGCATCCGTCCGCACCCTTACCGGCATCGGACCTAAAGTCTCTGCTCTGCTGCTGAAACTGCTCGGCGCGGAAAGCGCGACGATGCTTGAGCCGCGTGTGGGACAATTGCTGTTCTTACCACCAAACAGTGTGATCGACCGGCGCAACCGTCCGGGTGTGGCTTTTGCGCAGGAAGGGGCCGTGGTCACGTTGGAAGTGACAGTTGATGAATATCAGTTCTCACCCTCTACGGCCAAATCCGGTGCCTTTATGCGTGGCTCCGTGCCCCATCGCATTTATGCCCATGATGATACGGGCGAAGTAACACTGGTTTTCTTCCGCGCTCAACGCCCGTGGCTGGAAAAGAGCCTGCCGCTCGGAGAGAAAGTCATCGTCTCCGGCAAGGTGGAATGGTTCAACGGCCGCGCTTCAATGGTGCATCCCGATCATATTGCGCCGATGGACGGCAGCGATGATCTGCCGCTGATCGAGCCGGTCTATCCGCTGACCGCCGGTCTTTCACCCAAAACACTGGCACGCGCGATGCGCGATGCGCTGACACGCATTCCTGATCTGCCGGAATGGCAGGATAAAACGCTGATGCAGCGGGAGGGCTTTCCGTCTTTCTCGCAAGCGCTGCATCATCTGCATCTACCGGAAGAACCCGAAGATATTGCGCAGGACAGTCCTTCACGCCGCCGCCTCGCCTATGATGAATTTCTTGCCGGACAAATGGCACTGGCACTGGTGCGCGCCAAGACCAAACGACTGTCTGGTCGTCCGCTCAATGGTACGGGCAAAATCACCGCACAAATATTGGCCAATCTGCCCTATAGCCTGACGAAAGGTCAGGAACAGGCGATTAAAGATATTATCGGCGATCTCAAACAGCCGGAGCGGATGTTGCGTCTGCTGCAAGGTGATGTCGGCGCGGGTAAAACCGTGGTCGGTCTATTGTCCATGGCACATGCGGCAGAATCCGGCGGGCAATCGGCTCTGATGGCACCGACTGAAGTGCTGGCACGTCAGCATTTTGCAACCATTGCGCCGCTGGCAGAAAAAGCCGGATTGAAAGCTGCTTTGCTGACAGGCCGCGAAAAAGGCAAAGAACGCCAGCGTATTCTCGACGAACTGGCTGATGGTACAATTCATATCATTATCGGCACTCATGCGCTGTTTCAGGATAAGGTCGAATATCATGATCTGGTATTTGTGATTATTGATGAGCAGCACCGTTTTGGCGTGCATCAGCGTCTGCAGCTCACCGCCAAGGGTACTGCGCCGGATATGCTGGTGATGACCGCCACACCGATACCGCGCACGCTGGTTCTGACCGCTTTCGGCGATATGGATGTTTCCAAACTCACCGAGAAACCGGCAGGCCGCCAGCCGATCACCACAGCGATTGTGCCAAGTGAGCGGTTGAGTGAAATTGTTGACCGGATGCGCAAGGCAATTTCCGAGGGGCAGAAAATCTACTGGATCTGCCCGCTGGTGGAAGAATCAGAACATGTTGAGCTGACCTCTGCCGAAGAACGCTTTCAGTCATTTCTACCGGTGTTTGGTGACAAGCTTGGCCTCATTCATGGCCGCATGACCGGACAGGAAAAAGATGATGCCATGCTGGCTTTCAAGCGCGGTGATACAAGCCTGCTGATTGCCACAACGGTGATTGAGGTTGGTGTGGACGTGCCGGATGCCACAGTGATTGTGATTGAGCATGCCGAGCGCTTCGGCCTGTCGCAATTGCATCAGCTACGTGGCCGTGTCGGGCGTGGTGATAAGCCGTCCACTTGTCTGCTGCTCTATAAAGGCCCGCTGGGTGAGATTGCCAAAGCGCGTTTGCAGGTGATGCGCGAGACGGAAGACGGTTTCCGTATTGCCGAAGAAGACCTAAAACTGCGTGGTGAAGGCGAATTGCTCGGCACCCGTCAGTCCGGCACGCCGGGCTTTAAGCTCGCCTCGATGGAAGCGCATACTGATCTTTTGGAAATCGCCCGTAAAGATGCCCGTCTGATGCTGGAGCGCGATATTGATTTGCAATCTGAGCGTGGTCAGGCGCTGCGCCTGCTGCTCTATATTTTCGGACGTGACGAGGCAATCAGGCTGCTGCGCGCGGGATAATACTGCATGAGCCAGCAATCCTGCATCTGCCCCTCATGCATTTCATGGACAGGCAAAAGGCGGAGTTTTTCAAAGCCGCATTTTTCATAACAGGCAATAGCACGTAAGTTACGGCTTTGCGGGTCAAGTACAAGGCGCTGTGCTGCCTTATCTGCTATGAGATAATCGCGCATCAGTGAGACAAGCTGTGTGCCAAGTCCCAGCCCCCAGAAATCCGGTTCGCCGATAAACTGATCCAGCCCGTAGATCACGTCCTCAACCGGTAGTTCCAGTGTCTGTTTATCTTCGCTATCCAGCGGGTAGAACTGCACATAGCCCAGCGGCTTATTATCCAGCAACACCAGACACGGTGTGGTTTCCCCCTGATCTTCGATAAAAACTTCGATAATAGATTGCAGATCGAAGTGCTTGTCGCGTCCTTCATAAAATTCCAGCACCCGCTCATCCTGCAGCCAGCGCAGCATCACCGGCGCATCGCTTTTCTGCAAATCACGTATCGCCAATCCGCCTTGCTGCACCAGCATAACCATCCTCCCGCTGCTTATGATCTATAAATAAAAAGCCCGCTTATCTGAGACAAGCGGGCTTTGAAAAAACAGACTGCTTTGGCTTATTCAACAGTCACGGATTTCGCCAGATTGCGCGGCTGATCGACGTCTGTACCCATAAACACAGCAGTATAATAAGCCAGCATCTGGATCGGCAGAGCATAAACCAGAGGTGCAATGAATTCCGGCACATCCGGCATGATCAGCACGGAATGCGCATCCACATTAGCGTGTTTTGCACCTTCCTTGTCCGTGATCAGGATGATACGGCCACCACGGGCTGCCACTTCCTGCATATTCGACACGGTCTTTTCATAAAGACGGTCAAATGGTGCAATCACAATCACCGGCATGGTTTCATCAATCAGCGCAATCGGGCCGTGCTTCAACTCACCGGCTGCATAGCCTTCTGCGTGAAGATAGGAGATTTCCTTGAGCTTCAGCGCACCTTCAAGAGCCAGCGGATAGGAAGTACCGCGACCGAGATAAAGCACATCTTTGACATTCATCAGATCGCGGCAGATTGCTTCGACCTTTGGTGCCAGTTTCAGCGCTTCATGCAATACACCGGAGAGATTGCCAAGCTCGCTGACCAGCTGCTTCTCTTCTTCCGGTGTAATCGTGCCGCGTGCCTTGGCAGCAGATAGTGCCAGCGAGGCCAGAACCGAAAGCTGACAAGTGAAAGCCTTGGTCGATGCCACGCCGATTTCCGGCCCTGCCAGTGTCGGCAGAACAATATCGGACTCGCGGGCAATGGTGGATTCACGCACATTGACCACAGCGGCAATCGGCAGCCCCTGCGAGCGGCAATAACGCAGCGAGGCCAGCGTATCGGCAGTTTCACCGGACTGCGACACAAACAGTGCCAGCGTATCGGTTGAGAGCGGCATTTCGCGGTAGCGGAATTCCGATGCAATATCGATCTCTACCGGCAGACGCGCATAGCGTTCCAGCCAGTATTTGCCGATTGTTGCTGCGTAATAAGCAGTACCGCAGGCGGAAACAGCCATACGGTTGATCTTCGACCAGTCGATATCATTGACATCGGTGCGGATCGACGAGGATGCGAAATCCAGATAATGCGCCAATGTGCGGGAAATCACTTCCGGCTGCTCGTAGATTTCCTTTTCCATGAAGTGCTTATAATTGCCTTTATTGACAACATAAGCGCCACTGGCCGATTGCTGCACAACGCGGCTGACCGCATTATTGCCTTCATCATAGATGGCCACGCTGTCACGGGTCAGAACTGCCCAATCACCATCTTCGAGATAGGTCACTTTATCGGTGAACGGTGCCAGCGCGATCGCATCGGAGCCAAGGAACATTTCCCCTTCACCATAGCCGATTGCCAGTGGTGAACCGCGACGCGCTGCAACCAGCATTTCATTTTCGCCGGTGAACAGGAAAGCCAGTGCAAAAGCACCGCGCAAACGGCCAAGCACATTGCGCACCGCATCAACAGGCGCATCGCCGGAGCGGATATTGCGGGCGACCAGCTGCGCTACGGTTTCAGTATCCGTATCGCTCTGGAACTTAACGCCTTCAGCTTCCAGCTCTGTACGTAGTTCAGCAAAATTTTCGATAATACCGTTATGGACAATCGCAACCTGTTCGGTAGCATGCGGGTGCGCATTGCGTTCTGTCGGCGCACCATGGGTTGCCCAGCGTGTGTGACCGATACCGATTGTGCCGCTCAGCGGTTCTGCCGCCAAACGGTTTTCCAGATTAACCAGCTTACCTTCCGCACGGCTGCGGGCAATCTGATTATCCACCAGAGTGGCAATACCGGCTGAATCATAACCGCGATATTCAAGACGCTTCAGCGCATCCACAAGCCGCATTGCGACCGGCTTTTTACCGACAATACCAATAATTCCGCACATGAGTGTCTGTTCCTGTTGCGTCTTTGTTTTAAGGTCTGGCCTATAGGCCTTAAGACCACACAATTCCTATCATCACTTTAAATTTAAAAATGATGATTTTATGATAATTATTTGTTTTTTCTTGCCTTAATGGCTTTATATTTTTCGCGCAAAACCTCTGCACGGCCTTCTTTATTAACCTGACGGGCGCGGCCGAGAGCCAATGCATTTTCAGGCACTTCATCGGTAATCACGCTGCCGGAAGCCACATAAACACCGTTACCAATTGTCAGCGGCGCAACCAGAGCAGAGTTGGAACCGACAAAAGCATTGCTGCCGATTGTGGTTTTGAACTTGTTATAGCCGTCATAATTGCAGGTAATAACACCCGCTCCGATATTGGTTTCCGCACCTACAGTTGCATCGCCGATATAGGACAGATGATTGACCTTGGCACCGGCGCCGATATCCGCATTTTTCACTTCGCAGAAATTGCCGACCTTGGCTTTCTCGGCCAGTTTTGCACCCGGACGCAGGCGTGCGAACGGCCCCACACTGGTATTGGCACCAATATGTGCGCCTTCAATATGCGAGAATGCATGGATAACGGCCCCGCTCTCAACGGTTACCTTTGAACCAAAGAACACATTCGGCTCAATCAGCACATCGGCCTCAATCAGCGTATCATGCGCAAAGAAAACCGTTTCAGGTGCAATCAGCGTCACGCCGGATAGCATTACATCACGGCGCTTGCGTGCCTGCCACAGTGCTTCGGCTTCGGCGAGCTCTGCACGATTATTAATGCCGATGACATTCTCAACCGGTACATCAATGGCAATAACATTCAGCCCTTGTGTATGCGCCAGCTTCACCACATCGGTGAGGTAATATTCGCCTTTGGAATTATCGTTCTTCACGGCAGAGATTAACTGCAACGCATGCTTGCCATTCAGCGCCATCAATCCGCCGTTGCAGAATGTGATTTTACGTTGCTCGTCCGTCGCGTCTTTTTCTTCAACGATGGCAATCAGCTTGCCATTTTCTTCAACCAGACGGCCATAGCCGGTCGGGTTTTCCGGACGGAAGCCCATCACCACAATATCCGCGCCTTCCGCCAGCTTGTTACGGGCAGCGCGCAAAGAGGTCTCTTCGATCAGCGGTGTGTCACCAAACACGACCAACACATCATCATGCGATTCCGCCAGAGCTTCACGCGCAGCCAGAACCGCATGGGCAGTACCAAGACGCTCGGTCTGCTCGTAGAAACGCGCTTTATCGCTGATTTTGCCAACAGCCTTCTGCACATCAGCCGCGCCGCGACCGACAACAACGGCCAGGTCAGCCCCATCATCCACGCCCTGCACGGCCTTAACCACATGCCCCACCAGCGGCAGGCCGGCAATCTCATGCAGTACTTTGGACATGGAAGACTTCATGCGGGTACCCTCACCGGCAGCGAGGATGATAGTCAGGCAGGATCTGGAAGCCATATTAATTCCGTGTTTCATAACTGGCAAAGAGGTCTGAATTATCAGAACCACTTTAAAGGCAAAACGTATAGATTCATTTACACAAAACAAGCAAGGTGCCGATGATTTTGCATGAATCGCGGTATTATTCTGTTTTTAAACAGTTTCCTGTTCAGGATTTATGGTTGTGCCGGTCACTTTTCAGAAACAGCCGGTACGTATTGTGATTAGCCGAGCTTGCCCAATACAGGGAATGTCTCAAGCAGCCAGAAAGCAAAAGCTTCCATACCGCCGGTGAGGAACAGGATACCGGCAAGCACCAGCAAAATACCCATTACTTTTTCGACCTTGCCCATATGCACGCGGAAACGTGACAGGAACCGCATGAAACGTCCGGAAAACAACGCCGCCAGCATAAACGGAATGCCCAGCCCCAGCGAATAAACAGCCAATAGTGATGCACCATCCAGCACAGAAGCTTTGGAACCTGCAAGTGTCAGGATCGGCCCCAAGACCGGCCCGATACATGGTGTCCAGCCGAATGCGAAGGCCAGCCCCATAATATAGGCACCCAAAGGTGTGGCCGGTGCGGAATTTGCCTGAAAACGTGCTTCCCGTGACAGCATCGGAATGCGGATCAGTCCGAGAAAATTCAACCCCATCACAATAATAACAAGACCGGCGGCAATCGCCATTTCCTGCTGCCATTGACGCAGAAAGTGACCGATTGACGATGCACCGGCACCAAGCGCCACAAATACGGTGGTAAAGCCGAGAACAAATGCAAATGACGTCACCAGCAACCGGATGCGGTTGCGTGTGGCCTGCGAGGCCTCTCCGCCATTGCGGAAATCATCCACACTCACACCGGCCATATAGCAGAGATAAGGCGGCACGAGCGGCAGAACACAGGGAGAGAGGAAAGATAAGGCACCGGCACCAACAGCTGTCAGATAAGAAATGTCGATTGCCATATTATTTCCCTGTCAAATTACGAAATCCGTGACTTTCAGCAACCACCAGCCTTGCTCCGCCGATTCAGTGCGAGCTCACGGGCATGGTGCTGCTTATAGTCGTGCGGGTCTTATAGCCAGAAATGTTCCGGATAGGAACTGCAGGTGCGAATATCGGTAAATTTTCAGGAATCAGCCATGCAAACAATGGCTTGCCGGAATCATTCTTTAAAAGAATCTCATTCGGAGGCATGAATCGCCCCTCTGTATTTTTCTTCAGACCACAGAAATCATCAAATATGCATGATATGAGCGCGCTTTCCGCACCTCAACATGGGGAAAAACCGGAAAAAACTTCAAAAAATCCGCTCACACTTCAAAAACAATGATTTTTAGTGTTGACGATCGCGATATCGGCACCTATGTATCGCCGCACTTGCAGAGCATTACCGAGATGCTCCTGACAGAGACTTCTTGTCTCAGAAATTGCAAGAGCGCGTAGCTCAGCCGGTAGAGCAACTGACTTTTAATCAGTAGGTCCACGGTTCGAACCCGTGCGCGCTCACCACTTTCTCCTCTTATAAAATCCTCTTAAATTTGAGCAGCTTGTTTGTCTGCGCATTAAATCTGTCTTTGTACCTGTCTTGTGTATAAACTTAAGATTTTGAATTTAAACACTGATTTTAGTGTTGACGATGGCGCCAAACCGCCTTATGTATCGCCCCACTTGCAGAGCATTACCGAGATGCTCCTGACAGAGACTTACTGTCTCAGAAATTGCAAGAGCGCGTAGCTCAGCCGGTAGAGCAACTGACTTTTAATCAGTAGGTCCACGGTTCGAACC